>DASVZX010000118.1:0-8192 GCA_036391435.1 Anaeromyxobacter sp. | reverse complement strand
GCTCGCCGCCGCGCTCGCGGCGGAGCGCGCCCGGCTCGCGCAGAAGGTGTCGGAGCTCGAGCGGGCGAACGAGGCGCTCGTGGCGGCGCGCGCGTCGCTGGTCCGCGCCGAGCGGCTCGCCACGGCCGGCCGGCTCGCCTCGGGCGTCGCCCACGAGGTCGGGAACCCGCTCGGCGCGATCACGGGGTACGCGGAGCTCGCGCGCGAACGGCTCGCGGCGGGCGACGCCGGTCGCGATGAGGCCACCGACTTCCTGCGGCGCATCGCCGCCGAGGCGCAGCGCATCGACGGGATCGTGCGCGGCCTCCTCGACCTCGCCCGCCCCGCGGCGCCCGTCGTCGGGGAGGTGGACGTCGCGGTGCCGATCGACGCCGCGCTCCGCCTCGCCCGCGTGCAGGCGCGCTTCCGGGGCGTCGCGGTCGAGCTCGCGATCCCGCCCGGCCTGCCGCGCGTCTCCGCCGACGAGGGGCGGCTCGCGCAGGTGTTCCTGAACCTGCTCCTCAACGCGGCGGACGCGATGGCCGGCGGGGGGCGCGTCCGCGTCGCGGCGCGCGCCGGGGACGGGCGCGTGGAGGTGGAGGTGCGCGACGGGGGGCCCGGCATCCCGTCCGCCGACCTCGCGCGCGTGTTCGAGCCCTTCTTCTCCACGAAGGGGGCGGGGGCGGGGACCGGGCTCGGCCTCGCGATCTCGCAGGGGATCGTCGAGTCGCTCGGGGGCGAGCTCACCGCGGGAAACGCGGAGGGGGGCGGCGCCGTGCTCACGGTCCGGCTGCGCGCCGCCGGCGCGGGGGCGTCCCCGCCCGCGTGCTAGAGTCGGCTCGCCGTGGGCTTCCGGAGCATCCTCGTCGTCGACGACGACCCCGCGATGCGGCACCTCCTCTCCGTGATCCTCACGGACCACGGCTGGGAGGCGCGCGCCGTCGGGTCGGCGGCCGACGCGCTCCGCGAGATCGAAGCCCGGGACACGGACCTCGTCCTCACCGACGTGCGCATGCCCGGCATGGACGGGCTCGCGCTGCTCCGCGAGATCCAGCGGCTGCGCCCGGAGCTCACCGTCATCGTCATGAGCGCCTACGGGGCGCAGGACGCGGCCCTCGAGGCGATGAAGGCGGGGGCCTACGACTACGTCTCGAAGCCGTTCCGGAAGGACGAGGTGGTGCTCGTCCTGCGGAAGGCCGAGGAGCGCGAGCGGCTCGCGCGCGAGAACCGCCGGCTCCGGACGGAGCTCGCCGCCGGCTTCGGCCCGGAGAACCTCGTCGGCCCGTCCGCCGCGATGCAGGAGGTCCTGCGCCAGATCCGCAAGGTCGCGCCGCAGAAGACCACGGTGCTCGTGGAGGGCGAGTCGGGGACGGGCAAGGAGCTCGTCGCGCGCGCGCTCCACGAGCTCTCGCCGCGCGCGGCGCTCCCGTTCGTCGCGGTGAACTGCGGCGCGATCCCCGCCGAGCTCATCGAGTCGGAGCTCTTCGGCCACGTGCGCGGCGCGTTCACCGACGCGAAGCGGACGCGCAAGGGGCTCGCGGAGGAGGCCGACGGCGGCACGCTCTTCCTCGACGAGATCGGCGAGCTCCCGCTCCCGCTGCAGCCGAAGCTGCTCCGCTTCCTCGAGGACGAGGAGGTGCGCCCCCTCGGCGACGTCCGCGCCCGAAAGGTGGACGTGCGCGTCGTCGCGGCGACCGGCCGCGACCTGCGCCGGGCGGTGGCGGCGGGGCAGTTCCGCGAGGACCTCTTCTACCGGCTCGACGTCGTGGCGGTGCGCGTCCCGCCGCTGCGCGAGCGGGCGGACGACATCCCCGCGCTCGCCGCGCACTTCCTCGCGCGGCACGCGCGGCTGCGGCCTGAGCTCGGCGGCATGTCGCTCTCCGAGGACGCGCTCGAGGCGCTCCGGGCGCACCGCTGGCCGGGGAACGTGCGCGAGCTCGAGCACGCGCTGGAGCGCGCGGTCGTGCTCGCCGACGGGCCGGTGGTCCGCGAGGAGGACCTGCCGGAGACGGCCCGCGCGGCGCCGCCGCCGGGCGGGTCCCGCGTTCACGGGACGCTCTCGGTCAAGCGCGAGACGCGGCTGCTCGAGGAGCAGCTGATCCGGGCGGCGCTGGAGAAAACCGGCGGAAACCGCACGCGCGCGGCGGAGCTGCTCGAGCTCTCCTACCGGGCGCTGCTCTACAAGATCAAGGAGTACGGGATCTCGTAGACGCTCAATGATGCATCAGTCGCGCGCAATGACGCATCACTCTCCCACAAACGCCGATATCGTGACGCACCGGCTTTCTTGATCGGCGGGGGAGCGATCGCCTAGCCTGTCGATCGCATGCCCGCCCCGCCCAACCGCGCGGTCCTCGTGCGCCGCGCACCCAACAACGTGCGCCGGCTCCGCGAGGACCAGCTCCTCACGAAGGCGGAGCTGGCCCGCAAGGCCGGCGTCTCTCCGCTGACGGTCTCGCGCATCGAGAGCGGCCTCGACTGCCGCGTCGACACGAAGCGCAAGATCATCCTCGCGCTCGGGCTCACCCCCGCCGAGCGCCGCAAGGTCTTCGGACCCGGGCGCGCCCGCCCGCGGGGCTTCTAGGAGGCAGCATGGCGAAGGGCAAGCTCGCCGTCGGCCTCGACATCGGGTCCTCGAGCGTGAAGCTCGTCCAGCTCAGGGAGAAGAAGGGCGGCTTCCAGCTGCTCGCCTTCGGGGCCGCGCCGCTGCCGCCCGAGGCGATCGTGGACGGCGCGCTCATGAACTCCGCGGCCATCGTCCAGGCCATCCAGGAGCTCGCTGCGCAGCAGAAGGTGAAGGCGCGGGAGGTCGCGATCGGGGTCCGCGGCCACTCCGTCATCATCAAGAAGATCTCGATGCCGCGCATGTCGCAGGAGGAGCTCGACGAGTCCATCCAGTGGGAGGCGGAGCAGTACATCCCCTTCGACGTGAAGGACGTGAACATCGACACGCAGATCCTCACGCCGGAGGGCGACGCCGCGGGCCAGATGGACGTCCTCCTCGTCGCGGCGAAGAAGGACATGATCAACGACTACACGTCGGTGTGCGCCGAGGCCGGCCTCGCCGCCACGGTGGTCGACGTGGACGCCTTCGCGGTGCAGAACGCGTTCGAGGCCAACTACGACGGGCTCTCGGAGGAGACCGTCGTCCTCGTGAACGTCGGCGCCGCCGTCTCCAACATCAACGTGATCAGCCGCGGCGTCACCACCTTCACGCGCGACATCACGATGGGCGGCAACGCCTTCACCGAGGAGATCCAGAAGCAGCTCAACATCTCCTACGACGAGGCGGAGGCGCTCAAGGTCGGCGGGCAGGGCGAGTCCGACGCCGTCGTCCCGCAGGAGGTCGAGCGGGTGATCCAGGGGGTCGCCGAGCAGATGGGCGGCGAGATCCAGCGGTCCCTCGACTTCTACTCGTCGACCGCCGCGGACGGGAAGATCACCCGGGCGTACCTGTCCGGCGGCACCGCGCGCGTCCCCGCGCTCTTCAAGGTCGTCGAGGCGCGCGCCGGGGTGCCCGTCGAGATCCTGAACCCCTTCAAGAACATCGAGGTGGACAACAAGAGGTTCGATCCCGCCGTCATCCTGGCCGCCGCGCCCTCCGCCGCCGTCGGCGTCGGCCTCGCCCTCCGCCGCGCCGGGGACAAGTAGCCATGATTCGCATCAACCTCCTGCCCGTCCGGGTCTCGAAGAAGAAGACGGTCGGCAAGCAGCAGCTGCTGCTCCTCGCGCTCATCGTCGTGCTGGGGTTCATCGGCAACTTCTTGTGGGCGAGCTCCCGCGCGTCCGAGCTCCAGGCGCGGGAGGCGAAGGTGAAGTCGCTGCGCGAGGAGATCTCGCAGCTCGACCGGATCATCGGCGAGGTGAAGAACATCAAGGACCAGCAGGCCGCGCTCCGCGAGAAGCTCGACATCCTCGCGCAGCTCAAGGCGAACCGGTCCGGCCCGGTGCGGGTGCTCGACGCCCTCGCCACGCTCGTCCCGAAGCGGCTGTGGATCACGAAGATGGAGGAGAAGGGCGGCACCATGACGTACACGGGCGCGGCCTCCACCATCGACGACGTCTCGGAGTTCATGTCCGCGCTGAAGCAGAACCCGTACTTCGGCGGGGTCGAGCTGCAGAAGACGACCGCGAAGACCGACCGCGGCATGGACTTCGTCGAGTTCTCGCTCACGGCGGCGCTCAACTACCAGCCGAAGCCGGCCCAGGGCGCGCCGCAGCCCGGGCCCGCCGCCCCGGCCCCGGCCCCGGCCCCGGCCGGCCAGGGGAGGTGAGCGATGGACAAGCTCCTCGACCGCGTCCTCAAGGCCCCGCTCGGCGCGAAGATCGGCGTCCTCGCCGGCGTCGTCGTGCTCCTCACGGTCCTCAACTACTTCGTCGTCGGCATGAACTTCGGCGCGCCGATCTCCGACCTCGAGGACAAGATCCGCCGGGCGGCCGCCGAGCAGCAGCGGCTCGACAAGGAGTACATCGAGAAGACCGCCATCGCGAACAACCTGAACCAGTTCCGGCGCGAGAAGGAGCTGCTCGAGCAGCAGCTCCGCGAGGCCCTCGCCGAGCTGCCGGAGGACAAGAACATCGAGGACCTCCTCCAGCTCTTCCAGGACCGCGCGCTCAAGGCGGGGCTCAAGATCGAGAGCATCGAGCCCAAGGCGCCGGCCACCGAGCGCTTCTACGCGAAGATCCCGATCCCGATGACGGTGAAGGGCAACTACCACGAGATCGCGACCTTCTTCGACGCGCTCGGGCGCATGCGCCGCATCGTGAACGTGAGCGAGCTCCAGCTCGACAGCCCCAAGGACGTGAACGGGAAGGTCATCCTGAACGGGAAGTTCCTCGTGACCGCCTTCATGTTCGTCGACCCCGCGAAGCCCGGCGGGCACGCCGCGCCGGGCGCCGGCGCAGCCCCGGCGGCGGCGCCCGGGAGCCCCCGATGACCGCGCGCGCAACCCTCCTCGCCGCGGTCGTCCTCGCCGCGGCCTGCGGCGACTCGAAGCCCGCTCGCCCGGCGGCGGCGCCCGCCCCGGCCGCGGCGGCCCCGGCCGCGCCGGTGGCCCAGGCCCCCGCGGAGCCCAAGAAGAGCGAGCCCACCGAGTGGGCGTACTCCTCGGTCGGCAAGCGCGATCCCTTCCGCAGCTTCCTCACCGAGCTCGAGGGCCAGAAGGGCGGGCTCGCCACGCGCTGCGCGACGCCGCTCGGCCGCTTCGAGCTGGAGCAGATGAAGCTCGTCGCCGTCGTGACGGGCCTCGAGGATCCGGTCGCCATGGTCGAGGCGCCGACCGGCGTGGGCTACGCGGTGCGCAGGGGCGCCTGCATCGGCAAGAACGGCGGCGTCGTCGCCGCCGTCCGGTCCGGCGAGCTCGTCGTCTCCGAGTGGGCCATCCGCGCCGACGGCACGCGCGACCGGACCCAGACCGTCCTCCGCCTTCCCAAGGAAGCCGCGCTGAACCTCGAGGAATAGCCATGAGAAACCACCGAAAGCCCCTCGCCGGCGTCGTCCTCTGGGGCGTCCTCGCGGCCGGGGCGCGCGCGGGCGCGGCGGAGCCGAACGTGATCCGGGCGATCGACGTCGCGGAGCGCGGCGGCGCGGTCGAGCTGGCGATCCGGGGGACGCGCCCGCCGTCGTACACCGTGTTCAAGCTCCAGGACCCCCCGCGGCTCGTGGTGGACCTCGCCGGCGCCGACGTCTCGCAGGTCGCGTCGCCCGTGGAGGTCGGCAAGGCCGGCGTCGTGGCGGTCTCGACGGCGCAGTACAAGGACGAGCGGAGCGCGGTCGGACGCGTCATCGTCGCCCTCGAGGGGCCGCGCCGCTACGAGGTGACCCCGCGCGGCGACGCGGTGGTGGTGACGGTCCAGGGGGACGCCGCGGCGGACGCGGCCGCGACGCCGACCCCGACGCCGACCCCGACCGCGACCGCGACCGCGACCGCGACTACGACCGCGACTACGACCGCGACCGCGACCCCGACCGAGAAGCCCGCCGAGAAGCCGGTCGCCTCGGAGCCGCAGGACGCGGCCGCCGCCGCGCCGGGCGCGGACGATCACGTGGTCTCCCGCCGCGTCGACGAGGCGCGCGCCGCGCGCCCGGCGCACGCGGTCACGGCGGTGCGCGCCGCGAGGGACCGGATCGTCCTCGCGACCGACGGGCAGGTGCCGCGCATCGACATCATCGAGCTGCGCGACCCGGCGCGGCTCGCGCTCGACCTCCACGGCGTCGCCTCCGCGCCCCGCGCCCCGGCGAGGGCGGGGGCGGGCTTCACGCAGGTGCGCTTCGGCAAGGGCGAGGGGAAGCTGCGCGTCGTCCTCGACGCGCCCGGCGCGCTCCCCGCCTACGAGATCCGCCGCGTGAAGGACGGCGTCGCCGTCGTGGCGACGGCGAGGGCCCGCGCGGCCCCGGCGCCCGCCGAGGCGCGGTCGCCCCGGGCCACCGCCGCCGCGGCGCCCGCCCCGGCGCCCGGCAAGGTGAAGATCACCGACCTCCGCTTCGCCCAGCAGGGCGGGTTCGCCCGGATCGAGATCGCCGGCAAGGCACGGCACGCCGTCTCGCGCCCGGACGCGCGCACGGTCGTCCTCTCGCTCGAGAGCGCCGAGCTCGCCGCGAAGCTCGAGCGGTCGCTCGACACGACCGCGTTCCAGGGTCCGGTGACGATGGTCTCGTCCTTCAACCAGCCCGCCTCGGGCGAGGTGAAGATCGTCGCCACGCTGCGCGGCGAGGCGCTCGACGCGATCGCCGAGACGGCGAACGGCCTCACCTGGACGTTCCAGGGCGTGACGCCCACGCCCGCCGGGAAGCCCGGCGATCCCGCCGTGGTGAAGATCACCGACGCGCAGGCGGCCGGCTTCTCGTCCGAGGCGCCGGGCTACGCCGCCTCGGGCGTGCCGCGCGCCGGCTACTCCGGCCGGCGCATCACCCTCGACTTCCACGACATCGAGATCCGCAACCTCCTGCGGCTCATCGCCGACGTGTCGAAGAAGAACATCGTCGTCGCGGACGACGTCACCGGCAAGGTGACGGTCTCGCTCCGCAACGTCCCCTGGGACCAGGCGCTCGACCTCGTGCTGAAGTCGAAGGGGCTCGGCAAGGAGGAGCTGGGGAACGTCATCCGGATCGCGAAGTACGAGCAGATCGCGAAGGAGCAGCAGGCGCGGGCCGAGGCCGAGAAGGCCCGCGCGCCGACGCTCCCCCTCAAGGTCCGCATCATCCCGGTCAACTTCGCCCGCGCCGGCGACATGAAGGATCGCGTGAAGGACGTGCTCTCCGAGCGCGGGTCGGTGTCCACGGACGAGCGGACCAACGTCCTCATCGTGAAGGACGTCCAGGAGGCGCTCGTCCGCGCCGAGGGGCTCGTGCGGAACCTCGACACCGAGATCCCGCAGGTCCTCATCGAGGCCCGCATCATCGAGGCCGGGTCGAACTTCAACAAGGCGCTCGGCGTGCAGTGGGGCGGCAACGCCGCCTTCACCCAGGCGACCGGCAATCCCACCGGCCTGTCGTTCCCGAACAACGTCGCGGCCGCCGGCGGGATCGGCGCCGGCTCGTCGACGACCGGCACCGCGACCGCGCCGAACTTCGCCGTGAGCCTCCCGGCGGCGGTCGGCGACGGCTCGGGCGGCGCGATCGGGTTCATCCTGGGCTCCGCCGGCGGCGCGTTCAACCTGAACCTGCGGCTCAGCGCCCTCGAGAACAGCGGCGTCTCGAAGACCATCTCGGCGCCGAAGATCGCGACCATCGACAACCGCGAGGCGACGATCGGGCAGGGCATCTCGATCCCGTTCTCGCAGGTGTCCGCCTCGGGCGTGAACACGACCTTCATCGAGGCGAAGCTCGAGCTCAAGGTGACGCCGCACGTCTCGGCCGACGGCTCGATCCTCCTCAAGATCAAGGCGACCAACAACGCGCCGAACCCGCAGCTCACCGGCGCGAACGGCCAGCCCTCGATCTCGAAGCGCGAGGCGGAGACGGAGGTGCTCGTGAAGGACGGCGAGACCACCGTGATCGGCGGCATCTACACCCGCCAGACCTCCACCCAGAACCACGAGGTCCCGTTCCTCGGCAAGATCCCCATCCTCGGGTGGTTCTTCAGGGCGAAGGCCGACCAGGACGACCACACCGAGCTGCTCATCTTCATCACGCCCAAGATCCTGAACCGCTCGGCGACGACGGTCGCCGCGCAGGGAAGCTAGGGAGCCCGCCATGAAGACGAGACTCGCCG
>DASVZX010000117.1:0-14290 GCA_036391435.1 Anaeromyxobacter sp. | reverse complement strand
CTCGCGGACCGGGGGCGCCTCGGCGGGGAGGAGCGAGGCGACGAGGATCTTGGCCTCGCGCTTCGACAGGCCGAAGAAGCGGGGGAGGAGGTCGCCCGCGTTCCCCGGCTCGAGCACCCGGGCGACCTCGGCGACGGTCATGAGGCACAGCTTCCCCTCCCGGAGGGCGTCGGCTACGGCCGGATGCTCGCGGACGAGCTGGACCGCGGTCTTGCGGTAGAAGGCGGCGCTCCTCGAGAGGCCGAGCTCGCGGTGGAGGAAATCGAAGAGCGACCCGTACCCGAGCTCGGCCCACAGGCGGCGCTCGTCGAAGATCGCGAGGGTGAGGAGGAAGTCGGCGAGGGCGGCGTGCTCGCGCCGGAGCAGGTCGCGGAGGCGGAGGGCGAGGTCGCGTGCAGTTTCCATGAGTGAAGCATCGCACGCGATTCGAAGGCGCTCTGGGACGCGCGCATTCGCCTCCTGGCGCGTCCGCGCGGAGGGGGTGGCGCGACCCCTCGCGCGCGATCCACGCGCGCGGGAGGGGCGGCGGCGAGGCGCAGGAGCGGCATCTTCGGCGTCCCCGTCGCTCGCACGTCATCTGTCAGTGAAACCCGGTCAACGGATCATTCGGGGCGTGCGCGCGGATCCCGCGCGCCGCCGGCGAGCCGATCTTGCCGGCGCGGCTTCCCTCACGCGGCGCCGCCGCGCCCGCCGGACATCCTCGATGCCGATCCCGCGGCTCCGACGGGTTCGTTCCTCCGCCTCCGGCTTCGCGACCTCGCGACCTCGCGACCAGGGTGCCCCCTCTCCCCGGCCCTCTCCCCCAGGCGCTGCCTGGGGGAGAGGGGGGAGTCTCTCTCGACCCCGACCCCGACCCCGACCCCGACCCCGAGCTCGCCCCTGATCCGCGCACCCAGTGTGCCCCCTCTCCCCGACCCTCTCCCCCGGGCGCCGCCTGGGGGAGAGGGGCTCGACCCCGCCCCCGCCGCGGGCGGCGATCCCGATCGCGTCCTGGGCCCATACGGGTGCCGCGGCGCGGCTGGCGCCCGCTTCGGCCGGGTCACGCCCGCGCCGGGCCGCGGCGCGGCGAAGCGAGTCAGCCCGCGCGCCCCGCGTTATGGTGTCGTCCACCATGGACCTCAAGGATCTGGCCGTCCACCTCGACTCGGGAGCGCGCGCCGCGGAGCGGACCCGGCTCGCGCTCGCCCTGGCGCGCCGCCACGGCGCCCGCCTCACCGGCCTGTTCGCCGAGAGCCCCACCCTCGGCGCGAGCATCGTCGGCCGGCGCTCGCCGGACGCGGTCGCCCGCGCGGCGGAGGAGGCCCGCGCGCGGTTCGAGGCGGCGTGCGGGGAGGCCGGCGTGCCGTCGCGGTTCTGGCGGCTGGACGCGGAGCGGGAGGTCGCCGGCGTCATCGACGCCGTCGTGTCGCTGTGCCGGCGGGTGGACCTCGCCGTGTTCGGCCAGCAGCGCGGCGATCCGGCGCCGGTCCCCGACGGCCTCGTCGAGCGCGTCATCGCGGAGAGCGGGCGGCCGGTGATCGTGATCCCGTCGGCCGGCTCCTACCGCGACGTGGGCCGCCGCGTGCTCGTCGCGTGGTCGGGGAGCCGCGAGTCGGCGCGCGCCCTCCACGACGCGCTGCCGATCCTGGAGCGCGCGGAGCGCGTGTCGGTGCTCGCGCTCCTCTCGCCCGGCGAGGGCGCGCCCGGGCGCGATCAGCCCGCCGCGCTCGTCGAGCACCTCGGCACGCACGGCGTCGCCGCCGCGTACGATCGGTGGGTCGTCGGGGACTTCCCCGCCGTGGACGTGGTGCTGAACCGGATCTCCGACGAGGCCGCGGATCTCGCCGTCGTCGGCGCCTGGGGGCTCGGCGGCGTCGTGGACCGGCAAGGGACGACGCGGGTCATCCTCGAGACGATGACGGCCCCGGTGCTGCTGTCCTCCTGACGTCACGCCGCCCGGTGCGGGCGCGCATCGTGCGGCAGCCGCAGCGTGAACGTCGTGCCGCGCTCCGGGGTGCTCTCGAGCGCGAGCGAGCCGCCGTGCGCCTCGGCGCAGCCGCGCACCAGGGTGAGGCCGAGCCCCCACCCGCTGGCGACCGTCTCGGCGCCGCGCCCTCGCCCGAACGGCTCGAAGATCCGGGCCTGCTCCTCCGGCGGGATCGGCGGCCCCTCGTTGTGGACCGCGATCCGCACGCCGTCGCCCGAACGGCTCGCCTCGACCGCGACCGGCGTCCCGGCTCGCCCGTACTTGAGCGCGTTCGTGACGAGGTTCCACACGGCCCGACGGAGCTCCTCGGGCGACCACATGCCCTCGAGGCGATCCGGCAGCGCGGTGCGGACCCGGCGCCGCCCCCCCTCGTCCACGTCGGAGAGCGCCTCGTTCACGACCCCGACGAGGTCGCAGGGGACCGGCGCGATGACGAGGCGTTCCCCCGCGCTGACGGCGTTCGCGTCCAGGAGGTCCCGGATCATCCGCTCCATCCGCCGCGCCGCGCGGCCGACGCGCGCCGCCAGCTCGGGGCGCTCGACGACGCTCTGCGGCCGCGCCGCCATGAGCTGGGCCGACGTGGCGACGACGGACAGCGGCCCCCGGAGATCGTGCGCGAGGAGCGCGACGAACCGCTCCCTCACGACGCGCTCCGCGTCGAGGCGGGCGAGGCTCGTGCGCTGCTGCACGAGCAGGTCGCGCAGCTCGTACTGGCGCGCGCGCGCCCGCAGCGCGGAGCGCAGCACCGTGAGGAGCGTCACCACGCGGACGGGGCGCTCGAGCACGGTGAGGGTCCCGGCGCGCTCCAGCCGGGCGAGCGGCGACTCCGGGCCCCGGGCGAGGCCCCGGTCCACGGCGAGCACGACGGGGAGGTCCGACCACGGCTCCTGTGCCCGCAGGACCTCGTCGAGCCGCGCGGCCTCCGCCGCGCCGAGCGCGTCGGCGGTGAGGAGGACGGCCCCCGCCCCGGCCGCCATCTCGCGGGCCACCTCCTCCAGCCCCGCGCAGCGCACCGCGGCGATGCCGGCGCCGGCGAGCACCTCGCACGTCAGCTCGCCGTCGCGGCCCACGGGCGCGACGACGAGCACGCGCAGCTCCGCGTCGGATCGGCGCTCGGGCATCGCCTCAGGGCGCCCTCGCGCCACCCTGGAACGTCGCGCCGGTCAGCACGCCGGCGATCTCGGCGAGCGGCGGCCCGACCTCGAGCCCCCGATCGCTCATGATGAGCTCGCGGATGGTCCGCTCGTGCCGGCCGCTCCGCTTCTTGAACACCGAGATGGCCTGCCGCACCCGCCCCTCCGTCTCGAAGTAGCGCAGGAGGACCACGGCGTCGGCGAGGTAGCTCACGTCGACGGCGGCGTGCGAGACGTCGGGCACGAGCCCGTGCTGGGTGACCACCGTGAGCGTGGCGACCCCCCGGCCGTCGAGGTAGGTGAGCAGCTCGCGCAGGTGGAGCGTGAGGAACTGCTCGTCCGGCACCGAGTCCAGGAAGCCGTTCAGGCTGTCGATGACGACGACGCGCGCCTCGCCGGCGGTGACCGCCTCCCGCACGATGTGCGAGAACTCCCCCGCCGTCAGCTCGGCGGGGTTCACCGTCCGGACGGTGATCCGGCCGCTGTCGAGGTGGCGCTTCAGGGGCATGCCGAGCGAGGCCGCGCGCGCCAGCAGCGTGTCCAGGCCCTCGTCGAACAGGAAGAGCGCGGCGCGCTCGCCGCGCTCCGCCGCCGCCACGCAGTACTGCGTCGCGAGGCTCGACTTGCCGACGCCCGACGGGCCCATGAAGAGCGTGCTCGTGCCGCGATCGGGCCCCCCGCCGAGGAGCGCGTCGATCCCCGCGACGCCGCTCCGCAGCGCTCGAGGACGACCTTTCCCGCGTGCTCGCCCGCGACGAGCCGCGGGAAGACCCGCAGGCCGCCCGTCTCGATCCGGACGTCGTGGTAGCCCTCGCGGAACGGGACGCCGCGGAGCTTGTCGATCGAGAGCCGGCGGCGCGTGCGGCCGTACCGCGGCGACTCCTTCTCGAGGGTGATGACCCCGTGCGCGAGGCTCTCCACGAGGCCGGCGCCGCTCGCCTCGTCCGTCCGGTCGTCGAGCAGCAGGACCGTGCAGCGCCGCGCCGCGAAGAACTGCTTCAGGGCCAGGATCTGGCGGCGGAAGCGGAGCAGCTCGCCCGAGAGGAGCCGGATCTCCGAGAGCGAGTCGATGACGACGGCGCTCGCCTTCAGCCGGTCGACCTCGGCCAGGATGGGCTGGGTCACCTCGTGGAGCTCCACCTCCGCGGAGTGGAACAGCGTCTGCCGCGCCGTGGGCTCGGCGAGGTGCTTCATCGCGGAGAGCTCGAGGATGCCGAGCGGCTCGAGGTTCCAGCCGTGCGAGCGCGCGACGCGGTCGATCTCGTCCCGGGTCTCGGAGAGGGTGACGTACAGGGTCCGGTCGCCACGGCGCGCCGCGGCGAGCAGGAACTGGAGCGCGAGCGTGGTCTTGCCGGATCCGGGGACGCCCTGCAGCAGGTACATCGCGTTCCGGGGCAGCCCGCCGCGGAGGACGTGATCGAGCTCCTCGTTGCCCGTCGGCACGAGGTCGGGGTCGGGGTCGCTCATCGATCGAACACTAACCGGGAAAGCGGTCGGGCGCGCCGGGAGTCTGCCCCGCGTCCCGAACGGGCCCCGGGCGCCATCGGGGCCGCCGGGGGGATCCGCCGCAGGCGGACGGTCGGCTCCCCGCGATCGCCGCTGGGGTCACCCGATCTTCTGGAACCTCGACGCCGGCGCCCCGCAGATCGGGCACCGGTCCGGCGCGGCGCCGAACTCGAGGTCGCCGCAGACCGGGCAGAGGTACACGTCCATCTTCGAGAGGTCCTTCCCCGCCCTCATCGCCTCGAGCGCCTGCTGGAAGAGCCCGGCGTGCACCTTCTCCGCGCGGTTCGCGAAGTCGAGGAGCGTCCTCGCCTTGTGCCCCTCCTTCTGCGCCTGGTCCACCATCGGCGGGTACATCTCGGTGTACTCGTAGGTCTCGCCCTTCAGGGCGGCCTCGAGGTTCTGGAGCGTCGTGCCGACGCCGCCCATGTTCGCGAGGTGGCCGAGCGCGTGGATCGTCTCCGCCTCCGCGGCGGCGCGGAAGAGCCGGGCGATCTGCGGCAGCCCCTCCTTCTCGGCCTGGCGCGCGAAGGCGAGGTACTTGCGGTTCGCCTGGCTCTCCCCGGCGAAGGCGACGGCGAGGTTCTCGGTGGTGGTCGGCACGGTGCTCTCCTCCTGAAGGTGACGTGTGTCCGGGATACCACGGCCCGGCCGTGCCGGGGGGCCCGCGTGACGGCCGTGACGACCGGTTTTCACGCGTGAACCGGATTCACGCGAAGGAAGCCCCCGCGCGCGCTGGCGTTCCGGGCAGGCGCTTCACGCCCACACGGCGGCCCCGGCCGCCCCGTGAATAGGCCCGCCCCGTGCACCGTGATCAGGGCATGAACGCGACGACCTCCAGGCGGCCCCGGGCGCTCCTCCTCGACGACGATCCCACCGTCCTCCGCCTCCTCGGCACCGCGCTCGAGGCGCGCGGCTTCGAGGTCCGCGCCGCGGTCGACGCGCGGAGCGGGATCGACGCCCTCACCGACGAGCTCCTCGACCTCGACGTGCTCGTGGCCGACGCCGAGCTCCCCGGGCGCGACGCGGCGTCGCTCGTCCACCTCGTCCGCCACGCGGGCGGCGAGCGCGACCTCGGGATCGTCGTCCTCGCCGGCGCGCCGTCCCCGGACCTGCGGTCGCGCCTCCTCGCGCTCGGGGCGGACGCCGTCGTGGACCGCGCCGTCGGGCACGACGCCGCCGCCGAGGTCGTGCGGGGCCTCGCCGACCGGCGCGCGGCCGCGGCCCCGACCTGGCTCGACGGCCCCGTCCCCGCCGCGGTCCGCGGGGCCCTCGTGGCGGCGCGAGACGCCTTCGGCCTCCCCCGCGGCCTGGCCGGCGTCCCCGCGTGACCGTCGGCCGCGTTGCGCGCGGCGCCCGTCGGCGGTACGGATGGATCGAACGCCGACTCCGGAGACCGACATGCCCGTCAGCAAGAAGCGCAAGAAGGACGGCAAGCCCGTGCACCGCTCCCACCCCGTGCCCGCCGGCGAGGAGCACGCCGCGGCGCCCGAGGCGAAGCCGGCGCACGCGCTGTCGAGGGCGGGGAAGCCGTCGAACCCGTTCGTGGCGATGCAGCAGGCGAAGCGCGGCGCGCAGCGCGGCCGGTGAAGGCTCCGGCCGGGCGCGCCGGAGCGCCGCGGCGCTCGCGCTGGTGGGTGTACCTCCTGCGCTGCCGCGACGGCTCGCTTTACGCCGGGGCGACGAACGACCTCGCGCGCAGGGTCGCGACCCACGCCCGGGGGCGCGCGAGCCGCTACACCCGCTCGCGCCTGCCCGTGGTGCTCGTGCACTCCGAGCGGGCCCGCGACCGGAGCGCCGCGCTCCGGCGCGAGGCCGCGCTGAAGCGGCTCACGCGCGCGCAGAAGCTCGCGCTCGTCGCGCGCGCCCGGCGGCGGCGCGGGCGCTGAGGCGCGAGCCCAGCCGCACGCCGCCCCGGTGCGCGGCCCTCGACCGGGGCGCACGGCGCAGGGACGGGGCGCCCGGCCGCGATGTCGCACCTCGTCGGGGCGAGCACTTTCCCAAGCAGTTCCAGGCGCTTCGCCCCTGCGCGCCGTCGCCCGTCGGGCGGATGGGAGATGGACGCCGTGCGCGGACGGAGCGACGATCCCGCTCGAACGGAGGCTCGCTCCATGCCCGCGAAGGCTGCCACGCTCCACGCCCCGTCGGTCGCGCCGGAGATCGCGATCACGGCGTTCGTGCTGCTCGTCCTCGTCGCGAGCGCGGCGCTGCTCGTCTGCTGGCTCGGCATCGGCGCCTGAGGCGCTAGGAGGGCCCGGCGAGCGCGAGCGGATCGTCGATCCGCTCGCCCGGCACCTTCTCCCAGCCGCCCGCGCTCCGGCGCATCACGGCGTGGACCTTGAGCGGGAGCCGCGCCGAGCGGGGATCGAGCTCGTGGTGGAGCGGCAGGTTGAAGTAGTAGAGCCGCGTCCGGGCGCCGAAGCGGAGCCGCGCCACGGGCGCGCCGCCCATGTCGTCGGTCGAGAACTCGGGCGTCTCGACGCGCGCGAGCCGGTAGCGCGGCCCCATCACCACCTGCGAGACGCCGAACCCGCCCCGCCCCGCCTCCCCCTCGATGACGCTCTCGTCGGAGCAGTTGCCGAGCACGGTCACCGCGTCGCGCACGCCCGGCGTGTCCTCGAGGTACTCCCCGTAGAAGCCGCAGAGCACGTCCCGGTAGATCCGGTGCTCGGGCTTCGGGTTCGCCTGGATCACGAAGAGCGCGTCCAGCGTCTGGCGCGTCGAGAAGAAGAGGCGGTTCGCGTGGTCCACGACGAGCCGCGCGTTCGAGCCCCAGAGATCGCGCCAGACGTAGTCGAGGCAGACGAGCACCATGAAGTTGAAGCAGGACGGCGTGGCCCGGAACAGCCAGAAGTGGCGCCCGCGGTAGAGGTCCTCGCGCGCGTCCAGGAACTCCTCGCCGCGGAACGGGTGGGTCTTCGCCTCGAGGAAGACCCGCAGCCGGCCGGAGGCCTCCTTCACCGCGATGCACCCGCAGTTCACCGGGACGTCGGCGACCTCCCCGGAGTCGAGGTCCCGGCGCAGCAGCTCGAGCGCCTCCCCGTCGTCCACGTCGAACCGCTGGAGGAGGTCACGGTAGACGTGCAGCGGCACGTGCTCGAGCCCGAAGGCGGTGACGGTGTTGGGCCGGAAGCGCGCGGCGAGGAGCTCGAGCGCCTCGTCGAGGCGCGCGAGCGGCACGGCCGCCTCGGGGAAGAGCAGGAAGTGGAGCTTCTTGAGGTTCTTCTCGCCCTCCGCGACGAGGTCGAGCACGGAGCGGACGAGCCGCCACTGCGCGTCGGGCTCGGCGATGGCCCACCCCGACGGCCCGCGGCGGAGCCGGACGGGGAGCTGCGCGACGAGGCAGTGGAGGTGGTGGCCGAGGGCGTACTCGAGGTTCACCGCGGTCTCGAGGATCCGCACCACGCCGTCACCCCTCGAGGTTCCGGATCTTCGGGTCCCGCAGCTCGGGGAAGAGCGCGCCGAGGATGAAGCGGGTCCCCTCCGGCACGTCGTATCCGCCGAGCTCGCCGCGCGGCACCCAGCGCGCCTCCGACACCTCGGCCGGGTTCGGCACCACGTCGGCGCCCGTCGCGGGCCGGCACCGGTAGTAGAGGATGACGAAGTGGTCCCGGTCCGGCCCGGGCGCGAGGTGCTCGAACACGTCCACCAGGCCGCCGACGACCACGTCGATCCCGATCTCCTCCCGCACCTCGCGGTGCAGCGCGCTCAGGATGGGCTCGCCGAGGTCGATCTTGCCGCCCGGCATCACCCACCGGTCGCGGAAGGGCGCGATCGCCCGGCGCGTGAGGAGGACCCGCTCCGCGTCGTCGACGATCGCCGCCACCACCGAGGTGACAACGTGCTGCTTGCGGTACAGGTGCTGGCTCACGCTCCGAGCGTACGCCCCCGGCGGCGCCCGGGGCCGGCCTCGTTCGGGGCTGCGCGCCGCTCGCGGGCGAGCTCGAGCAGGGTCGGCCGGAAGCGGAGCCGGCGGAAGAGCCGCCGCGCCGCGGGGTTCCGCGACGCCACGTAGAGGACGACGCGCTCCGCCCCGCGCGCCTCGAGCGCCGCGGCGAGCGCGTCGGTGAGCCGCCCGCCGAGCCCGGCGCGGCGCGCCCCGGGCTCCACCCAGAGGTCCACCGCGACACCGCAGGCGTCGCGCAGCATGTTCCAGTCGCGGGGCTCGAGCCGGCCGTAGGCGTAGCCGAGGACGCGGCCCCTCCGCTCGGCGGCGAGGATCACGGCGCGGCGGTTCCGGAGCTCCTTCCCGAGCCACCACGCGTAGCCCTCCTCGATGGGCTCCTCGGGCAGGAAGAAGCGCGCGGGGTCCCACGCGTGGTGCGCGCGGGCGAGCTTCGCGCCGAGGCGCGCGAGGGCGGGGAGGTCCTCGGGCGTGGCGGGGCGGATCTCGAGGGCGGGGGAGCGGCGGCGGGCGCGAGGCATGGGGGCGCACCTTAGCGCGACGGGGCCTCCCTCGCGCGGGAAGCGCGGGCGCCCCCTCTCCCCAGCCCTCCCCCTGGCGCTGCCAGGGGGAGAGGGGGAATGCATTCGACCCTCGACGGGGGAAGCCGGACTACATCAACCCCGGCTTGCCGGCCTTCCAGCGCTCGAGCTCGGTCGTGAGCAGCGCGACGTGCTCGCGCTCCTCCGCGGCGAGCTCCTTGTAGAGCTGGCGCTCCACCGAGCCGTCCGCCGTCTTCCCGACCCGCTCCTCGAAGAACTTCACCGCCCGCTGCTCGAACGCGATGGCGATCCGGAACAGGTTCGCCGGGTCCTCCGGCCTGTTCGGGATCTCCGCGTACACCGCCGCGCGGTCCACCTTGAAGTCCGCCGACGGCGCGGGGACCTGGGCGTGGTAGCGGCGCGACAGGGTCGCCATGTGCTCCTTCTCCATGTCGGAGAACTTGCCGAAGAGCTTCTTCAGCTCGGGGTCCTTCGACTCGGCCTGGGCGCGGTTGTAGAAGGCCTGGCCGCCGAGCTCGATCTCGAAGGCGACGCGGATCGCCTGGAGCGCGTTCGCCTCCTCGATCTTGCGCGGGTCGAGCACCTGGAGCTTGCCGCCGCACGCCGGGCACATGCCGTACGGGAACGCGAACCCCTCGCTCACCTTGCCGCAGTCGTCGCAGCGCCAGGCGAGCTGCGCGTCGGCGCAGCAGATGTACTCCTCGTCGCCCTCGATCGGCCGGTGGCACTTCGGGCACGTCTTCGCGGCGGTCTGCGCGCCGGTCGCGACGGCGCCGGCGGCCGGCGCGCCGAGCTGGGCCTGGGGCTGGAACTTCGCGACCTCCTCGGCGCTGACCGGCCACTTCTTGCCGGAGGAGAGGTAGGTCGCGATCGACTTCGCCGCCCGGCGGCCCGCGCCCATCGCGAGGATCACGGTCGCGCCGCCGGTGACGATGTCGCCTCCCGCGAACACGCCGGGGAGGTTCGTCGCCTGCGTCGCGCCGGGCTTGCCGTCGTCCGCCGCGATGTTGCCCCACTTGTTGAGCTCGAGGCCGGGCGTGTTCTTCGTGACGACCGGGTTCGCCTTCGTGCCGAGCGCGACGATGACGGTGTCGCACTCGAGGTCCTTGAACTTCCCGGTGCCGACCGGCGCGCGGCGGCCCTTCGCGTCGGGCTCGCCGAGGACCATCTCCTCGACCTTCATGCCCGTGACGTTGCCGTCCTTGTCCGCGTAGATCTCCTTCGGCGCGTGGAGGAAGAAGAACTCGATCCCCTCCTCCTTCGCGTGCCGGATCTCCTCGATCCGGGCCGGCGCCTCCTTCTCGGTGCGGCGGTAGACGCAGCGGACGGTGGGAGCGCCGAGCCGCTTCGAGACGCGCAGGCAGTCCATCGCGGTGTTGCCGGCGCCGATCACGGCGATGCTCTTGCCGAGGGTGATGGGGGTGTCCTTGAGCGGGAAGATGTTGCCGCCCATGAGGTTCACGCGGGTGAGGAACTCGTTCGCCGAGTAGACCTGGCTCGCGTTCTCGCCCGGGACCCCCATGAACGCCGGCGCGCCCGCGCCGACGCCGAGGAACACCGCGTCGTAGCCCTTCTCCTGCATGAGCTGCGGGACGGTGAAGGTCTTGCCGATGACCTTGTTCGTCTCGATCTTCACGCCCTGGTCCACGAGGTTCTTCACCTCGCGGTCGATGATGTCGCGCGGGAGCCGGAAGGACGGGATGCCGTACTGGAGCACGCCGCCGACGACGTGGAGCGCCTCGTAGATCGTGACGTCCGCGCCGTACTTCACGAGGTCGGCCGCGCAGGAGAGGCCCGCGGGGCCGGAGCCGCAGATCGCGACCCTGCCGAGCTTCTTCGCGAACTTCGGCACCGAGACCGGCTTCGGCCTGCCGTTGTCGCCGACGAACCGCTCGAGGCGGCCGATGCCGACCGGGTCGACCTTCGCGCCGATCACGCACTGCGCCTCGCACTGCGACTCCTGCGGGCAGACGCGGCCGCAGATCGACGGGAAGGCGTTCGCCTGCTTGATGACCTCGAGCGCGCCGTCGATGTCGCGGACGACGACGTGCTTGATGAACTCGGGGATGTTGATCGACACCGGGCAGCCCGTCATGCAGGTCGGCTTCGCGCACTGGATGCAGCGCTCCGCCTCGCCGAGGGCCATGTCCAGCGTGTACCCGAGGTTCACCTCCTTGAAGTTCCGCGACCGCTCGAGCGCGTCGCGCTCGGGCATGTGCGTCTGCTTCGGGGCGAGCTCCTTGATCTTCTTGTAGTTCTTCTTGTTCTGGACGAAGAGCTGCTGCTCGACCTGGCACAGGTGCGCGTAGTCCTCGGCGGCGCGCTTCTCCTGGCTCGTGAAGCGCTTCTGGCGCGTCATGAGCTCCTTGAAGTCGACCTTGTGGCCGTCGAAGTCCGGACCGTCCACGCAGGCGAAGGCGACCTTGCCGTCCACCGTGACGCGGCAGGAGCCGCACATGCCGGTGCCGTCCACCATGATCGCGTTCAGCGAGACCATCGTCTTCACGCCGAACGGCCGCGTCGTCTCGACGCAGGCGTTCATCATCGGGAGCGGCCCGATGGCGACGACGAGATCCGGCTTCTGCTTCTCGAGGAGCTCCTTCAGCGCCGCCGTCACGAAGCCGGGCTTCCCGTAGGAGCCGTCGTCGGTGCAGACGACGAGGTCGTCGCAGTACTTCCCGAACTTGTCCTCCCAGAAGATGAGGTTCTTGTTCCGGAAGCCGATGATGCCGGTGGTCCTGTTCCCCGCCTCCTTGAAGCCGCGGAGCTGCGGGTAGACCGGCGCGACGCCGAGGCCGCCGCCGACCAGCACCACGTGGCCGTACTTCTGGACGTGCTGGGGGAGGCCGAGCGGGCCCACGAAGTCGGGGAAGGTGTCGCCCTGCTTGAAGTCCTCCATCATCTCGCGGGTCGTCTTCCCGAGCGTCTGGACGACCATCGTGATGGTGCCCTTCTTGCGGTCGAAGTCGGCGACCGTGAGCGGGATGCGCTCGCCGCCGTCGCGGAGCCGGACCATGACGAAGTGGCCGGGCTGGGCGGACGCGGCGATGTCGGGGGCCTCGACCTCCCACAGGAAGGTCGTGTCGGAAAAAGCCTCGCGGCGGACGATGGAGTACGGCATCGGGAGTCCGTTCCCTCCGAGCGTGTGTGGGGGTGCTACGGAGGGCCGGTTGGTATCAAGCCGGAAGCCGACCCGTCAAGGGACGGGCGCGAATTCCGGAGAGAATTCCGATGCGTCCGGTCCACTTTCGGGTCGGCGCGACGCGGCGGGGGAGCCGCTGGAACGAGCCGCCGGGAACGAGCCGCCGGGAAGGTGGCGCGCCGGCGCACACCGGGGGCCCGCCGGGCCGCGCGGGCGATCACGCGGACGCCGGGCCGCCGCCGAACGCGAACCGCTCCCCCTCGTTCGCGAACGGCGCGTCGGTCGTGACCTCCCCGCCCGCGATCGCGTACGGGAAGAAGACGCGGACGGCGTACCCGTCGGCGTGGTCGACCCGGACGAGGATCGCGTCCTTCCCGAGGGCGGCGAGGGTCACGTTCAGCACGATGGCGGCCGCCCGGATCTTCCCCTGGGCGGCGTCGCTCTGGAACGCGCCCTCGAGGAGGTCGGCGAGCTCTCCGGGCGTCCCCTCCTCCATGACCTCCATCCGGCCGCCGACCTGCGTGATCGACCCGTCGGTCCCGAGCGTCCCGCCGAACGGCCAGAACTCCCCGTGCTCGCGGAGCATGAGCTTCGCGAAGGGGACCAGGTCGTTCACGAGGAGCTCGGCCTCTTCCTTTGCGGTCACGTGGCCCTGCCTTCCTGCCGGGGTGGTCGACGGGATCCTACGCTTCTCCCGCTTCTCCCGCCCCGGCCGGATCGAGCCGGGTGATCCCCGCCCGCCGGGCGGCGTCCGCGGCGGCGCGGAGCTCCGCCCCGGTCGGCCGGCGGTCGATCTCCGGGTGCTCGGAGGCGCGGTAGCAGGGCCGGTACTGATCCATGAGGTTCACGTACGTCCGGGGCGAGATCTCCTCGGCGAGGAACCGCATCGCGGCCTCGGTCCCCGCCTGCCCGCCGGGCAGCACGAGGTGGCGCACGAGGAGCCCGCGCCGCGCGATCCCGTCGGACCCGACGACGAGATCGCCGACCTGCCGGTGCATCTCCCGGAGCGCCGCCCCCGCCGCCGCGGCGTAGCCCGGCGCGCGCGAGTAGCGGACCGCCGCCGCCGAGTCGCCGTACTTCAGATCGGCGAGGTAGACGTCCACGACGCCGTCGAGGAGCCGCAGCCCCTCCGCGGCGTCGTACCCGCCGGTGTTGAAGACGAGCGGCAGCCGGAGCCCTCGCGCCGCGGCGATCGCGACCGCCTCGAGGACCTGGGGGATGACGTGGCTCGGCGAGACGAGGTTCACGTTGTGGCAGCCCTGCCGCTGGAGGTCGAGCATCATCCCGGCGAGGTCCTCGCCGGTCACGGCGTCGCCGTCGCCCTTCCAGGAGAGATCCCAGTTCTGGCAGTAGGCGCACTGGAGGTTGCAGAAGGCGAAGAAGACGGTGCCCGAGCCGCGCGTGCCGGAGAGGCAGCGCTCCTCGCCGTGGTGCGCGAAGAACGAGGAGACCACCGCGTGCCGGCCGGTCCGGCACACCGCGCCGAGCGTCCGGGACACCCGGTCCGCGCGGCAGGCCCTCGCGCAGAGGTCGCAGGAGGCGAGCCGCGCCACCGCCTCCGCGGCGCGGGTCGCGAGCGCGCCGCTCCGGTGCAGCGCGAGGTACGCGGGCTCCTGCGTCGCGGGCATGGGGAGCGGATGATAGACGGCGCGCGCCCGCGCGCGAAGGCGGGCGGCCTACCGGGCGCCCGGCTCGCGATCCCGGAACGCGAGCCGGCCGAGGACCTCGGCGATCTCCGGGTCGCCGGGCGCCGCCGCCAGCGCGCTCCGGAGCAGGGCGATCGCGCCGTTCACGTTCCCGGCGAGGAACTCGGCGCGCGCGCGGTCGAAGGAGGCCTGCGCCTCGCCGCTGCGCTGCCTCGCCGGCTTCCGCCAGCCGACGCCCTTGCCCGCGTGATCGCCGGCGGGCGCGGGCGGCAGCCCCCAGGACGCGCCCGGATCCGGCGGCAGCACCGCGTCGGCGCGGATCGTGGGCTCCTCAACCTCGATCGTGAGGCCCGGGTCCTCGCGCAGCTCGACGGTCGGGCTGGGATCCTGCGGCAGGGTCCCGAACCGCGAGATCGCCGGGGGCAGATCGGGCGGCGGGGTCCGCTTCGCCGCG
>DASVZX010000116.1:0-30555 GCA_036391435.1 Anaeromyxobacter sp. | reverse complement strand
GACCGCCGCGGCCCGCCCTGGCGTCGCGACCGCCGCCCGGCCGGGCGGGGGGATCCGCGGGGCGGCGGCCGGGCGCCGCCGGACACGCTCCTGCCGGACGAGCTGCGCGAGGTCGGCGCGGCGGTCGCCCGCCTCTCCCGCGGCCTCACGCGCGACCGCGAGCTCGCGGGGGCGCGCTACATGGACGAGGAGAAGCTCCTCGGCGCGTACCTCCTCTTCTACTGGCCCGTGTCCTACCTCCAGGCGCGGGGCACGATCTCCGAGCTGCCCGCGCGCCCGCGGACCGTGCTCGACCTCGGGAGCGGCCCCGGGCCGATGGCCTTCGCGGCGCTCGACGCGGGCGCCGCCGAGGTCGTCGCGGCGGACCGGTCGGCGCGCGCCCTCGCGACGGCCCGCCGCCTCGCCGCCGACGCCGGCGAGCCGCTCGGGACGCGCGAGTGGAATCCGTCCCAGGGCCGCCCCCTCGCCGAGCTCGCGCCGGGGAGGCGCTTCGACCTCGTCACGATGGGGCACGTCGTGAACGAGCTCTTCCCGGGACCGGAGGCGGACGCGCGCCGCGCCGCGCTCCTCGAGGAGGCGCTCGCGCTCGTCGCGCCGGGCGGCTCGCTGCTCGTCGTCGAGCCCGCGCTCCGCGACACGTCGCGGGCGCTGCTCCGCGTGCGCGACCTGCTCGTCGCGCGCGGCGTCGCGGTCCGGGCGCCGTGCCTCTTCCGCGGGCCGTGCCCGGCGCTCGTGCGCGAGACCGACTGGTGCCACGCGGAGCGCGCCATCGAGCCGCCGCCGCTCGTCGCGCAGCTCGGCAAGGCGGCGGGCCTCCGCAAGGAGGCGGTGAAGATGAGCTACCTCGTGCTCGCGCCGGGGGGCGAGGCGTGGCCGGCGCCGCCGGCGGGCCGCGTCTTCAGGATCGTCTCCGAGCCGCTGCCGTCGAAGGGGCGGCTCCGGTACATGGGCTGCGGCCCGGAGGGCCGGGTCGGGCTCGCGCTCCAGGAGAAGCACGTCGCGGACGCGAACCGGAGGTTCGAGACCCTGCTCCGCGGCGACGTGGTCGAGGTGACGGGCGGCGAGCCGCGCGGGGACGGCGTCGCCCTCGGGGAGGGGTCGACGGTGAAGGTGATCGCGCCGGCGGGGCGGCCGGTGCGGTCCTCCGGGGCGCCGGCGCGGGGCGAGCGGTGACGCGAGGGCCCGCAAGGCGCGCCGGCGATCGCCGCCCGGGAACCGCTCGCCGGCTGCCGGGCTCTCACGGTCCGATGTCCTCGACCGCCCTCGCCGCGACGACGACGCCCGCCGCCGAGACCGGCTGCCTCGTATGCGGCGCGGACCTCGTCTACCTCGCCGAGAGCGTGCCCATGACGTGCGCGCTCTGCGGCGCCACGCACGCGAGCGCCGCGCGGTGCGCCGCCGGCCACTACGCCTGCGACGCGTGCCACGCCTCGCCCGCGAAGGACCTCATCGAGCGGACCTGCGCCGCGACGGAGGAGACCGATCCCGTCGCGCTCGCCGTCCGGCTCATGCACCACCCGAGCGTGAAGATGCACGGGCCGGAGCACCACTTCCTCGTGCCGGCGGTCCTGCTCGCGACGTTCTCGAACGCGCGCGGCGAGCCGGGGAGGCGGGCGGCGCGCGTCGCCGAGGCGCGCCGCCGGACCGAGCCCCTGTGCGGCGGGTTCTGCGGGATCCAGGGCGCGTGCGGCGCGGGGATCGGCACGGGGACCTTCGTCGCGATCGCCTCGGGCTCGACGCCGGTGAAGGGGCCCGAGCGCGGGCTGTCGAACCGGATGACCGCTCGCGCGCTCGACGTCATCTCGCGGACCGACGGCCCGCGCTGCTGCAAGCGCGACTCCTTCCTCGCGATCCTCGCCGCCGCGCGCTTCGTGCGCGAGCACCTCGGCGTCGCCCTCCCCGCGCGCGGTCCCGCGTGCGAGTGGAGCGGGACGAACGCGGAGTGCATCGGCGACGCCTGCCCGTTTCACCGGTAGCGTCGACTCCGCGATCGACACCGCTCGCCGCGGCGCGTCCCGCCTGCGCCCCATCGCCGCGCGGGGCGAAGGGGGCGACCCGGCCCCGGGCCCTTGCCGGGGCGCTCCGCGGGGCGTGAAATAGCCTCCCGGCCGCGCCGTAGGGCAGGGCAACGGAGGTCGAACATGAACACGAACCGCCTCGCCGTCGCCGCCCTCGTCGCCCTCGCCCTCGCGCTCCAGGGCGCGTTCCTCCACGCGGTCGTCGCGCGCCCGCTCGCCTCCGCGATGGGCTACGCCGCCGAGCCGCCGCGTCCCGAGTTCGAGGAGAGCATCCTCGTGCAGGCCGTCGCGAGGGCGCACCGGCCGGCGGTGCGGGTGGGCGGGTAGGGGTGCTTCCGCCCCCTCTCCCCGACCCTCTCCCCCTGGCTCTGCCCGGGGGAGAGGGGAAATGGAAGGGACGTGAGCGGGACGCCTACGGAACCGCTCGATCTCGCGAGGACCGGAAGAGCTCCGAGAGCACCTCCTCGAGCGGCGGGTCCTCGACGGTGAGGTCGGCGACGGGCAGCGCCGCGAGCATCCGCGCCACCGCGCCGGAGACCTCGTCCGACGGCACCTGGAGCGTGGCCTGCCCGGGCTCGGTCGAGACGACCTGCCCGAAGCGCGCGAGGTCCTCGCCGCGCGCGCCGCCGTTCGCGAACCGGACCACGATCCGCTTGTCCGGGCGGATCTTCTGCGAGAGCGCACGCAGGTCGCCGTCGTAGATGAGCCGGCCGCGGTCGATGACGATGACGCGCGGGCAGAGCTGGACGACGTCCTCCATGTAATGGCTCGTGAGGAGGACGGTCGCGCCGAACCGCTCGTTGTACGCGCGCACGAACCCGCGCACCGTCGCCTGCATCGACACGTCGAGGCCGATGGTGGGCTCGTCGAGGAAGAGGACCCGCGGGCGGTGGAGGAGCGCCGCCGCGAGCTCGCACTTCATCCGCTCGCCGAGCGAGAGCTGGCGCGTCGGCTTCTCGACCAGGTCGCCGAGCTCGAGCAGGGCGACGAGCTCGCGGAGCGTCTCCTCGTAGCGCGCGCGGGGGATCTCGTAGATCGCCCGGTTCATCGCGAACGTCTCGGCGGGCGGGAGGTCCCAGATGAGCTGCTGCTTCTGCCCCATGACGAGGGTGATCGCCTTCAGGAACTCGGGCTCCCGGCGCCGCGGGACGAACCCGGCGACGCGCACGTCGCCCGCGGTGGGGTGGAGGAGCCCCGACAGCATCTTGAGGGTGGTCGTCTTGCCCGCCCCGTTCGGACCGAGGAACCCGACCCGCTCGCCTTCACCGACCGAGAAGTCGATGCCGTCGACCGCCCTCACCGTCTCGTAGCGGCGCCGGAAGACGGAGCGCAGCGCGGCGCCCAGCCCCGGCGGGCGCCGGTGGACCTGGTAGTGCTTCGCGAGGCCCCGGACCTGGATCACGGTCCGTGATCTAGCGGCCGCGCCCTCTCCGGGGCAAGCCCCCGGCGGCGGCGCGGCGCTACGATGGCGTCATGGCCCAGAAGAAGCGCCCCGTCACGAAGACCGGCCGGCCCCGCAAGCGCAAGGGCGTGAAGCTCCAGCCGACGGACCTCGGCCCGACCCAGCTCGCCCTCGCCGAGCGCCCGGTGGAGGTCGAGGCGCTCGCGCGCCAGGTGGAGGCGGACGGCGGCGCGGTGCTCGCCGCGTACCGCGAGCCGCTCGGCGGCCACCCGCTCCTGTTCGTGGCGCTGCCGGTCGACCGGGTGGAGCGCACCCCGTTCCAGCGCGACGTCTCCGACGCGCACGTCCGCAAGCTCACCGTCGCGATGGACAAGACGAAGCGGTACCTCGACCCCATCGTCGCGGTCCGCGAGGGCGACGGCTACATGACGCCGAACGGCGGGCACCGGCTGACGGCGCTGAAGGAGCTCGGCGCGAGGAGCGTCCTCGCGCTGCTCGTCCCCGAGCGCACGGTCGCGTACCAGATCCTCGCGCTCAACATCGAGAAGGCCCACAACCTGCGCGAGAAGGCGCTCGAGGTGGTCCGGATGTACCGCGATCTCGCGGGCACGCTCGACCCGCGCGAGACGGAGATGGCCCTCGAGTTCGAGGAGCCGGGGCTCGCCACGCTCGGCTTCGCCTACGAGCAGCGCGGGCGGCTCTCGGGCGGCGCGTACGCGCCGATCCTCCGCAAGGTGGACGGCTTCCTCGAGGAGAAGCTCTCGCGGGCGCTCGCGGAGCGCGAGCGGCGCGCGAGGGTCGTGCTCGACCTCGACGACGCCGTCTCCGAGGCGGTCGCGCGCCTGAAGGAGAGGGGGTTCGACTCGCCCTACCTCAAGGCGTTCGTCGTCGCGCGCGTGAACCCGCTCCGCTTCATGAAGGGCGGCGCCCCGCCCTTCGACGAGCTGTTCGCGCAGATGACGAAGCGCGCGCGGGGGATGGACGCGGGGAAGATCCGGGGCGAGGACGTGGCGCGGTCGGGCGGGGCGCCCGAGGCGGAGTGAGCGTCAGCGCCGGGCGGCCTTGGTGGCCTCGCCCCGCGCCACGACGAGCCGCTTCTCGAGCTCGCCCCCGATCCGCGCGAGGGTCGCCTCGTCGACGTGGTCCTCCGCGTACGGGAAGAGGTCCCGCTCCTCCCACCGCACGTGGCGATCGAGGAGGTCGGCGTACGCGGACAGGTGCGCGCGCTGCTCGACCGCCCGCGCGTTCCGCGCGGACTCGAGGAGCCGCCCGAGCTCGAGGTGCTCGGCGCGCAGGCGCGCCATGTCGTCCGCGGTGACGCACCCGACGAGCAGCTCCTCCTCGGCGCGGGCGTGCGTGCGGAAGAGCTGCTGGTCGAAGTTGCGCGCGAGGTTCAGCAGGCCCGGGAGATCCCGGGGGGCGCCGGCGGCCTCCGGGTGGCCGGCGATCCCCTTCTTCAGCTGGAAGGCGACGAGCAGCGCCTGGTGGTGCTCGCTGGAGAGGGGCCGGAGCTCGCGGGAGCGCTTCATCCTCCGATGCTCGTCCGGACGGACGCCCCGCGCAAGGGGACGGCCGGACGGGCGCCTCCGCTGCGCACCGGTCGGGGCGACGTTCACGCGGCTTGACGCTTTGCGCCATGACCACTAGATCTGTCCGACGTAGCCGACCGATTCCCAAGTCAACGGGAGCCATCCATGGGCACGAACGGAACCTCTTCCCCCGGTCGCCGGGCCGCGGTCGTGGCCGGCCTGCGCACGCCGTTCGTCAAGGCGGGCACCGACTTCCGCGACCTCTCCGCCGTCGACCTCGGCGCCGCCGTCGTGAACGAGCTCGTCGCGCGCAGCGGGATCGCGCCGAAGGAGTTCGACTCGGTCGTCTTCGGCCAGGTGATCCCGTCGCCGACGGTGACGCTCATCGGCCGCGAGATGGTGCTCCGGACGCAGCTGCCGCGGAGCGTCCAGGCCCACACGGTGGCGCGCGCCTGCGCGACCTCGATCCAGGCGACGACCGACGTCGCCGACCAGATCGCCCTCGGCCACTCGGACTGCGCGATCGCGGGCGGCGCCGAGTCGATCTCCGACGCGCCCATCTTCGCGTCCCGCACGCTCGCGCAGGCGCTCGTCGAGGTGTCGCGCGCGAGGTCGCTCGCCGATCGCGCCAGGATCCTGGCGCGGCTGCGGCCGCGCGACTTCGCCCCGGTGCCGCCCGCGCTCAAGGAGCCGACGACCGGGCTCACCATGGGCGAGAGCGCCGAGAGCATGGCGCAGAAGAACGGGATCTCGCGCGAGGCGCAGGACGAGGTCGCCTGGCGGAGCCACGCCCGCGCGGCGGCGGCCTGGGAGGACGGGAAGTTCGACGCCGAGGTGATGCACGTGCCGCTGCCGCCGCGGTACGAGCGCGCGAGCGCGAGGGACAACATCGTCCGCAAGGACACGACGCGCGAGGCGCTCGCCCAGCTGAAGCCGGTGTTCGACCGCCGCTACGGCACGATCACGGCCGGGAACGCCTCGCCCCTCACCGACGGCGCGGCGGCGCTCGTCGTCATGAGCGAGGAGAGGGCGCGCGCGCTCGGGATGCGGCCGCTCGGGTTCGTGAAGGCCTACGCCTACGCGGCGCTCGACCCGAAGGACCAGCTGCTCCAGGGGCCCGCCTACGCCGCGCC
This sequence comes from Anaeromyxobacter sp., assembly GCA_036391435.1. GTDB lineage: Bacteria > Myxococcota > Myxococcia > Myxococcales > Anaeromyxobacteraceae > Anaeromyxobacter. The sequence goes on along the minus strand of DASVZX010000116.1, from coordinate 24,473 downwards.
GGTCGCGCTCGACCGCGCGGGGCTCTCGCTCCGGGACATGGACCTCGTCGACATGCACGAGGCGTTCGCGGCGCAGGTGCTCTCGAACCTGCAGGCCTTCGCCTCGAAGGCGTTCGCGGAGCGGGAGCTCGGCCGGTCCGAGCCGCTCGGCGAGATCGACCCCGAGAAGCTCAACGTGAACGGCGGGTCGATCGCCCTCGGGCACCCGTTCGCCGCGACCGGGGCCCGGATGATCCTGCAGACCCTGCACGAGCTCGAGCGCCGCAAGGGCCGGTACGCGCTGCTCACGGTGTGCGCGGCGGGCGGCCTCGGCGCGGCGCTCGTCCTCGAGCGCGAGTGAGGAGCCGGACATGATGACGAACGCAGAGGCGCGGCCCACGAGCGAGCACCGGAACCTCCGCGTCGAGACGAGGGACGGCGTCGCCGTCGTCCTCCTCGACGAGCCCGGCCAGAGCGTCAACGTGATCGAGCCCGAGGCCATGGGCGAGCTCGCGAGCGCGCTGGAGGCGCTCGCCGGCGATCCGGCGGTGAAGGGCGTCGTGATCGCCTCGGGGAAGAAGGACGGCTTCATCGCCGGCGCGAAGATCGAGCTCATGCAGACGGTCGAGACCGCCGAGGACGCCCGCAAGCTCGCCCGCGACGGCCAGCAGGGGATGGACCGGCTCGAGCGCTACCCGAAGCCGCTCGTCGCCGCGATTCACGGCGCGGCGCTCGGCGGCGGCCTCGAGCTCGCGCTCGCCTGCCACTACCGGATCGCCACCGACGACCCGCGGACGCAGCTCGGCCAGGTCGAGGTGCAGATCGGCCTCATCCCGGGCGCCGGCGGGACCCAGCGGCTGCCGCGGCTCATCGGGATCCAGGCCGCGCTCGACCTGATCCTCGCGGGCAAGACCGTGAAGGCGAGGAAGGCCCTCAAGCTGGGGCTCGTGGACGAGGCGGTCCCCCCGGCCGTCCTGCTCGACGTCGCCCGCGCGCGCGCGGCGGCGCTCGCCGCGGGGAAGCTCCGCCGCCCGGCGCGGCGGAAGGAGGGCGCCGTCCGGTCCGCCACCCGCATCGCGCTCGAGGACAACTTCCTCGGGCGCGAGGTGCTCTTCCGCCAGGCGCGAAAGCAGGTCCTCGCGAAGACGAAGGGGCACTACCCGGCGCCGCTCCGCGCCCTCGACGCGATCGAGCACGGGTACCGGCGCGGGTTCGCGAAGGGGCTCGAGCGGGAGGCGGAGCTCTTCGGGCAGCTCGCCGTCTCCGACGTCGCGCGGCGCCTCATGGAGATCTTCTTCGCCACGACCGCCCTCAAGAAGGACAACGGCACGGACGATCCCGCCGTGAAGCCGCGGAAGGTCGAGCGGGCCGGCGTGCTCGGCGGCGGGCTCATGGGGAGCGGGATCTCCTACGTGACCGCGAACGCCGGGATCCCGGTCCGGATCCGGGAGAAGGACGACGCGGCCGCGGCGCGCGCGGTGGGCGCGGTCCGGCGCGTCCTCGACGAGCGCGTGAAGCGGCGCTCGATCGACCGGGTCGAGCGCGCCGAGAAGATGCGGCTCGTGACCACGACGCTCGACTGGTCGGGGTTCGAGGCGGTGGACCTCGTCATCGAGGCGGTCTTCGAGGACCTCGGCCTGAAGCAGGAGATGGTCCGCGCCTTCGAGGCGGTGAACCCGCGCGGCATCTTCGCGACCAACACCTCCTCGATCCCCATCGGCAAGATCGCCGAGGCGTCGTCGCGCCCGGAGGCCGTGCTCGGGATGCACTACTTCTCGCCCGTCGAGAAGATGCCGCTCCTCGAGATCATCGCGACCCCGAAGACCTCGAAGGAGGTCATCGCGACCGCGGTCGCCGTCGGCAAGAAGCAGGGGAAGACGGTGATCGTCGTCGGCGACGGTCCCGGCTTCTACACGAGCCGCGTCCTCGGCCCGTACATGAACGAGGCGGCCCAGCTCGTCGTCGAGGGCGCGGCCATCGAGGACCTCGACCGCGCGATCGTGGCGTTCGGGTTCCCGGTCGGCCCGATCACGCTCCTCGACGAGGTCGGCATCGACGTCGGCGAGAAGGTGGGGAAGATCCTGCACGCCGCGTTCGGCGAGCGGATGGCGCCGCCCGCGGCGCTCTCCGACGTCGTGAAGTCCGGGCGGCTCGGGCGGAAGAACCGGAAGGGCTTCTACACCTACGACGGCAAGGAGAAGCGGGTCGACCGGAGCGTCTACCAGCTCGTGCCCGGCGGCCCCGCCCGCAAGCGGTTCAAGGTCGACGAGCTGCAGCAGCGCGTCGTCTTCCCGCTGGTGAACGAGGCGATCCGCTGCCTCGGCGAGGGCATCCTGCGCTCGCCGCGCGACGGCGACGTCGGCGCCGTGTTCGGCCTCGGGTTCCCGCCGTTCCGCGGCGGGCCGTTCCGGTTCGTCGACGCGATGGGGACGAAGGCGTTCCTCGAGCGCATGGAGGCGCTCCGCGACGCGCACGGAGATCGCTTCGAGCCGGCGCCGCTGCTCGTCGAGCGGGGCCGCGCCGGGGCACCGTTCCACCGCTGAAGCGCTCGCCCGCCTGCGCCGAATTTTCGCGTCCGCCGCCCGGCGCGCGGAAAACGCACCCCTCTACCCGGTCAGGCCCCCTCCGAAGCGCAACTGCTGCGCCACCTCTGCAGGCCGCGTCGGCCTGCGACCGAGGCTCGAGCGGGTGGCCTGAAAACGTTCGTCGTTGCAGCAGCTTGATCGACCGGATCGAAGCCCGATCGCGCCGACGCGCGAGCGTGAGATTTGCGCGCATCTAAGCGTTCGGATCTACGTACGATTTCAGCACCCGGCGCGGCGTATTGACGCGGGGTGGCGCGCACCCGTTTCATCCCTGGGTCGGTGGGTGAGCCGTGCCCTTTTCCCCTCGGTGATCGGGAGCAATCCAGACATGAGTCACGTCTCGTCGAGGCGCGCGAGCGCGCTGTTCGTCGCGTCGCTGCTGGTGCTGGCGGCGTGTTCCGGATCGGACGGTGCCACGGGCCCGCAGGGCCCCGGCGGTCCGACCGGTCCCTCGGGTCCCTCCGGCCCGTCCGGTCCCTCCGGCCCGTCCGGTCCCAGCGGCCCCACGGGCCCCACGGGCCCGTCCGGAACGCCGGCCCTCACGGCCGAGGCCTGCATCCTGTGCCACGGCGCGGGCCAGCTCGCGGAGGCGAGCCCGCTCCACGACGCCGCCGCGTCCCCGCTCCTCGCGAAGGGCTCGGCGCAGATCCTCTCGGCCGACTTCACCCCCAATGCCGGCGTGGTGAAGCCGACGATCACGTTCACGCTCAAGAGCGCGGCCGGCGCCTTCGTCGACAACTGGGGCGCGTTCAACTTCACCGTCGCCCAGCTCGTCCCCGGGACGACGGCCCAGCCCGAGCACTGGCAGAACTTCCTCTACGCCGCGCCGTCCACCACCTATCCGAACGGCACGCCGACCCGCGAGTTCGGCGGCGCGAACCTCAGCGGCTCGCCGAAGGGCACGCTCACCTTCGACGCCGCCTCGCACGTGTACACGTACACGTACGCGACGGACATCGCCGCGGCGCCGGCCCCGGCGGTCGCCTTCGACCCGACCGCGACGGTCCGGATCGGCCTCCAGCTGATGACCTACAACACGCCCTCGGGCGTCGTCACCCCGCCCTACGACATGGCGAACGGGGTCGCCGACTTCGTCCCGTCGAGCGGCGCCACCCCGGTCGCCGGGCTCACCCGCGAGCTCGTCACGATCCAGAACTGCAACCAGTGCCACGGCCGGCTCACGGTGCACGGGCGCCGCGTCGAGGTGGCCTACTGCGCGACCTGCCACAACCCCGGCCTGAGCGACGTGAACGGGAACTCGGGCGACCTCACCGTCTTCATCCACAAGATCCACGGCGGCGCGTTCGAGACGAAGGCGACGACGGCGATCCTCGGCGGGATCGTCCCCGCGAACATCACCTACCCGCAGGACGTCCGGCACTGCACCACCTGCCACGGCGCGCCGGTGCTCCCGACGGGCGCGGTCGGCACGGCTCCTGCCGCCGGCCAGCGCTGGAGCACGAACCCGTCGCGCTGGGCCTGCTCGACCTGCCACGACAGCGTCTCCTTCGTGAGCCCGCCCCCGACGGGCATGGTCCTCCACAAGGGCGGCGCGCAGGCCGACGACTCGGCGTGCGCGCTCTGCCACGGCCCGGGCAAGGCCTTCGACACCGTCGTCGCGCACGCGAACCCGGCGGAGCAGGAGGCCGCGAAGTACAAGGCCGAGATCGGGACCGTGACGAACGTCGCGGCGGCCGGTCAGCCGTTCCAGCCCTCGATCCAGTTCCGGATCACGAACCCGCTGAACGCGAGCACGCCCTACGCGCTCACCGACCCGCCGTTCACGCAGGGCTCGAGCTCCACCCTGGCGCTGCTCGTCGCCTTCGGGAACACGGACTTCCGGAACGTCGGGTCGGGCCAGGCGTTCGGGCAGCCCTTCCAGCTGAACGTCCTCGCGAGCCCGCTGCCCGCGGGGATGACGCTCACCGGCCCGGACGCCTCGGGCTGGTACACGGTGACCTCGACCGCGGTCGTCGCCCCGGCGGGCACGACGGGCTCGGCGACGGTGGCGCTCCAGGGGCACCCGGCGTTCACCGTCACGAACCTCGACGGGACGACCGCCGTGACCCGCATCCCGATGCGGAGCGTCTCGAAGGCGTTCCTCGTCACCGGGACGACCCTCACCGCGCGGCGCACGGTCGTGAACGTCGACAAGTGCAACGTCTGCCACGAGAACCTGAGCCTCCACGGCAACAACCGCACGGGTGACATCACCACCTGCACGATCTGCCACAACACGGAGGCGACGGACGGCTCGAAGCGCCCGAACTACACCTCGGCGGGCACGCTCGGCATCGACGGCCGGCTCGAGCAGGGGATCGACTTCAAGTACATGATCCACTCGATCCACGGCACGGCGCTCGGCGACGGCATCGTCGTCTACGGCTACGGCGGCACGCCGAACGACTTCCGGAAAGTCACGTTCCCGCAGGTCGCCTCGAACTGCCAGGCGTGCCACAACCCCGGCACCTACCTGCAGCCGCTCGCGCCGACGACCACGGCGCCGGGCGCGAACGGCACGAGCACCTTCGCGGGCGCCGACCGGGTGGACGGCGCGGACAACCTCCGCACCACGAAGTACGCGGCCACCTGCGGCGCGTGCCACGGCACCGGGACGCAGACCTCGCACATCGAGCAGAACGGCGGTGCCTGGGACGTCACGCAGGCGACGATCGACTCGCTGAACAACTAGTGAACGGCTGAGGCCGTTCGAGCGTCCCCGGCGGGGGCGGGCACCGGCTCGCCCCCGCCTTTTGTTTGCGCGCGGCGCAATCGGTGTCAATGCAATGGGCCGCCTCGGGGTGCGTCCGGCAGGCGCGCCGGGTACGACCGCGAGTGACGTCCTGACGCGCGACACGTTGTCGCGCGCGCTCCGGGCGCACTTCGCGTGATCGCGCGCAAGTCGCGCCTACATCGGTGAAAACCGTAGAGTTTCCGCGACGAAGGGCGTGCGCTAGAACGCACATCCCGTGAATCGTCGGGCAGCGAGACGTTCGCGAGCCCTGTCGCGCATGCCCGTGCCGAGATGACGAGGCGGAAGGATTGACGCTCCCCTCGGGTCGAGCGTTTCATTCGCGCCGCTGTTCGCAGCATCACCCCATCACGCATAGCGGGAGATCACATGAGCTTTAGGTTCTCGACGGGGACGGGCAGGGCATTGCTCGTCGCGGCGCTCGCGCTGGCCGGGTGTTCCGGCTCGAAGGGAGACATGGGACCGATCGGACCGACGGGTCCCTCCGGCCCGAGCGGCCCGAGCGGGCCGACCGGCCCGACCGGTCCGACCGGTCCGACCGGTCCGACCGGCCCCGGCGGCATCAACGGGGTCAATGGCAAGCTGTCGCTCTCGATCGACGGCGTCGTCACCTCGGGGACCACGTCGACCCTGACCTTCACGATCCGTCCGGCGGCGGCCGTGTGTCCGGGCGGCACGTGCGTCGACAACCTGAGCAACCTCGGACAGAAGACCTTCTACGCCGGGCTGTTCGACCCGACGACCAACACCTTCACGACGGCGCAGGCAGGGTCGCCCGCTGTCCCGGGCGCCTTCAGCTTCGGCGGGTATCACTTCAAGGGCTTCACGGCCGACGGTAACGGCGCCCAGTACACCGCCACGAAGGCGAGCCCGCCCTTCGCCCCCGAGACCTCGCAGAGCGCGTTCATCTACGGGTACGTCACGAACACCGCCGCGGTGCCGGCTCCGACGGGCGGCCACTACTACCTGCCGAGCAACGTCGCGAGCGCGGCGAAGGTGTACGGCACGGTCGCCTACGCCTCGAACGCGAACGTCGCCGGGTGCGAGAGGTGCCACGGCGCGCCGTACTCGAAGCACGGCTACCGCCAGGCCGTCGTCGCCGGCCTGGACCCCTTCGTGTCCTGCAAGGCCTGCCACACGGATCAGCGGGCCGGCAGCGACGGCAACTGGTTCATGAAGGCCGACGACCCGGCGAACTATGCCGCGTCGCTCCTGGCGAACGGGTCGCTCGACGCCACCCACGCCGCGAAGTACGCGTACACCGCCAACATCATGAACGACGTGCACAACTCGCACGCGTTCGAGTTCAACTACCCGCAGTCGATGTCGAACTGCGCGACCTGCCACTCCGGCAAGCTCCAGAACATCCTCACCGACGCGAACTTCAGGCCGACGGTGTGCAAGAGCTGTCACCCGGTCACGGGCCCCGGGTGCGGCACGGCGGCGACGTGCCCGACGGGCGGCGTGGAGTCGGGCCGCGCGCCGGCGATGCTGACGATCTGGGCGGACAAGGGCGTCACGGCCCTTCACAGCAGCATCGATCTCTACGCCGCCACGGCCGGCGGCGTCGACGTGAACCCCGCGGCCTGCAACGTCTGCCACAGGGCCGGCAGCGGCGGGAAGACGTTCGCGCAGATCCACCCCGGCTTCAACAAGGCCATCTACTCGGCCGAGAACGTCCGGTACGCGGACTCGATCCAGGTGACGATCGGCGCGACCGCCTTCGACGCCACCACCCACCAGCTCACCGTCCCCTTCAGCATCGCGGGCACCGCCGCGAACGCGCTCGTGAAGCCGACCGTGGGGGTGAGCCTCTACGGCTACGACTCGAAGGACTTCGTGGTCAGCGGCCACGGCAGCTACACCGACGGCACGAGCCTCCTCGAGTACACCGACGGCGCGATGCAGCGGAGCAACCCGACCCTGTCGGCCAACAGCACCCGTCTGACGCTCACCCCGGCGACGACGACCGCGGGCGTCACCTCGTGGACCGCCACCGCCGACCTGACCCTGTGGGCCTCGATGATCAGCGCGGGGACGGTCCAGCGCGTCCAGGTCAACGTCCTCCCGGCGGTCGGCCTCGACCAGACCAAGGCCATCGACAACAACGAGTACACGACGACCGCCCCGCTCCAGGCCAACCCGAGCTACAACCCCGCCATCGCCGTCACCGGCGCCACGGCGACGATCGACCTCGGCGCGGCGGGCGCGGTCGTGGCCAACGCGTACGGCACGGCGATCGTGGACGCGGCGAAGTGCAACGCCTGCCATGACGCGCTCGGGACGACCTTCCACGGCCCGAACTACGGCAGCGCCGGCGTCGTCGCCTGCCGCGTCTGCCACTGGGTCGGCGCCGGGGCGTCGCACCTCGAGATGCAGTCGCGGTCGATCGACTCGTACGTCCACGCGATCCACTCGATGCAGCACTTCGACATCAAGAACGTGGACCTCACGAACGCGATCCAGTCCCTCCGCTACGGCGACTTCATCGAGGGCAACTACCCGAACTTCGCCGGGACCCTCAACTGCGAGTCCTGCCACGCGAAGGGCACGTACGACGTGCCGGATCAGGCCAGGTCGCTGCCGGGCATCCTCTCCGCCTCGTCGGCGTTCAAGGCCGGGACCCGGAACATCGGAACGGTCGCGGCCGAGATCGCCGGTCCGGCTGCCCGCGCCTGCGGCGGCTGCCACCGGGCGCGGCTCATCAACGAGGACAACGCGAGCTCGCTCGCCGCGTTCTACGCGCACGCGGCCGACTTCGGCTCGGCCGTGAGCGACACGACGCAGCTCACCGCGACCACCGCCTACCTCATGTCGCAGATCGGCGTCGCCGCGGCGTCTCCGGCCGTCGCGGGCGCGCAGGTCGAGGGCTGCGTGATCTGCCACCCGACCGGCGGCAGCGATCACCAGGCGTTGTTCAACACCTGGAAGAGCGGCCTCTAGCCACGAGGTCGGTCGGAGGGTGATCGGGCCCGCCGGCGTCCGCCGGCGGGCCCGACGTTCTTCGCGCGTCCGGCGGCAGGGCGAGCGGCGCGCCGCAACCTCCGCTAAGATCCCCGCCCGTGAAGCTCCGGCGCGTCTTCCCGCTCGTCATCGCGTTCGTCTTCGTCCCGGCGGCGCTCATGCTGACGGTCGGGATCCTGATCCTCGTGTACGGGTCGTACGCGCGCGACTACGTGTTCGGCGGCCTCATCCTCGCGCTCGTGACGACCACCATCGCGGGCACCGCCGCCACGCTCGCCGTCCTCTCGCGCGAGGCCAAGGTCGCCCGGCTCCAGACCGACTTCGTGAACAAGGTCTCCCACGACCTGCGCACCCCGCTCACCTCGATCCGGATGTTCGTCGAGACGCTCCAGCTCGGCCGCCTGCAGGACCCGGTGAAGCAGACCGAGGCGCTCGCGATCATCTCCGAGGAGACGACGCGGCTCTCCGGGCTCATCAACCGGCTGCTCGACTGGGCGCGGATGGAGTCCGGCCGGCGCAGCTACCAGCTCCGCCGCGAGCCGGTCGAGGCGATCGTGGACGAGGCCCTCGCCGCGTTCGCGCCGCAGCGGCTCGACGAGCGCGTGAAGGTCACGCGCTCCGTCCCGCCGGGCCTCCCCCCGGTGATGGCGGACCGCCAGGCCCTCTCGGAGGCGCTCCTCGACCTGCTCAACAACGCGTACAAGTACACGAACGGCGAGGAGAAGCGGATCGAGGTCCGCGCGTCGGCCGCCGGCCCCACCGTGCTGCTCGAGGTCGCCGACAACGGGCCCGGCATCCCGGCGCGCGAGCAGAAGCGGATCTTCGACAAGTTCTACCGCGGGACGCAGCCGGTCCTGCAGACCGTCGAGGGCACGGGCCTCGGCCTCGCCATGGTGAAGCACATCGTCGCCGGCCACGGCGGGAAGGTGACCGTCGCGAGCGAGCTCGGGAAGGGGGCCACCTTCACCATCGCGCTGCCCGCGGTGGAGGTGCCGTGATGGCCGAGCGGATCCTCGTCATCGAGGACGATCCCTCGATCCTCCGCGGCCTCCAGCTCAACCTCGGCATGGAGGGGTACGTCGTCCGCTCCGCCATGGACGGCGAGACCGGGCTCGCCTTCGCGCGGACCGAGCGGCCGGACCTCGTCGTGGTCGACGTCATGCTGCCGCGCATGGGCGGCCTCGAGGTCGTGCGCGAGATCCGCGCCGAGGACCCGGAGCTGCCGGTGCTCATCCTCTCGGCGAAGGGCCAGGAGACGGACAAGGTCGCGGGGCTCCAGCTCGGCGCCGACGACTACATGGTGAAGCCGTTCAGCCTGAAGGAGCTGCTCGCGCGCATCGACGCGCTGCTCCGCCGGCGGCGCAGCCGCGGCGAGACCGGGGCGGCGCGCGCGATCCGGAAGGTCGGGACGGTCGAGGTGGACCTCGAGGCGCGCCGGGCGACGGCGCAGGGGAGGGTGCTCGAGCTCACGAGCCGCGAGTTCGACCTGCTCGCCTTCTTCGTCACGCACCCGGACCGCGTCCACTCGCGCGAGCAGCTCATGCAGGCGGTGTGGGGCTCGCGCTACCTCGGGACCGCGCGCACGGTGGACAACTTCGTCGCGCGGCTCCGGGCGCACATCGGCGACGACGCCGAGACGCCCCGCCACCTCGAGACGGTGCGGGGGATCGGGTACCGCTTCAACACGTGAAGGGCCTCGCGCCGGCCGATCCCCCCGTGAACGCGCCCGAGCCCGAGCCCGGCCTTTCCTCGGGCGCGGGCGCGGGCACGGGCTCGTTCACGGAGTGAGCGCCTCCCGCACCGCGCGCACGACGTCCTCGTCCTCCAGGGGCATCACCGTCCGCGGATCGAGCACCACCCGGTCCTCCTCGATCCGCGCCACGACCGGGGGATCGCACGCGCGCAGCCGCGCGAGGAGCGCGTCCGGCGCGCCGGGCGGGAGCGCGAGCACCGAGGTGGGCAGCGTCACGCCGGGGAGCGACCCGCCGCCGATCGCCGAGGCGCTCTCCCGCACCTCGCAGCCGGCGCCGGCGGGACCGAGCGCCGCGAGCCAGGCGCGAGCGCGGGCCGCGAGCGCCTCCGGCGCGAGCGCGACGGCCCGCCAGACGGGAACCTTCGACGTCGCCTCGCCGCGCTCGTAGTGCGCGAGCGTGGCGGCGAGCCCGGCGATCGTCACCTTGTCGACGCGGAGCGCGCGGAGGAGCGGGTGCCGCTTCACGCGGCGGATCGCCTCCGCCCGCCCGGCGAGGACGCCGGCCTGCGGGCCGCCGAGGAGCTTGTCCCCCGAGAACGTCACGAGGTCGGGCCCCGCCCGGAGCCGCTCCTGCACGGTGGGCTCGTCGCCGAGGCCGAAGGGCGAGGTCGCGAGGAGCGTCCCCGAGCCGAGATCGTCCACCACCCACAGGTCGCGCTCCCGGCCGAGCGCGACGAGCTCGGCGAGCGTCGCGTCGTGGGTGAAGCCCGACATCCGGAAGTTCGAGCGGTGGACGGAGAGGAGGATCCGCGTCCGGGGGCCGATCGCCTCGGCGAAGTCCCTCGCGTAGGTCCGGTTCGTGGTCCCGACCTCGACGAGCGACGCGCCCGAGCGGCGGAGGACGTCCGGGATCCGGAACCCGCCGCCGATCTCGACGAGCTGGCCGCGCGAGACGATCACCTCCGGCGCGCCGGGATCGACCGGCGCGTCGCCGGACGGGTGGGAGTCCATCAGGGCGGCGAGCGCCAGCACCACCGCGGCGGCGTTGTTGTTCACCGCCACCGCCCCCTCGGCGCCCGTGAGCCGGCAGAGCGCCGCCTCGGCGTGCCCGTAGCGGTCCCCGCGCTCGCCGCGCGCGAGGTCGTACTCGAGGTTCGTGTAGCCGCGGGCCGCGCGGGCCATCGCCTCGATCGCGTCCTCGGAGAGCGGCGCCCGGCCGAGGTTCGTGTGGACGACGACGCCGGTCGCGTTCACGACGCTCCGGAGCGTCCCCTTGACGGTCCGCGTCAGGTCGGCGACGAGCCCGGCCGCGATCCCCTCCTCGGCGGGGCAGGTCCCGCCCGCCAGGACCTCTTTCCTGATCCGGTCGAGCGCCGCCCGGATCGCCTCCATGACGGCGCCGTGGCCGAGCCGGGCCACGAGCCCCGCCCGGTCGGCGGCCTCCAGGAGGCGGTCCGCCCTGGGCAGCTTGCGCAGCTCGGAACGGGCCGTGGAGCCGGAATTTGGAGCGGTCATGTCCGCATCTTCCGAGGGGTTTTTGCTCGCTGAACGCGCTTGTCTATGGGCGCCCGAGAGGGTAATCCTTCGCCCCACTCCTATGACCCCGATCGTAGCGTCTCAGGCAGCGACTGAGTCGTATTTGTGGGCCATCATCCTCTTCCCGCTCGCGGGGGCGGTGTTCAACGGCCTCGTCGGGCGCCGGATCGGCAAGGGGAACGTCGCGTTCGTCGCGATCGGCGCGATGGTCGGCGCGCTCGCCGTCTCGAGCGTCGCCTTCTACTGGGTGCTCGACGGCCGGGTGCTCCAGTTCCGGGGCGAGCCCTGGTTCCGGATCCCGGGCGCGGACGGGCGGACGCTCATCTCGATCACGTGGGGCCTCGTCGTCGACCGGCTCTCCGGGACGATGATCATGGTGGTCACCGGCATCGGGACGCTGATCCACGTCTACAGCATCTCGTACATGTCCCACGAGGACGACTTCGGCTTCGCCCGCTTCTTCACCTACCTGAACCTCTTCGTCGCGGCGATGCTCACGCTCGTCCTCGGCGACTCGCTCGTCCTCACCTTCGTCGGCTGGGAGGGCGTCGGCCTCTGCAGCTACCTGCTCATCGGCTTCTGGTACACGGACATCCAGAAGGCGTACTGCGGCCGCAAGGCCTTCGTCACGAACCGGATCGGCGACTTCGGGTTCCTGATCGGCCTCTTCGCGCTCCTCTCGATCTTCGGCACCGCGAACTACCAGGAGCTCGTCGGGATGGCCCGCCAGGTCGATCCGGCGGCGACGATCCAGGGCGGCCTCTTCGCGGGGCGGACCTTCCAGTGGGCGATCACCCTCGCGCTCCTCGGCCTCTTCGTCGGCGCGACCGGCAAGTCCGCCCAGCTGCCCCTCTACGTCTGGCTCCCCGACGCGATGGCCGGCCCGACGCCGGTCTCCGCCCTCATCCACGCCGCCACCATGGTGACGGCGGGCGTCTACCTCGTCGCGCGCAACAGCTACCTGTTCAGCCTCGCCCCCGTGGCGATGGCGACGGTGATCATGGTGGGCGCGCTCACCGCCCTGTTCTCGGCGCTCATCGCCTTCGTCCAGACCGACATCAAGAAGGTCCTCGCCTACTCCACGGTGAGCCAGCTCGGCTTCATGTTCATCGGCGTCGGCGCGGGCATCTGGTGGGCGGGCGTCCTCCACCTCGTCACCCACGCCTTCTTCAAGGCGTGCCTGTTCCTCGGCGCGGGCTCGGTGATGCACGGGATGCACGACGACACCGACATCCGCAACATGGGCGGCCTCTGGAAGAAGATGCCGCAGACCGCGCTCACCTTCGGGATCTCCACCCTCGCCATCACCGGCTTCGTCCCGCTCTCCGGGTACTGGTCGAAGGACGCCATCCTCGGCGGCGCGCACGGCATCACGAACCCGGTCGCGGCCTGGGCCGGCCCGGCCGCCTACTGGATCGGCACGGCCGCCGCGCTCGGGACCGCGTTCTACATGACGCGGCTCTTCGCGCTCACCTTCCTCGGCAAGCCCCGCACCCGGGTGGCGGAGCACGCGCACGAGTCCTCGCCCGTCATGTACGTGCCGCTCTGGATCCTGGCGATCGGCGCGATCGTGACGGCGGTCCTCGGCCTCCCCGCGCTGCACGGGATCCCCGAGGCGCTCCAGGACGTCTTCGGCAAGTTCACCGAGCCCGTGTTCGCGCCTGCCATCGAGAAGCTGAAGGCGGTCCACCACCTCCCCGAGGTCGCGCACGAGGGGATCGGGCCCTTCGTCCTCGCGTGGATCGTCGCGGCGGCCGGCACGGCGGTCGCGTGGATGCTCTACGTCGGCGGCCTCAAGGCCGCCCCGGCGAGGCTCGCCGCGGCGTTCCCCGGCCTCTACCGCCTCATGGTGGACAAGTTCCGGATCGACGAGCTCTACGAGGCCGTCGTCCTCGAGCCGTTCCGGCTGCTCGCCTACTACACCTGGCGGATCGTGGACGTGTTCGCGATCGACGGCCTCATGGTGAACGGCGTCGCCCGCGTGATCGGGTACGCCGGCAGGGTCGGCCGGATGGCCCAGAACGGCGACGTCCAGCGCTACGCCGCGATCATGGCGGTGGCGGCGGCCGTCATCCTCTGGTCGGTCCTCGGCGTGGGAGGGCACTAGGCCGTGAACCTGCTCACCGTCGTCGTCTTCCTCCCCGTCCTCGGCGCGCTGGCGCTCGCGCTCGTCCCCCGCGGCGAGCCGCGCCAGCACCGCGCCCTCGCCTTCGTGATCTCGCTCGTCACGATGGTCGCGTCCTTCGGCCTCTGGTTCGGCTTCGACGCGTCGCCCGCCGCGCCCGAGTTCCAGTTCGAGCAGCTCGTCCCCTGGGTCCCGTCGATCGGCATCGGCTACCACGTCGGCCTCGATGGGGTGGCCCTCCTGCTCGTGATGCTCACGACGATCCTGACCCCGATCGTCGTCCTGTCCGCCTTCAAGGCGATCCAGGACCGCGTGAAGGAGTTCATGATCGCGCTGCTCGTCCTCGAGACGGCGATGATCGGGACGTTCGCGGCGCTCGACCTCGTGCTCTTCTACGTCTTCTGGGAGCTCATCCTCGTCCCGATGTACCTCCTCATCGGGATCTGGGGCTCGCAGAACCGCCTGTACGCGACGGTGAAGTTCTTCGTCTACACCTTCGCCGCGAGCGTGCTCATGCTGCTCGCGATCCTGTACGTCTACTTCCACGACGGCGGGACGTTCGACTACGTCGAGGCGCGCCGCGCGCTCCAGGTCTCCCCCCTCGCCGCGCGCTGGCTCTTCGCCGCGTTCGCCCTCGCGTTCGCCGTGAAGGTCCCGATGTTCCCGCTCCACACCTGGCTGCCCGACGCCCACACCGAGGCGCCGACGGCGGGCTCGGTCATCCTGGCGGGCGTCCTCCTCAAGATGGGGACGTTCGGGTTCTTCCGCTACGCGATGCCGCTCTTCCCCGAGGCGGCGCTCTGGTTCCGCCCCGCCATCGCGACGCTCGCCGTGATCGGCATCCTCTACGGCGCGCTCATGTCCTTCGTCCAGAAGGACATGAAGCGGCTCGTCGCCTACTCCTCGGTCTCGCACCTCGGCTACGTCATGCTCGGGCTCGCGGCGCTCTCCGCCGAGGGGCTCACCGGCGGCGTCTACCAGATGCTGAACCACGGCGTCTCGACGGGCGCCCTGTTCCTCCTCGTCGGCATCCTCTACGAGCGGCGCCACACCCGCCTCATCTCCGAGTACGGCGGGATCGCGAAGCAGGTGCCCTGGATCGCGACGGCGTTCGTCATCGTGACGCTCTCCTCGATCGGCCTGCCCGGCACGAACGGGTTCGTCGGCGAGTTCCTCATCCTCTCGGGCACGTGGCTCTCGCGCCTCGGATCCTCCCAGGTCTACGCGACGCTCGCCGCGGTCGGCGTCATCCTCGGCGCGGTCTACATGCTCTGGCTCGTCGAGAAGGTGTTCTTCGGCAAGCTCGAGAACCCGCACAACCGGCACCTCCCGGACCTCTCGGTCCGCGAGTGGTTCGTGCTCGTGCCGATGGTCCTCTTCATCGTCGCGATGGGCGTCGCGCCGGGGCCGTTCCTCGCCCCCGCGAAGCCCTCGGTGGACCGGCTCGTCCAGCGCTTCCAGGCGACGGAGCGGCAGCTCGGCCTCCCCACGCGCGTGGGCACGCAGACGACCGGCTTCGCCGCGCGCGCCGCGGCCGCGCTGCCGTTCGTCCCGGGGATCCAGGCCGCGCCGCCGTCCCCGCCCACCGCTCCCGTCGTCCTCCCCGGCGAGGTCCACTGACATGACCGGCTTTCCGACGCGCGACTTCGTCGCCCTCGTCCCGGTGGCGATCCTCACGCTGGGCGCCATCGCGCTCCTCCTCTCCGAGGCGTTCCTCGTCTCCGGGCGCCGCGGCTACCAGGCCGTCCTGACGGTCGCGTTCGCGGCGGCGGCGGCCGTCGCCGCCCCGTTCACGAACGTCGGCGCCGTCTTCGGGCGCCAGGCGGTCGCGGACAGCTTCTCGGTGTTCGTCACCGTGATCGTGTGCGCCGGGCTCGCGATGTCGGCGCTCGTGGGGGCGGGCTGGCTGCACGCGCGCGACGCCGAGCGCGGGGAGTTCTACGCGCTCGCGATGTTCGGCGCGGCGGGCATGTCGCTCCTCGGGATGGCGAGCGACTTCCTCGTCGCCTTCGTCGCGATCGAGACGATGAGCCTCTCGACGTACGCCCTCGCGGCGTACGTGAGGCGCGGGCTCAAGCCCTCCGAGGCGGCGTTCAAGTACCTCGTGCTCGGCGCGATCTCCTCGTCGCTCTTCCTGTACGGCGCGGCGCTCCTCTACGGCGCGACCGGCACGACGCTCTTCTCCGACCTCGCGAAGCAGGCCCGCGGCGATCTGCAGGGGCTCCGGCTCGTCGGCCTCGGCCTCGTCGCCGCCGGCGTCGCCTTCAAGGTCGCGGCGGTGCCGTTCCACACCTGGACGCCGGACGTCTACGAGGGCGCGCCGACGCCGGTCACGGCCTTCATGGCGGCCGGCGTGAAGACCGCCGCCTTCGCGGTGCTCGCCCGCATCTTCCTCTCCGCCACGAGCGGCGCGGCGGCGGACGCGGGCGCGTTCAGCGGGATCATCTCGGGCCTCGCGATCCTCACGATGCTCTTCGGCAACCTGCTCGCCCTCCCGCAGCGGAGCGTGAAGCGGATGCTCGCGTACTCCTCGATCGCGCACGCCGGATACCTGCTCGTCGGCATCCTCGCCGCGGGCGCCGGGGGCGTGCGCGAGAAGGCGCTCGCCGGGATCCTCTTCTACCTCGCCGTGTACAGCGCGACCGCCATCGGCGCGTTCGCGGTCGTCGGCGCGCTCGAGCGCGGCGGCGCGGCGGGCGAGGAGCGGCCCGACGCGTGGGACCTGCAGCGCTTCGCCGGCCTCGCCGCCCGGCGGCCGGCGCTCGCCTTCGCGATGGCGGTGTTCCTGCTGTCGCTCGCCGGGATCCCGCCGACGGCGGGCTTCGTCGCGAAGCTCTACGTCTTCCAGGCCGCCATCGGCGCCCAGCTCTACGGGCTCGCGGTGCTCGGCATCCTCACGAGCGTGCTCGGCGCGTACTACTACCTGCGCGTCGTCGTCTACATGTACATGCACGCGCCCGAGGGCGAGCCCGACGCGCTCCGGTCGCCGGCGGTGTCCGTCGCGCTCGTCGCGGCGATCGCGGTGGTCGTGCTGCTCGGCATCGTGGCGGACCCGATGGTCCGGCTCGCGCAGGTGGCGGGCGCGATCGTCCTGTAGGCGGGGCGCGCAGGGCAAGGGTCGTGCGGCCGGCACGCCTCGCCAGCTCGAGGCGCTGAGGGACCGCGGGCTCGTCGCGGCCCGCCTCGGCGCCAGCGGCGCCCGGCCGACGGCCGGGGGCCGGCCCTAGCCCGCCGCGCGCGACCCGCCCCGCACGCACGCGGCGACCTCGGCGGCGCGGAGCGGCTTCGGCAGGATCCCGGCGTGCGGGTGGCGCGCGGCGGAGGCGGCGAGGAGCTCGGGGTAGGGGCCGGTCGCGAACGTCCGGGCCCCCGCGCGCGAGGCGGCCTCGAGCAGGCCGTCCGCGCCGCGCAGGTGAGCGTCGACGAGACAGCAGTCCACCGGGGCCGCCGCGAGGCGCGCCCGCGCGCTCGCCTCGTCGGCCACGGCCGACGCCTCGTGCCCCTCGAGCCTGAGCGCGATCGCGAGCGCCTCCCGGAAGTTCCGGTCCTCGTCCACGATCAGAAACGACGCCATGGCTCCGCCCAACGAGAAAAGAAAAGAGAAGTGCAAAGCGCAGCTGAAGTGGCGGGGGGGGACCTACTTCAACAGGCGGCTTTGCACTTCTCGACCCGTAGATAGCAATGCCGGTGCCATGATGAACCGCGAAGGGCGCGTGAAATAAGCCGGTGAGTCTAGATGGTTGACCAGGGCCGGGGAATCCGGGGCCCCGCGTTCGAGGGCGTTCACTTGCGAAGGTGCAATCGGCATTGCAGAAGTGAAACGCACACGCGCTAATCCGCGCGGGCGCCCACGCCGAGCCGCTTCATCTTCCGCCACAGCGTCGTGCCGGAGACGCCGAGCTCGCGCGCGACGCCGGGGAGGTCTCCGCCGTGCCGCGCGAGCGCGGCCTCGATCGCGGCGCGCTCGGCGTCCTCGACGGCCGCCGCGAGCGTCCGGGTGGACGTCGCCGCGGCCGGGTGCGCGTGCGCGTGCGGATCGACGTGGATGTCGGAGGCGTGGATCTCCGGCTCGGGCGCGAGCGCGGCCGCCTGGGCGATCACGTTCTCGAGCTCCCGGACGTTGCCCGGCCAGGCGTGCTCGACGAGCTTCGCCACCGCGTCGGGCGCGAGCGAGCGGGGCGGCGCGCCGCCCGTCGTCGCGCGCCGGAGGAAGTGCGCCGCGAGCAGGGGGACGTCGCCGCGGCGCACGCGCAGCGGCGGGATGCGGATGGGGACGACCGCGAGCCGGTAGAAGAGGTCCTCCCGGAACCGCCGCTCGGCGATCGCCCGCCGGAGATCCTGGTTCGTCGCGGCGACGACCCGCACGTCCACCTGCACCGGGGACGACTCGCCCACGCGGCGGATCTCGCCGTCCTGCAGGGCCCGCAGGAGCTTCGCCTGGAACCCGGGGGTGGTCTCGCCGACCTCGTCGATGAAGAGCGTCCCGCCGTGCGCCTCCTCGAAGAGGCCCCGGCGGGCCCGGGTCGCCCCGGTGAAGGCGCCGCGCGCGTGGCCGAACAGCTCGGACTCGAGCAGCGTCTCGGTGATCGCCGCGCAGTTGACCGGCACGAACGGCCCGACGGAGCGCCGGCTCGACGCGTGGAGCGCGCGGGCGACGAGCTCCTTGCCGGTCCCCGACTCGCCGGTCAGGAGCACCGTCGCGTCGGTCGGCGCGACGCGCTGCACGCGCTCGAGCACGTCCCGGATGGCGGGCGACGTGCCGACGATGTGCTCGAGGCCGTAGCGCCGGCGGAAGTCGTCGGCGAGCAGGTGCACGTGGCCGCTGAGGCGGCGCCGCTCGACGGCGCGCGCGATGCGGAGGAGGAGCTCGTCCGCCTTGAAGGGCTTCGAGACGTAGTCGAGGGCCCCCTGCCGCATCGCCTCGACCGCCGACTCGATGGTGCCGTACCCGGTCATCACGATGACCTGGGTGTCGGGCGCGTGGGCCCGGACGGCGCGGAGCACCTCGAGCCCGTCCACGTCCGGCATGCGCAGGTCGGTGAGGACGACGTCGAACGGCTGTTGCTGGACGCGCCGGATCGCGGCGCCGCCGCTCTCCGCCTCCTCGACGGCGTGCCCGGCCTGGCGCAGGAGCAGCGCGGTGGTCGCGCGCATGTTCCGCTGGTCGTCGACCACGAGCACGTTGCCGTGCGGGTCGGCTCCGCCGGCGGGGTCCTGACCGGCGGCTCCTGGCGAGGCGGGCTCCATCGCGCGCGGATCTCAGCCCATCGCGGGGCGCTTTTCAACCGCGCCGCGTCCGAGCGGGAGCCGGAGGCCGAAGACGGTCCCCTCGCCGGCCCGGCTGCGGACGACCACCGTCCCGCCGTGGCCCTCCACGATCCGGCGCACCACCGCGAGGCCGAGGCCGGTGCCGCTCGCCTTCGTCGTGAAGAACGGCTCGAAGATGCGGGCGCGCACCTCGTCCGGGATCCCGCCGCCCGTGTCCTCGACCTCGAGCACGGCCTCGTCGCCGTCCGCGCGCGACCGCACCGTGAGCCGCCCGCCCTCCGGCATCGCCTGCACCGCGTTGACGAGGACGTTCAGCACGGCCTGGCGCACGAGGCGCGCGTCCATCCGGACCGGCGGCAGCGACGGGTCCAGCTCCCGAAGGACCTCGACGCCGGGCGGGTGCTGCGCGAGCGCCGCCGCGAGCGCGTCCTCGACGACCCGCTCGAGCGGCTCGCCCCGGAGCTCCGGGGTCGCCGGCCGCGCGAAGTCGAGGAGGTCCCCGACGATCCGGTTCAGGCGGTCCGCCTCCTCCTCCACGATCTCGAGCAGCATCTTCGCGTCACCGGTCGGGCGCACCAGGCGCCGGAGCGAGCCCAGGGAGTTGAAGATGACGCCGAGAGGGTTGCGCACCTCGTGGGCCACCACGGCGGACATCTCGCCGAGCGCGGCGAGCCGCTCGCCCTGGATGAGCCGGCGCTGCGTGCGCTCGAGCTCGGCGTAGCTCCGCCGCAGGTCCTCGTAGAGCCGCGCGTTGTCCGCCGCGACCGCGAGCTGGTTCGCGATGCCGGCGGCGCGCTCGACCTCCGCGATCGTGAACAGGCGGGGGCGCCGGGTCTCGATGATGAGGAGGGAGCCGATGGTCCGGTCGCGCACGACCAGCGGCAGGCCCAGGTAGCCCCTGCCGCCGGTGAGCGCCTGGAAGGACGGGTTGACCCGCGGGTCGGACGCGCCGTCCTCGATGACGAGCGGCTCGCGCCCGTGGAACACCGCCGCCATGAGGCTCGGGCCGGACGGATCGAGCGGCAGCGAGCGGCCGAGGATGTCGGGGTGGCCGCCGGCCGCGGCGCGCACCTCGAGGGTCTTCCCGTCTGGGCTCGCGAGCGCGAGGTAGGCCTCGGGCGCGTCGACGATCCGCGCGAGGTTGCGCACGCCGAAGTGCAGCAGGCGCTCGAAGTCCAGGGTCTCGGCGAGCGCGCGCCCCACCTCGTGGATGAGGCCGAGCTCCTCGGCGCGCCGCCGGGTCTCGGCGTACAGCCGGGCGTTGCCGATCGCGACCGCGAGCTGGTTCGCGAGCGCGCCGAGGAGCTCGACCTCGCCCGGCGTGAACGTCCGCGTGCGCTCGGTCTCGTCCACCACGATCGCCCCGAGCGCCTCGCCGTGGAGGAGCACCGGGATCGCGACCACCGCGTGGCCCACGCGCAGCCGTCGGTCGATCGCCGGGTCCACGGTGATCGCGCTCGTGTCCGCGATCACGATCGGCCGCGCCGTCCGGATCGCCTCGCCGACGAAGTTGGACGGGTCGAGCGGCGTCGTGAACCCGGTGAGGTCCTCCGGGCCGCCGGCCCACCCTCCCACCCGCAGCTCGCCGCGGATCGCGTCGTACAGCACGATCGAGCCGCGGCTCGCGCCCACGAGGCGGCGGGCCGCCTCCGCGCCGTCGGCGAGGACCCGGTCCGTGTCGAGCGAGCCCGCGACGGTCCGCGCCATCTCGTTCAGCAGCGAGAGCTGCTCCACGCGGCCGCGGAGGTCCGCGAGGAGCCGGTGCGACTCGATGGCCGAGGCGAGGTGCGCGCCGATCGCCGCGAGGAGGTCGACGCGCGCCCGGACCTCGGCGGGCGGCCCGTGGAACCCCGCTCCGAGGACGCCGACCGGCCGGGACCGGACGAGGAGCGGCACCCAGCCGACCGACCGGAAGCCGAGCGGCGCGAGCGCGGGCAGCTCCCCCGCGGCGAGATCCGCGACCACCGGCGTGCGCGCCCGCATGGCCGCGGCCGCCGGCGCGTCGAGGGCGATCCGTCGGAACGGCGCCGCGGCGCCGGGCGGCGCGCCGTCGAGGGAGGCGAGGACGAGCTCGCCGGCGGCCTCGTCGAGGACGTAGACCGCGGTCCCCGCGCAGCCCGCCGCCGCCGCGAGCACCTGCGAGGCGAGGCCGAGGAACGCGGGCAGGTCCGTCGCCTCCCCGGCCAGCTCGGCGACCCGGTTCAGCGCGGCGAGGTCGGCGTTGCGCCGCGACAGGTCGGCGATGGTGCGGGCGGCCGCGAGGGCGGCGGCGAGCTGCGCCGCGAACAGCCGCACCGCCGGGACGTCGTCCGCGCGGAGCCAGTCGCCCGCGACCACGAGGTGGAGGTCCGCGTCCGACCGCTCCCCGATGCGCACCGCGGCGGCCTTCGAGATCCCCGCGCCGTTCACGAGCGCGCGGACGCGCGCGGCGAGGGGCTCGGGCACGAAGCGGGACGCCTGCAGCCCCCAGTCCTCGGTGAACTGCGAGCCGTCGCTCCACACGCGCCGGGAGAACTCGTCCCGGCTCCCGAGGTAGCCGTCGAGCGGCACGCCGGTCGCCGCGAGGAACCCCTCCGAGACCGCGGGCGGGAACCTCGCCCACACGATCCGGACGCCCTCCGGCTCGGCCCGGAACACCGCCGAGGCGAGGCCGAGCGCCCAAAGCCCTTCCCGCACCCGCGCGTGGATCGCCTCCTCCCCCTGCTCGCGCTGGAGCGCGGCGCCGAGCGTCGCCACGGCGTCGAGGCGCAGGCGCCGCACCTCGCGCACGGAGAGGTCGCGAAGGTGGACGAGGAGGTCGCCGCCGTCCTGCTCGACGTCGATCTCGACGAGCCGCTGGCCGCCGCCGGGGAGCGACAGGGCGAGGTCGTAGCGCGTCGCGACCGGCTCGCCGCGCATCCGGCGCTCGTGCCGGTCCTCCATCGTCGGGCGGTGCTCGGGGGGGACGAAGTCGCCGATCGGCCGGCCAACGATCTCCCCGGCGCGGCGCCCGAGGAGGGCCGCGGCCCCCTCGCTCGCGTACACCACGCGGCCGGAGCGCACGACGACGGTCCCGGCGGGCTCGGCGTGGCGGGGTCTCACGGCTTCCCCTCGCCGCGCAGCACGCGCTTCTCCCCGACGCGGAGCGTGACCTTCTCCTCGTCGAAGTGCTCGGCGAGGGGGATGACGTGCTTGCGCGTCGCGCCGACGAGGTCCTTGAACTCCTGGGTGGTGATGGCCTTCCGCTCGCGGAGGAACGCGACGAGCCGCGCGCGCAGCCCGGCGAGCGCCGCCGCGTCGAACCAGAGCTCCGACGAGACGCGCACGGCCCGCCCCTCCGCCGCGAGCAGCTTCAGCAGCGCCTGGACGTCCTGCGCGCTCGCCCCGACGGCGGCCGGGAGCTCCGCGAGCCGCGGCGGCGTCAGCCCGCCCTTCGCGAGGACCTCGGCGAGCCGGTCCTTCTTCGCGCCGCCCGCGCCGCCCGCGGACGCGGCCGCGTGGCCGCGCCGCCGGACGTGGTCGCCCTCGAGGACGAGCTCGCCGCGATCGGCGAGCTGCGCGAGGAGCCGCTGGAACAGGCGCGGATCGACGACGGCCGGGAGCCGCCCGCGCAGCTCCTCCCGGCCGACGCCGGCGGCGAGCGGCTTCTCGGCGTGGAAGGCGTCGACGGCACGGACGAGCCGCGCGGACAGGTCCTCCGCGACGGCCCCCGCGACCCACGCCCGCCGCTCGCGATCGAACAGCACGGCGCCCCCCTTCGCGCCGAGCCGCTCGAGCGCCGCGGCGACCGCCTTCGGCGAGAGCGCGGTCCGGCCGACGAGCGCCGCGCCGTCCAGGCCGGCCGGGCCCGCGAGCTCGAGCACCGCCGCGAGGCGGGCCTCGCCGTCGCCGCGGGCGAGGACCTCGAGCTGCCGCAGCGCCTCGGGGCGGCCGCGGCGTCGCTTCGGGGTGGCGACGGCGAGGACGCGGCCGCCGCCGACGGTCTTGCCGCGCCCCTCGAGCACCGCGAACCCGCGCAGGATGAAGCGCTGGCCGGGGAGCGCCGCCGCCGGGGCGCCGAGGCGGAGCTGCGCGAAGGCCGTCGCGCCGGGCGCGAGCTCGCCGCGATCGAGGAGCGCGACCGTGGCCGGCACCTGCGCGGTGCCGACGTGGAGCAGGAGCCTCGCCCGGTGGCGGAGCGCCCGCGGCGCCGCGCCGAGGAGCGACAGCTCGACGTCGAGCACCGAGGACGCCGGCACGACCCCGGGGTGCACGAGCGCCTGCCCGCGGCGGATCGCGCCCGGCTCGACCCCGGGCAGGTTCACGGCGGTCCGCTGCCCGGCGAGCGCGCGCGGCGTCGCGGCGCCGTGGACCTGGAGCGATCGGACGCGCAGCGCGCCGACCCCGGGCGACGGCGGGAGGAGCGCGGCCTCGTCGCCCTCGCGCAGCTCGCCGGACAGGAGCGTGCCGGTCACCACCGTGCCGAAGCCCTTCATCGAGAACGCGCGGTCGATGGGGAGGAAGGCGGGGCCGTCCGCCGGCCGCTCCGGCACCCCGGCGGCGAGCGACGCCAGCTCCGCGACCAGCCGGTCGAGCCCCTCGCGGGTCGCCGAGGAGACCGGCACGATCGGCGCGTCCTCGAGGAACGTGCCGCGCGTCACCTCCCGGACGTCCTGCTCGAGCAGGGCGAGCCAGCCCGGCCCGAGCGCGGGCAGGAGGTCGGACTTCGTCACGGCGACGAGGCCGCGCGGCACGCCGAGCAGGCGGCAGATGTCGAGGTGCTCGCGCGTCTGGGGCATGACGCCCTCGTCCGCCGCGATCACGAGCACGACGAGGTCGATCCCGCCCGCGCCCGCCGCCATCGCGCGGACGAAGCGCTCGTGGCCGGGGACGTCCACCACGCCGGCCACCGTGCCGTCGGGCAGCGCCAGGTGGGCGAACCCGAGCTCGATGGTGATGCCGCGCCGCTTCTCCTCGCGCAGCCGGTCCGTGTCGATCCCGGTCAGCGCCCGGACGAGCGCGGTCTTCCCGTGATCGATGTGGCCGGCGGTGCCGACGACGACGCGCTTCATGACCGCCCCGCCCGGCTCCGGGCTCGCTACACGCCCACCTCGCCCGGATCGGTCGAGCCGCCGCCGGCGTCGAGCTGGTAGTCCCACCCGAAGAGGACGAGCTCGTCCGTCTCGAAGGCGGCGAAGTCCGGCCGGGCGCCGCGCGGGCGGGCCACGAGGACCGCCGTCCGGACCTCCTTCGCGCCCGCCTTGCGAGCCAGGGCGCGGGCGCGGGCGAGGGTCGCGCCGGTCGACGCGACGTCGTCCACGACGAGGACCTTCTTCCCGCGCAGCTCGGGGAGCTCCGACGCGACCTCGCCGGCCATCGGCCCCGCGTCCCGGCTCCGCTTCTCGACCCGCACCGGGTAGAAGTCCGCGCCGAGGACGGCGGAGAGCGCGCCGCCGACGAAGATGCCGCCCTTCGCGATCCCCACGACCACGCTCGGCCGGTAGCGCAGCGCGATCTTGCCCGCGAGCATGCGCGCGACGTCGCCGAACGCGGCCCAGCCGAGCTCCCGGACCGCCCGCTTCGGCGCGCGCCTGCGCCGCGCGGGGACGGCGA
>DASVZX010000115.1:0-3344 GCA_036391435.1 Anaeromyxobacter sp. | reverse complement strand
GAAGCTGGACGTGAAGGAGGGCGACCAGCGCTTCGGGGTCCAGATCGTCATGAAGGCGCTCCACTCGCCGGCCCGGCGGATCGCCGAGAACGCCGGCCTCGACGGGCCGGTGGTGGTGAACCGGATCCTGGAGGGGAAGGGCGCCTTCGGCTTCAACGCCCAGACCGAGACCTACGAGGACCTGGACAAGGGCGGCGTCATCGACCCGACCAAGGTCTCCCGCACCGCGCTCCAGAACGCCGCCTCGGTGGCGAGCCTCCTCCTCACGACCGAGGCGATGATCGCGGAGAAGCCGAAGAAGAAGTCCGCTGCGGGCGGCGGCGGGGCCGGCATGGGCGGCGGCGGCATGGACGACATGGACTACTAGGCCGGGTCACGGGATCACGGAGGATTTTCGGATCCCGGTGACGCCCCCCGAAAGGACGGACCGGGGGAACTTGGGTCACGCCGCGCCGCGGCATTGACCCTGCCGGCTCCCCGGGGTACGTCAGGACGCGACGGGCGGTCGCATCCGCGCCACCCGTCGATGACGAGGGCAGCCGCTACTACGCGCTCGGACGGGCGGAACCTGGCAGTCGTCGTCAGCGGGGCCAAGGGTTAACCACCCTTGGCCCCGCGTTTTTTTTGGATGTCTCAGGTCCGGTCGCCCACCGGCACCGGCGGCAGGTCGCGCGAGGCCATGTACACGACGTTCCGGCTCGACCGCTTCCCCCGGTACATGGCCCGATCGGCGAGGTCGAGGATCTCGGCCTTCTCCTGGGCGTGCTCGGGGAAGCTGGCGAGCCCGATCGACGCCGTGACCCGGACGCGCGCGCCCTCTCGGGAGAGGAACCGGTGGTCCT
This sequence comes from Anaeromyxobacter sp., assembly GCA_036391435.1. GTDB lineage: Bacteria > Myxococcota > Myxococcia > Myxococcales > Anaeromyxobacteraceae > Anaeromyxobacter. The sequence continues at coordinate 2,502 of DASVZX010000115.1, read as the reverse complement.
CGATGGCCCGCCGGATCCGCTCCGCGACCTTGAGCCCGCCCCCCGAGTCGATCCCGACCAGCAGCACCACGTACTCGTCCCCGCCGTAGCGGACCAGGACGTCGTCGTCCCGGACGCACGAGCGCAGCACCCGCGCCACCTCCACCAGCATCCGGGAGCCGGAGAGGTGGCCGTGCTGGTCGTTCACCGCCTTGAAGTGGTCGAGGTCCATGAACAGCACGGTGAACGGCCGTCCGCTCTGCGTCTCGCGCTCCAGGACCACCTCGAGGTAGCGCGTGTTGTAGAGGTGGGTGAGGTCGTCGAGGTACGCGAGCGTCTCGACCTGCGAGAGCCGCCCGAGGTTCCGCAGCGCGATCCCGAGGTGGCGGCAGAGGAACGCCGCGTTCTCGGCGCTCCCGCCGGGCAGCTCGCCCGCGCAGGGCACGAGCACCGCGCCGACGAGGGTGCCCTCCTCGGTGACGGTGAGGCAGGCCGCGCGCCCGTGGCCGTGGATCGGCGCGGGGAGCCGGACGTCGGTCATCGCGGGGCCGTACGCGTCGAGCCCGTCGAGCTCGGGGCGGCAGGCGCCGAGGAGCTCGACCGCCTCCGCGTAGGCGAGGCCGTGCGCGCCGGACGCGACGAAGCCGCCGTCCGGCAGGCGCTCGGCGAGGACGCCGCCGGGGCTCCCGCACTCGGAGGAGATCGCCGCGAGCGCCATGGGCACGAGCCGGTCGCGGTCGAGGGTGGACACGAGCCGCTGCCCCGTCTCGAACAGCTTCAGGTGGCCGCGCAGCGCCTGGTTCTCGGCGAGGAGCGCGCGGGTCGAGAGGCAGCGCTGCACCGCGAGCTGGAGGGCCTCGGGCGAGACCGGCTTCACGAGGTAGTCCGAGGCGCCCGACTTCATCGCGCGCACCGCGGGATCCACCTTGTCGAGGGCGGTCATCACGATGACGCCGACGTTCGGGTCGAGCTGCTTCGCCTGGTCGAGGAGCTGCAGCCCGTCCTTCGCGCCCGGCAGGATCACGTCGGTGAGCAGGACGTCGAACCGCCGCCGCTCCAGGAGCGCGAGCGCCGCGTCGGCGCCGTCCGCGACCTCGACGTCGTACCCCGCGCCGCGGAGGTAGTCCGAGTACACGGTCCGGGCGAAGCGCTCGTCGTCGACGAGGAGCACCGTCTGGGACATCCCGGGACACGTATATCATGGCGCCGTGGACTCCCTCGCCGCGCGAAAGGCGCTGCTCTTCTCCGCCGGGGGCGTCCGCCTCGCGCTCCGCGTGTCGGCCCTGCGGGAGGTGCTCGAGGTCCCCGAGCGCGAGGGGGAGGCGGGGGAGGAGCTCCTCGCGCGCGGCGAGGCGCTGCCCTGCGCGCGCGTCGCCGCGCTCCTCGGGCTCGCTTCCGCGCGGGCGCCGTACGCGCTGCTCGTCGAGGGGCCGCCGCGCGCGGCGCTCCGGGTCGAGGCGCTCCACGGCATCGTCGATCTCGCCGGCGCCCTGGTCTTCCAGCTGCCGGCGCGCACGTTCCTGCCGTCGCCGCCGCCGTTCTCGGGGGCGATCGTGTGGAAGGGCGAGGTCGCGCTCGAGCTCGCGGTGACGGCGCTCGGCCTCGCGCCGCGCGCGCCCGCGCCGGAGCGGCCCGCGCCCGCGGCCGACGCCGGGGCGCCCTCGGAGCGCGAGATCCGGTTCGCCCGCGGGGACCGGGCCTTCGCGGTGCCGCTCTCGCTCCTCGTCCAGGTGCTCGACACGCCGCGGATCGCGCCGGTGCCGCTCGCGCCGCCCTCGCACCTCGGCCTCCTCTGCCACGGCCGGGCGCTCCTCCCGGTGCTCGACGTCGCGGCGCTCCTCGGCGCCCCGCGCGGCGCGCCGCCGGGCCGCGCGCTCCTCCTCGACGCGGGCGGGACGGCGGTCGCGGTCGCCGCGGACCGCGTGATCGGGCCGTCCGAGGGGGAGCACGTCCTCCGCCCGCCGTGGGACGCCGTCCTCGCGCCCTGAGGCGGCGGGAACCCGCAGCAAAGTCCCGTAAATCTTGACATTCGGGCGACCCGGGGGTTACTGGATCGGATCCTTATTCGGCCCCCTCGCGGGGGCGGGACGCCTCCATGCCCAAGACCCTCCTGCTCGCCGACGACTCGATCACGATCCAGAAGGTCGTCGCGATCACGTTCGCGAGCGAGGACATCCGGGTCGTCTCGGTCGACAACGGCGAGGACGCGCTCACGAAGGCCCGCGAGATCAAGCCGGACGTGATCCTCGCCGACGTCGTGATGCCGCGCCGGAACGGGTACGACGTCTGCGAGGCGGTGAAGGCGGACCCCGCGCTCAAGGGCGTGCCGGTGCTCCTGCTCGCGGGCACGTTCGAGGCCTTCGACGAGGCCCGCGCGCGCCAGGCGAAGGCGGACGGGCACATCTCGAAGCCGTTCGAGAGCGGCGCCCTCATCAACCGCGTGAGGGAGCTCGTCGGGCTCCCCGCGGCGAGCTCCCTCCCGGCGCGCGCGCCGACGCCGGCGGGCCCGGTCGCGCCCGCCCC
>DASVZX010000114.1:0-1836 GCA_036391435.1 Anaeromyxobacter sp. | reverse complement strand
CTGACGCGACCGCTCCCGCTCGCGCCGCGCGACGTCTCGCGGTAGCATCTCGCCCCGTGATCCGCGCCGCGCTCTCCGTCCTCGTCCTCGTCGTCGCGCTCCTCGCTCCTGCGCCGGCCCGATCCGCTGGCGGCCACGGCTCCATCGGCTGCGTCGCGTGCCACGGCCTCAAGAAGGTGCAGGGCACGTCCAGCTTCTGCCTCCAGTGTCACTCGGAGAAGGAGAAGGGCGGGCGCGGCATCCGCCCGATCAGCAAGCACGCGAGCCACCCGTTCGACCTCCCGACCGTGAATCCTCGCGTCGCGCGGATCCCCGCCGAGCTGGCCAGGCCGGACGGGAGCTTCGGCTGCCTCTCCTGTCACGATCCGCACCCGGCGAACTCCAACTACGCGTACCTGCGCGTCGGGACGGGGCCGAAGGGCGGGGACATGGAGCCGTTCTGCGCGGTGTGCCACCCGCGAAAGAGCGATCGGGCGCCGGGCGCGATCGGGGCGCCGTCGCACGGGTAGGCGCGACGGCCGTGGCGCGGGCGCCGCGGCCGGACTAACAGACCGCGGTGAGCGAGCTCCCGCAGCGCCGCGAGGGCGGGCCCGTCGCGGCCCTCCGCCGCGATCCCTGGCGCGCCTTCTTCCCGCTCGGGGTGCTGCTCGGCTGGGCGGGGGTGGCGAACTGGCTGCTGTGGGCTCTCGGCGTCTCGCACCGGTACAACGCCGTGTTCCACGCGACGACGCAGGTCCAGGGCTCCCTGACGGCGATCGCGCTCGGCTTCCTCCTCACGTTCGTGCCCCGCCGCACCGGGACGCCGCCGCCGTCGGCGGGGACGCTCGCGGCGGGGCTCCTCGCGCCGGTCGCCGTCACCGTCCTCGCGTGGGACCACTGGGCCGCGGCGCAGGTCGTCTGGGCCGCGTGCGTCGCCGCGGTGGCGGCGTTCGTCGCCCGGCGCGCGCTCGGGGCCCGGGGCGCGGAGCGCCTCCCGCCCGTGTTCGTGTGGGTGCCGGTGGCGCTCGTGGCGGGGATCGGCGGCGCGATCGCGGTGGCGGTGGCCGCGGCCCGCGGGCCCGCCGACGAGCCGGAGCTGTGGCTGCTCGGCCGCGGGCTCGTGCTCCAGGGGCTCGTCACCGCGCTCGTCGTCGGCGTGGGCGGCACGATGCTGCCGACGCTCACGCGCGGCGAGCCTCCCGGGCCGACCCCCGCACGCGGGCGCCGTCGGCTCGCCCAGGTCGCGGCGGCGCTCGTGTTCCTCGCGAGCTTCCCGGTGGAGGTGTACGCGAGCCCGCGGCTCGGCCTTGCGCTGCGCGCCGTCTCGGCGGGGGCCGTCCTCGTCGCGGTCGCGCGGCTCTGGCGCCCGCCCACCGCGCCGGGCCTGCACCGCCGGCTCATCTGGATCGCGGGGTGGCTCCTGCCGGCGGGCTATGCCGCCGCGGCCGCCTTCCCGGGACAGCGGACCGCCGCGCTGCACGTGACGTTCATCGGCAGCTTCGCGCTCCTCGCGCTCTCCGTCGCGCTCCACGTCACGCTCTCGCACGGCGGCCACCCGGCCGCGCTCGCCGGTCGCCCGTGGCAGGTCCGGGCGATGGCCCTCCTGCTCGCCGCCGCGACGGCGTTCCGGCTGCTGCTCGCGCTCGATCCGGCGCGCTCGAGGGCCTGGCTCGCCCTCGCCGCGGCCTCGTTCGTGCTGGCGACGCTCGCGTGGTCGGCGCTCGCCGCGCCGGCGCTGGGCGCCGGTCCGGCCCCCGAGTAGCCGTGGCACGGACGCAGCGGCGAGGGATATCGTCGCGCCATGCCCGGACCCAGCATCGACGTCGTGAACCCCGCGACGGGGGAGGCGTTCGCCCG
>DASVZX010000113.1:0-12961 GCA_036391435.1 Anaeromyxobacter sp. | reverse complement strand
ATCGAAGTGTGCCCGAAGGATCGTGGCTCGTCAAAGTACGGTGCCCCGCGAGAGGGAGCGACTCTCTGCGGGGCACCGTCCCCAACGTTCGTCCGCGCGGGGCATTCCCCGCGCGGCGCACCGAGGTCAGGCGCGCGCGCGCGGCCGCCGCGACGCCTTCATCCCGCGGACGGCGACGTTGCGCCCGGCGTGCTTGCCGTTCCGCGCCGTCTTGCCGTTCCGGGCCTGCTTCGGCTGCTTCCCCGGCTTCGCGGCCGCCGCGCCGCGGAGCGCCGCCTGCGCCGCCGCGAGTCGCGCGATCGGGAGCCGGTAGGGAGAGCAGGACACGTAGTCGAGCCCGATCTCGTGGCAGAACGCGACCGACGACGGATCGCCGCCGTGCTCGCCGCAGATGCCCATCTTCATGCCGGGGCGCGTGGTGCGGCCCGCCGCGACCGCGAGCTTCATCAGGACCCCGACGCCGTCGCGATCGATCGAGACGAACGGATCGACGTCGAGGATGTCCCGCTCGACGTAGGAGCTGATCACGGGCCCCGTGTCGTCGCGGGAGAGCCCGAAGGTCGTCTGGGTGAGGTCGTTCGTGCCGAAGGAGAAGAACTCGGCGGTCCGCGCGATCTCGCCGGCGGTGATCGCGCCGCGCGGGACCTCGATCATCGTGCCGACGAGGTACCTCACCTTGCGCCCGCGCTCCTGGAACACCGCCTCCGCGGCGCGGCGCACCACCGCGGCCTGGTGGTCGAGCTCCTTGCGCGTGCCGACGAGCGGGATCATCACCTCGGGCTCGACCTTCACGCCCTGCTCGGCGGCGTCGCAGGCCGCCTCGAAGATGGCGCGCGCCTGCATCTCGGTGATCTCCGGGTAGGAGATGCCGAGCCGGCAGCCGCGGTGGCCGAGCATCGGGTTCGACTCGGCGAGCTCGTCCACGCGATCGGCGATCTCGCGGGCGGTCTTCCCCGCCGCCCGGGCGAGCTCGGCGATGCCGGCCTCGTCGTGCGGGAGGAACTCGTGGAGGGGCGGGTCGAGCGTCCGGATCGTGACGGGCCGGCCCGCCATGGCGACGAACAGGCCCCGGAAGTCCTCGCGCTGGAGCGGCAGGAGCTTCGCGAGCGCCTTGCGCCGGTCCTCCTCGGTCTCGGCCACGATCATCTCGCGCATCGGGCCGATCTTCCCCTCGCCGAAGAACATGTGCTCGGTGCGGCAGAGGCCGATGCCCTGCGCGCCGAACGCGACGGCGGTCGTCGCCTGGTCCGGCTGGTCGGCGTTCGCGCGGACCTTGAGCCGCCGCGCGGCGTCCGCCCAGGAGAGGAGCTTCGCGAACTCCTGGTACACGGGGGCGCCCTTCGGGTCGCGCGTCCGCTCGACGAGCACCTCGACCACCTCGGACGGCCGGGTCTCGAGCTTGCCCTCGATGACCTCGCCCGCGGTGCCGTCGATCGACACCCACGCGCCCTCGGCCATGACCTTCTCGCCCGACGGCGTCGTCACCGTCATGGTGCGCGCGTGATAGTCGAAGCGCACCGCCTCGCAGCCCACGATGGCGACCTTGCCCATCTGCCGCGCGACGAGCGCGGCGTGGGAGGTCATGCCGCCGAAGGCGGTGAGGAAGCCCTCCGCGGCCGCCATGCCGCGGATGTCCTCGGGCGACGTCTCGTGGCGCGCGAGGACCACCGTCTCGCCGCGCGACCGCCACTCCGCCGCGTCCTCCGCGAAGAACACGAGCCGCCCGCTCGCGGCGCCCGGCCCGGCCGGGAGCCCCTTCGCGAGGAAGCGCCCCGCCTTCATCGCGGCCGCCTTCTTCTCGGCGTCGAAGATGGGCCGGAGCAGGTGGTTCAGCGCCTCGGGCTCGACGCGCAGCACCGCCTCGTCGCGCGAGATGACCTTCGACTCGGCCATGTCCACCGCGATCCGGACGGCGGCGAGGCCGGTCCGCTTGCCGGAGCGGGTCTGCAGCACGTAGAGCTTGCCGCGCTCGATCGTGAACTCGATGTCCTGCATGTCGCGGTAGTGGCGCTCGAGCCGCGCCCGGACGTCCTCGAGCTGCCGCGAGATCTCCGGCCAGCGCGCCTCGAGCTCGGCGATCTTCTGCGGCGTGCGGATGCCGGCGACCACGTCCTCGCCCTGCGCGTTGACGAGGAACTCGCCGTAGAACTCGTCGTCGCCCGAGGCCGGGTTCCGGGTGAAGGCGACGCCGGTGCCGGAGTCGTCGCCCATGTTCCCGAAGACCATCGACTGCACGGTGACGGCCGTGCCCCACTCCGCCGGGATCCCGTTCATCTTGCGGTAGGCGATGGCGCGGTCGTTCTCCCAGGAGCGGAACACCGCCGCGACGGCCTCGTGGAGCTGCGCCAGCGGCTCGTCGGGGAACGCGACGCCCTTGCGGCGCCGGATCTCCGCCTTGAACTCGCCGACGAGCTCGCGGAGCGCCTCGACGGGCAGCTCGGAGTCGAAGCGGACGCCGTGGGCGTGCTTCTTCGCCTCGAGGATGACCTCGAACGGATCGCGATCCTCCTTGCGCTCCGGCTTCATCCCGAGCACGACGTCGCCGAACATCGCGACGAAGCGCCGGTAGCTGTCCCACGCGAAGCGCGGGTTCGCCGAGCGCGCGGCGAGCCCCTCGACCGTGGCGTCGTTCAGGCCGAGGTTCAGCACCGTGTCCATCATCCCCGGCATCGAGACGCGGGCGCCGGAGCGGACCGAGACGAGGAGCGGGTTCTCCGGGTCGCCGAAGCCCTTGCCGGAGAGCGCCTCGACCTTCTTCAGCGAGGTGCGCATCTCGGCGTCGAGGCCGCGCGGGAGCTTCTTGCCGGCGCGGTAGTACTCCGTGCAGACCTCGGTGGTGATGGTGAACCCCGGAGGTACGGGGATCCCGATGTTCGACATCTCGGCGAGCCCGGCGCCCTTCCCGCCGAGCACGTCCTTCATGTCCTTGTTGCCCTCGGCCTTTCCGCCGCCGAAGGAGTAGATGCGCCTCTGGGCCATCTTCTTCACCTCGAGTGACTGTGAAAAAAATCGATTGGTCTGCGGCCGGTGCTCGCAGCCTTTGGGTTGGGTAGGTGTAGCAGAAGCGCGCAGGAGATCGGTATCGGCCTCTCGTGTCCATTGTGTCGGAAACGTCCCGACGGTGTCCACGTTGACCGTCGTCAACGAGGCCGCTGCCCTGGCGTGCGCTCGGAGCGCGGCCGGCGGGCCGCGCGTCCGCATCTCAGACGCGCAGCGCCTCGATGCGTCGCTCGTCGCGCTCGGGCTCGACCGCGTAGGTCTCGACGAGGTCCCCCTCGCGCCACTCGACCTCGACCGTCGGGAGGTCCTTGCCCTTCCCGTAGCGCGCGACGATGCGCGACGCGAGGACGCGCTCCTCCCAGGTCGGCACGCCCTCGACGACCGCGACGGGCCCGAGCACGCCCCGCGCCTCGACGCGCGCTCGCCCGGCGACGTGGTGCTCGAGGAGCGCGTTCTCCACCTCGGAGCGCCCGACGACGAGCTTCGCGCGCGGCGAGAGCCGGAAGTGCCGGCCGGTGGAGAGGAGGATGACGTCCTCCGGGTCGAGCCGCCGCGCCTCGCCGGCCGCCTCGCGGGCGTCGAGCACGTCGAAGAACTTCCGCGCGAAGCTCTCGTCGGTGAGGTAGCAGCAGCCGCCCGCGGGCTGCGGGTAGTCCTTTACGCCGAGCTCCTCGGCGAGCGCCATCTGGCGCAGCCGCGAGCGCCCGCTGATGTCGAGGAGCCGCTCGCGCTCGACGAGCCCCTCCCGCTCCGGGATCGTGGGCGGCAGGAGCTTCGCGGAGAGCGGCCGCAGGAGCCGCCCGTCGAGGCCGCTCTCGCGCTCGATGATCCGCAGCGTGTCCCGGCGCTGGCTCTTCGGCCGCTGCCCGAGCACCTCGCCGGTGAAGACGAAGTCCGCCCCCTCGGCGAGCATGATCTCCCGCGCCCGCGCCATCATGAAGATGCGGCAGTCGACGCAGGGGTTCGCGTTCTTGCCGTACCCGTACCGCGGGTGGACGAGCATGTCGAGGTACGGCGCGCCGGAGATGTCGACGTACTCGATCTCGACCTCGAGGTCGGCCGCGGCGCGGAGCGCCTCGTTGCGCGGGACGGTGCCGTCGGGGCGGCCGCCCTTCCGGCGCTGGGTCTCGGTGATGCAGAAGCCGGTGTAGAACGTGATCGCCTTCACCGCGATCCCCTGCCGGCGCACGAGCGCGAGCGCGAGGGTCGAGTCGAGCCCGCCGGACAGCATCGCGATGGCCTTCACGGGGCGCGTCACCGCCCGCCCCCCCGGGCGCGCTTGCGCACGAAGCTCTTCCACGCGCCGCCCTCCCGGAACGTGCCGAGGTGCTCGTTCCGCGTCGCCTTGCACCACATCGGCATGTCGAGCGCGATCCCCGGATCCGTGGCGAGGACGAGCAGCACCGCCCCGTCGTCCATCGCGCGGATCGCCTTCGCGGTCTCGACGATGGGGTAGGGGCAGAGCCTCCCCGAGGTGTCGAGGGTCCGCGCGGGTGCGGGCATGTCGGCGCTCGCGGTCACGAGGGCTCCTCGTTTAGCGGCTCGCGCGGGCTCCGGCAACCGGCGCGGCCCCGCCGCCTTCTTGCCCCGGGGCGCGGGCGGGCGCTAGGCTCGCGGCGATGCCCCGCCCGATCCTGCTCGCGCTCGCGCTCTCGGCGCTGTCCCCCCTGCGGTCCGCCGCCCAGGACGTCGCCCCCGCCCCCGCGCCCACCGGCCTCACGGCGACCGTCTCGCTCGGCGGCGGCGGCGAGCTCGGGCTGTCGTCGGGCAAGGCCGGCGTGCTCGAGATCGAGGGCGCGATCGGCTACGACTTCACCTCGGTCGGCCTGCGGCCGGAGGTCGCCCTCGCGCTCGGCCTGCAGCCCGACACGAACGTCGCGCTCCGGCCCGGCGTGCGCTGGTCCATCCCCGAGTTCCCCATCCAGCTCCGCGCCGCGCTCGACCTGTCGAACGCCCGCGACAGCGGGCTGCGCTGGCGCTGGCTCCTCGTCGGCGCCGCGGCCGAGCTGCGGATCACGGGCCTCTTCGGCCTGTACGGCGAGATCGACACCGGGGCGCCGCTCAACTCCAGGGCGGGGCTCCCGCTCCTCCTCCGCGGCGGAGCCTCGTTCCGGTTCTGATGCAAGCGCGAGGGGCGCGTCCGCCCGGCCGGCCGCGCGCGGCATTTTCACGGAGAGACGACATGAGAACGCTCGCCCTCGCGGTCATCGCCTGCCTCGCCTCGCTCTCGTCCCCCGGGGGTCGCGCCGCGGCGGAGGAGCCGCTGCCGCCGCCCCCGCCGCCGCCCTCGCCCTACGAGCCCTCCCCCGCGCCGCCGGCGCCGGGCCCCGCGGAGCGGCCGTTCGTCCCCGGGCTGAAGCCCGGGCCGCGGCGCGCGCCCGGTACGATCGGCGAGGGGCTCGTCGCGCCGGCCGGGTCGCAGGCGGCGCCCCTCCACCCCGACGAGGCGATCTCGCACTGGCGGTTCTCGCTCGCGACCGGCGTCTCCGGCCGGTTCGGCGGCCGGCAGATCGCGACCGACCAGCAGAACAACGGCCTCATGCTCTACTTCGCCGGCCAGGCGGACGGGCTGTGGACCGAGGGCTACGGCCAGGCCGCGCGCTTCCGCGTCCGGATGTTCACGGGCGGAGAGAGCGAGATCTACTTCCCGTCGGACGGCGACGCCGAGGCGGCGTACATGATCGGCCGCCGCGAGTTCCGGTTCGTGATCGGGCGCGCCGAGGTCGCGCGCTACCCGGGCCTCGCGATCCAGACGCTCGCGCAGCTCTCGACGCTCCCCTGCTTCGAGGGCTCGCTGTCGCTCGCCAACGACACGATGCGGCTCTACTACTACGTGTCGCCGGTCGGCGCGTCCTGGGTCCGCTACTACGGCGGCGCGCACATCGACCACATCCCGGGATGGGCGTCGGAGTCGGACGTCCCGGTCGCCTCGAGCTCCGGCCGGCTCCGCTACACCGTCCTGCTCCCGCCCTCGATGCTCCTGTCGCTGCAGGGCGACCTCACGAAGATGTGGCAGAAGACGGATGTGCTCGTGGCCGGCGAGGGCTCGCTCGGCTACCAGATCCTCGATCAGTCGGCGGTGTTCAACGCGACGGTGCGCTGGCAGAGCTACCGGCGCCGCGGCCTCGCGATGGACACGAGCGTCACCGAGTCCGAGGTGCTGCTCCTCGCCGTGGCGAGCCTCGTCTTCTGAGCCGCTCCGCATCCGGCGGCTCCTTGTCCGGACCCCGGCTTCCTGCTAAATGCGCCTGATCCCACAAGGAGTCTTGGTCCCATGAAGCACGTCAGCCTCCTCCTCGCGATCGTCGTCGCCTTCGCCATCGGGTTCGTCGTCCGCGGCTCCCTCGACGGGTCCTCCCGCGCCGCGCCGCGGCCCGCCGGGCCGGCGCAGCGGCCCCCGCGGCCCACCGAGGACCCGAAGGCGGTCTACCGCGTCCCGCTCGAGGATTCGCCGGTCAAGGGCGCGGCGGACGCGCTCGTCACCATCGTCGAGTCCTCGGACTTCGAGTGCCCCTTCTGCAAGCGGGTCACGCCGACGCTGAGGCAGCTCGAGGAGGCGTACCGGGGCAAGGTGCGCTTCGCGTTCAAGCACAACCCGCTCCCGTTCCACGCGCACGCGCTGCCGGCCGCGCTCGCAGCCGAGGAGGCCCGCGCGGAGGGCGGCGACGCGAAGTTCTGGGCGATGCACGACGCGCTCTTCGCCGCGCCGGCGCTCGACGACGCCGCGATCGAGAAGGCGGCGCAGGAGGCCGGGGTCGACGTCGCCAAGGTGCGCGACGCGATCAAGACCGGGAAGTACAAGGACCGGATCGAGCGCGACCAGCGGCTCGTCCAGTCGGTCGGCGCCCCCGCGACGCCGTCCTTCTTCGTGAACGGCCGCAAGCTCGCCGGCGCGCAGCCGTACGAGGCGTTCAAGGTCCTCGTCGACGAGGAGCTCGCGAAGGCGCAGGCGCTCGTCTCGACCGGCACCCCGCCCGCCCAGGTGTACGCGAGGATCCAGGAGCGCGCCGCGACCGCGCCGGTCTACCTGCCCGGCTCGCCCGCGCCGCAGCAGCCCGGCGCGCAGCCGCAGCCGCCGCCGCCCGCCGCGCCGCCGCCCCAGGTGTACCGCGAGGTGAAGCTCCGGGCGGACGACCCGGCCCGGGGCCCCGCGGACGCGAAGCTGACCGTCGTGCTCTTCTCCGACTTCCAGTGCCCGTTCTGCTCGCGCGTCGAGCCGTCGCTGAAGCAGCTCGAGGAGGCGTTCCCCGGCCAGGTGCGGATCGTCTGGAAGAACCAGCCGCTGCCGATGCACCCGAACGCGCGGCCCGCAGCGCTGGCCGCCGAGGCCGCGCGCGAGCAGGGCAAGTTCTGGCCGATGCACGACAAGCTCTTCGCCGACCAGCAGGCCCTCGGCGACGCGGCCTACGCGCGGTACGCGAAGGAGCTCGGCCTCGACGCGAAGCGGTTCCAGGCGGCGCTCACCGCGAAGAAGGCCGAGGCGCGCGTCGCCGAGGACCAGGCCCAGGCGCAGCAGGTCGGCGCGAACGGCACGCCGACGATGTTCTTCAACTGCCGCCAGGTCGTCGGCGCGCGGCCGTTCCAGGACCTCCGCGCCGTCGCCGAGGAGGAGATCAAGAAGGCGACCGCGCTCACCGGCGGCAAGCGCGACCCGGCGATCTACGAGAAGGCCTGCAAGGCGAACCTCGCCGCCGCCCCCGCCGCCCCGGTCCCCGCCGCGCTCGGCGCCGCCGCGCCGCTCGCGCCCGGGGCGCTCCCCATCCGCGCCGACGATCCGGTCCGCGGGAGCGCGAGCGCGCCCGTCACGATCGTGCTGTTCTCCGACTTCCAGTGCCCGTTCTGCGCGCGGCTCGAGCCGACGCTCCAGAAGGTGGAGCAGGAGTACGGCGGCAAGGTGCGCGTCGTCTGGAAGCACCAGCCGCTCCCGTTCCACCCGAACGCGATGCCCGCCGCGGAGGCGGCCGAGGCCGCCCGCGAGCAGGGCAAGTTCTGGCAGATGCACGACCTGCTCTTCGCCTCGCAGCGCGAGCTCTCGCCCGACCTGTACGACCGGGCGGCGCGCGAGCTCGGGCTCGACCTGCGGAAGTTCCAGGACGCGACGCGCTCCGGCCGCCTCAAGGGGCGCATCCAGGAGGACCAGCAGATCGCCGCCCGGATCGGCGCGCAGGCGACCCCGACCATGTTCGTGAACGGCGAGAAGATCGAGGGGGCGGTCCCCTTCGAGACGGTGAAGGCGGTCATCGATCGCAAGCTCGCGGCCCGCTAGCCGTCCCGCCGTGCACGGAGCGTTCGAGTTCCTGAACGGCTGGGCCGACCGCGTCCTCGTCGTCTCGCTCGCGCGCGCGACCGACCGCCAGGCGCGCCTGCGCGAGCGCCTGGGCGGCCTGCGCTACGAGCTCTTCCCGGCGACCGACAAGCTCGAGCTCGACCGCGAGCGCCTCCTGCGGGACGGGAGCTACGACGAGTCGCGGACCCGGCGGGCCTTCCGCCACACGAAGGACATGAACCTCGGCGAGATCGCCTGCGCGGTCTCTCACCGGCGCGCGTACGAGGAGGCGGTGCGGAACGGGTGGGCGCGCACCGTCGTCCTCGAGGACGACGTCGCCCCGCTCGAGGCGAACCTGCCGCTCCTCCCCGCCGCGCTCTCCCAGCTCCCGGCGGGGTGGGACCTGTGCTACCTCGGCTACGCGCGCAACGAGGCGCCGACCGCGCGCGACCGGGCGAAGCGGGCCCTCTACGTCGCGCTCGGCCCGCTGCGGCTCGTCCGGTGGCGGAGCGGCGAGGCGCGGCGGCTCCTCCCCTCCCCGTTCTCCGCGAACCTCCGCCGGGCCGGCCAGCACGACTACACGGTCGCGTACGCGGTTTCGCTCGGGGGCGCGCGGAAGCTCCTCGAGGCCCAGACCCCCATCTCCCTCCGCGCCGACCGGCTCCTCGCGAGCCTGGTCGTCCGCGGCCGGCTCTCCGCGTTCGTCGCCGCGCCGAAGATGTTCGACCCGGATCCGTCCGCCGCGTCGTACGTCCACGGGTGACACCCCGCGCCCGCGCCCGAGGAGAAGCCGGGCTCGGGCACCGGCTCGTTCACGTTCACGGGCTCGATTCAGCCGCGCTGCCGCGCAGCCACGCCGCCCCGAGCTCCTGCGCGAGCGCGCCCGGTCCGGCGCCGTCGGCGCAGAGCTCCCACACCACGACCTCGCCGAGCCCCTTGAAGCTCGCCGCGCCGACGCGGCGGAAGAGCTCCGCGACGCGGCCGTCCTTCCCGAAGCACGCGACGAGCGAGAGCGGCTCGTCCCCGTACCACCAGCGCGCGCGGAGCGCCTCCGGGATCTCGCCGGGCGCGAGCTCGATCCGGCGCACCTCGCGGGCGGCGCCGGCCTCGGCGAGGAACGCCTCGAGCGCCTCGGACGAGAGGGCGGCCCCGCTGTTGTAGATGTCCCCCGGCCGCTCGCCGTCCCGCGCGGCCGCCTCGAGCACGTCGCGCACCGCGGCCGCGAGCGCGCGCATCGCGCCGGGCGCGTCGGCGGCGCGGTAGAGCCGGAGGGCGGTCGCCTCCGCCTCCGGCGCGAACGAGACCTGCAGCGGCTGGCCGATGAAGACGGACCAGGCGTGCTCGAGCCCCGGCGCGCGGCGGCGCGCCCGCTCCGCCGCGAGCCCCGCGTCCGCCCGCGCGCGCGACGGCGCGGCCCGCGCCGTGCCGCGCGCGGACTCGTTGATCTTTTCGGCGATGGCCACCCGGTTGCGGCCGAACACCTCGTCCTCGATCGCGAGGACGACCGGCGCGGCGCCGTACGACACGAACACGCCCGCCTCGAGCACCTCGCCGCTCGCGCGGCCGAGGGCGCGCTCGCGCTCCCCGGCGAGCCGGGCCTCCTCGGCCCGGGCCCGCGCGAGCCGGGCGACGCGCGCGGCGTGCTGCGGCTCCGGGACGGGCGCCCCGGCGAGCGCGGCCTCCGCCGCCGCGCGCTCCGCGCGCGCCCCCTCGAGCGGCCCCGCGTGCGCCCGCTCGATCGCCGCGATCTGCCGCGCGACGACGTCGCTCGAGATCTCGCGCGCGAGGCGGGCCGCGTACGCGGCGAACTGCGCCCGGATCGCCCTGGCGAGCGCGACCATCTCGTCGATCCGGCCCGCGAAGCTCACCGCGTCGCCGAGCAGGTTGTTGAGCGCGACGCCGCCCCGGTCGGCGAGGTGCTGCATCCCGCCGAAGTGCTCCTTCGCCGAGGCGAGGATCGGGACGTAGAACTCGCGGCGGAGAAACTCCGCCATCGAGGCCTGCCCGAGGAGCGCGGTGCGGCGCGTGAAGTCCTTCACGTCGGCGAAGAGGTGGCCGGTGAGCCGCTCCTTCGTGTCCTGCAGGATCGGCGCGGGCCGCCCCGAGATCCTGTAGAGCCGTCCCGCCTCCCACTCGGCGTCGGCTCCCCCCTCCGCCTCGCGCCCGGTGCGGAACGACATCGCGCGGCGCACCGGCGCCGCCGCGCGCTCGAGCGCCACGTCGGCGAGGAGCGCCATCGCCGCGAGCGCGTACTCCCCGCGCGCCGCCCGGCGGTCGAGGCCGACCGCGGCGGCGGGCTCCCTCGGCTTCCAGGCCTTCACCACCCGCGCCGCGCGCTCGAGCAGCGCGCCCGCGTCGCCGCCCGGCGAGGCGTCGCCGAGCGCGCGGACGAGCGCCTTCCGCTCGGCGTCCCCGGAGAGCGCGGCGGCGAGCGCGCCCGGGGCCGAGAAGACCGCGCGGAGCGCGTCCGGCCGCGCCGCCGCCCCCGCCTCCTCGGCGCCCGCGATCGCCGCCCCGACGAGCTCGCGCAGCCTGGCCACCGCGACGGCGGCCTCGGCGCGCAGCGAGAGGTCGCCGTCCGCGGCGAGCCCGGCGAGGACCTCGGCCCGGACCGCCTCCGGGTCGCCGCCCTCCGCGAGGCGCGACGCGTGCTCGTCGGCGCGCGGCACGCCCGGCGAAAGATCGCAGCCGTACGGCGTCGCCCCGCCGTGGACGACGCCCGCCCGGCCGCCGAGGAGCGAGACCGGCGAGATCGCCGCCTCGATGCGCGCGAGCAGCGGATCGTCCACGCCGCGCCCCGCCTCGCGCCACGCGCGGGCGAGCCCGGTGCGGGCGGCGAGCCACGCCGCCGCGAGCGCGGCGGCCCTCAGGTACCGGTCGAGCGGCGGCGCCGGGAGGAAGGGCCGGAGCTCCCGCTCGGCGGCCGCGCACTCCGCCGAGAGCGCGAGCGCGACGAGGAGCGGCGTCCGCTCGCGATCCCGCGCGGCGGCCATCTCGTCGAACGCGTGCCGGAGCAGCTCGATCCACAGGGCCACGAGCGACCGCCCCCGCCCGCCCTTCCCCATCCAGGCGGTGACGAGGCCGCCGGTGAGGGCGGGGTGGACCGCGGCGGCGAGCTGCGCCGCGCCGCGGAGGTCCGGCCCGCCGACGGTGGCGCCGAGCCGCGCGTCGACCGGCGGGAGCGCGGCGTACTCCTCGCGCAGGATGAGCCGGTCGAGGTCGTCCGCGGGGACGAACCCGCGGTGGTGCGTGGACAGGAGGAGCGCCGCGTCGGAGATCGCGCCCCGCACGATCGCCCGCGCGTCCGCGGCGATCTGGATCGGGATGGCGAGGTCGGCGATCGACGTGCCGAGCGAGAAGCGCAGCCCGTCGCGGTCGAGCCGGAGGAACGCGCCGGGATCGGAGCGGGCGGCCGAGAAGATCTCGAGGCGTCGGACGGCGATCGCGGAGGGCACCGGGATCCGACGCTACCCGGCGGGCCGACGCCCGATCAATCCCGCCGTCGCGCGGCGCCGCGCGGGAGGGGCGTGCCGGTGCGCGGGCCACCTACCGCCTGCGCTCCTCGAGCCTCACGCGCGCGGTCCGCGTCTCCGCGCCGCGCCGCCACTCGACCTCCACGTCGTCGCCGGGCCGGTGGGAGCGCAGGGCGAACGCGAGGTCCTGCAGGTTCAGCACCTTCGTCGTCCCGACGCGCAGGAGCACGTCCCCCGCCGCGATGCCGGCCCGCTCGGCGGGGCTCCCCGCGCGCACGCCGGTGAGGAGGACGCCCGGCGCGTCGCGCTCGGCGAAGTCCGGGATCGCCCCGAGGTACGTCCCGTAGCTCCGCTCGCCCGGCTCGGGGCGGTCGGGGCGCGGCCCGGCGGCCCGCACCGGCTCGAGGCGGGCGGGACGGTCCGCGGCGGCGCGCACGACGCGGAGCGCGAGCCGCGCCACGCTCGCGAGCCCCGCGGCGTCGATCTTGTCCGCCGTGTCGGACGGGCGGTGGTAGTCGGCGTGGGCGCCGGTGAACAGGAACAGGACCGGCACCCCCTTCGCGAGGAAGGACGTCTGGTCGCTCGGCCCGTAGCCGTCGCCGCCGAACGCGAGCCGGAGCGGGAGCGCCGGGCGGCGCGCGACGAGCTCGGGGACGAGCGCCCGCAGCCCCTTCGCCGTGTCCGCGCCGTCGACGTAGACCTTCCCGTCGCGCGGCCGCCCCACCATGTCGAGGTTCACCATGAGCTGCATGCGGCCGACCGGGCAGCGCGCGGGGGGGTCCGCGACGAGCTTCGCGGAGCCGAGGAGGCCGATCTCCTCGGCCCCGAACGCGGCGAGGAGGATCGTCCGGCGACGCGGCCCGTCGGCCGCGAGGGCGCGCCCGATCTCGAGCAGCGCCGCGACGCCGCTCGCGTCGTCGTCCGCGCCGGGGTGGACGGCGCCCACCTGCTCGGGCGCGAGCGACGCGTCGCCGCCGTACCCGAGGTGATCGTGGTGGGCCCCGACGACGACGCACTCCGAAGCGACGGCGGGGTCGCTGCCGGGCAGGATCGCGACGACGTTCGAGGTCTCCGCGCGCTCGTGCCGGACCTCCACCGCGAGCCGCGCCGAGCGACCGAGCGGCCGGGAGTGGGGCCGGCCGTCCGCCTCGCCGGGCGCGGCGAGCGCGCGCACGTCGATCCCCGCCCGCGCGAGCGCCGCCGCCGTCGCCCGCGCCGCCAC
>DASVZX010000112.1:0-2572 GCA_036391435.1 Anaeromyxobacter sp. | reverse complement strand
GATCGCCGCGGAGGGCGCGCGCGCCACGGCGGGCGCGGACGGCACGTTCTCGATCCCCGTGCTCCTCGCCCCCGGCGAGAACCGGATCTCCGTCTCGGTGTCGGCCGGCCCCGGCGCGGCGCTCTTCTCCTGGACCGTGTACCTCGTCGCGCGCTCCTCGGGCGGCGCGCTCGTCGCGCCCCAGGCGCCCGAGCGCGTGCTCGAGCTCGCGATCGCGCCCGGGACGGGCGGGGCCCTCGCGGCGGGGCGCGCCGCTCCGGGGCGGCGCGTGCGGGCGGGCGGGGTGCTCGTCTCCCCGCTCGCGGACGGGACCTTCGCGGCGTGGGTGCCGGCCGGCGGAGCGCTCGAGGTGCTCGACGGCGAGGGGCGCGCGATCGCCGCGGGCCCGCTCCCGTCCGGCGAGGGGCGCGTGCGCGCGGCGGCCGGTCTCGCCGAGGTCGAGGTGGCGCTCGGCGGCGGCGGGGCGCTCGTCACCGGCCGCGGCGCGGGGGCGGTGCGCGCGTCGCTCGGCGACGTCGAGGTCGAGGCGGGCGTCGACCTCGACGATCGCGATCGCAAGGGCGCGGTCGCGGATCTCGTCCGGCCCCGCTCGGCGACCGCGATCGAGCACGCGCTCGACCCGGCCCGGACGCTCGCCGAGCCGGGCGACGACGGCGCCGCGGGGGACCGCAACCCGGGGCGCGGCCGCCTCTGGGCGCGCGCGGAGGGGCCGGGCGCGCGGCTCGACCTCGGGACGGCGCGCGCGAGGGAGGGCGAGGAGCTGGGCCGCTACGACCGGGCCCTGTTCGGCGCGAGCGCGACGGTCGCGCGCCAGGTGGGCCCGGTGACGCTCGACGCGGGCGCGTTCGGGGGCACGCTCCGCGGCGACCAGGCGGGGTACGCCCCGCCGGTGCCGGCGCACGACGTGCTCCCGGCAACGGGCGGCGCGGCGTTCTGGCTCGCGCACGGCGACGTCGTCCCCGGGAGCGAGGCCCTGCGCATCGAGTGGCGGGATCCGCTGACGGGCCGGCTCGCCGGGCAGCGGGCGCTCACCCGCGGGGTCGACTACGAGATCGAGTGGGTGGGCGGCCGGGTGGCGCTCTCCGCGCCGCTCGCGAGCGTCGGCGGGCCGCCCGTCCTCGTCACCGCGGACCCGTTCGCCGCCCCGCGCGCCGTCCTCGTCGCCGACTACCTGCGCGAGGCGACGGGGGGCGACGCGGAGGATCTCCACGGCGGCCGCGCCGGCGTCGCCTGTGGGCCGGTGTCGCTCGGCGTGCGGGGGGCGGCCGAGGACCGGACCGGGTCCGGGTACCGGCTCGCCGCGGCCTCGGCGCTCCTCGATCTCGGGCCGCTCCTGCGCGTCAGCGGCGACGTCGCCCGCAGCCGCGGCGCGCTCTTCGCGCGCGGCGGATCCGCCGGGTACGCGCGCTCCGTCGACGGGGGCTTCACCTTCGGCGCGGCCGACGCGGCGTGGGGCGAGGCCGACGCGTTCCACGTCGAGGCGCGCGGCGGCGCCGGGCCGATCGGGATCGAGGGGTGGTGGCGCGAGCGCGGCGCGGGGTACTCCGACGCCGAGTTCGAGGAGGCCCTCTTCGCGCGCGAGCGCGGGGCCGCGCTCTCCGCCGCGGCGGGCGGCCTCTCGGGCACGATCCTCTACGCCGAGCGCACCGGAACCGATCCGGAGGATCCCCTCGGCGTGCGCCCGCTCGACGCGCGCTCGCTCGTGGCGCGGGCGGGGTGGCAGGGCGAGCGGCTCGGCCTCGTGCTCGAGGGGAGCCGGATCGAGCGCGACGCGCCGGCCCCGGGCGACGCGACGGCGGTCGGGGCGCGGGCGAGCTGGCGCGTCGATCCCTCGCTCGCGCTCGAGGTCTCGCACGCGCAGGGCGTCGAGACGACCGGCGCCGCCCGCGACCCGACCTTCACCGCCGCGGGCGCGACCTGGTCGCGCGGGCGGTCCGCGCTCGGCGTGCGCGGCGGCTGGGGGCCGGACCTCGGGCCGCGGGTCGTCGTCTCGGGCGAGCGCCGCGACGAGGGCGACGCGATCTACGGCACCTTCACCGCCGACCCGGACGCGCCCGACGTGCTCTCGGGCGGCGCCGCCGCGAGCGCGCTCGGCGCGCGGCGGCGCGACGGCCCCGTGGAGGTGTTCACCGAGGACCAGGTCGCGCGCGACGCCTACGGGCTGCGGACCGCCCGCGTCTTCGGCCTCTCGCTCGCGCCCCGCGCCGGGCCGAGGCTCTCCTTCTCCGGCGAGACCGGGCAGCGGCTCCGCGACGACGGGTCGTACGGCGACCGCGCCGCGGTGGCGGGCACCGCGTCGCTCGTGCTCGGGGACGTCCGGCTCGCCGCGCGGGGGGAGTACCGCAGGGACGTCGGCGACGGGCAGGCGGCGGCGGGCGCCTCGGCGGAGTGGCGCGCGGCCCCGGGGCTCGCGCTCGCGCTCCGCGCGAGCTGGCTCGAGGGGCGCGTCCGCGGCGTGGACGCGCTCGGGCTCGACGTCTCGCTGTCGGGCGCATACCGGCGCGACGCGGGCTCGGTCCTCGCGAGCGTCGCGCGGGTGACCGAGATGCGGCCGGGGGCGCTGCGCCGCGAG
>DASVZX010000111.1:0-2555 GCA_036391435.1 Anaeromyxobacter sp. | reverse complement strand
CGGCTGAGCGCCGCGCGCACGGCCGGCCCCCCGGGGGCGCGCCGGCACCCGGCGAGGCCCGGGTCGCCCGCAGGCCCCGCGCGGGAGGCCGCCGGCCCATTGGCGACCCGGTGCCGCGTGAGCACCCTTCGGCCGAGGCAGCCCACCGTGAACGAGCAACCGAATCCGCAGCCGCAGCCGGGGCCGCCCCCGACCGCCGAGGAGCAGCGCAGGGCCGAGGCCGCGCGCGTGGAGCGCGAGGGCATTTCCGTCGGCGGCGAAACGCGGCTCGATCCGCGGGCGCGCGTCCTCGTGGTCGAGGACGAGCACGAGCTGCGCGAGCTCATCGCGACCTGGCTCGAGACGCGAAACTACCAGGTCGTGCAGGCGGCGGACGGGCGCGACGCGGTCGACCTCCTCGAGGCGGGGCTCGATCCGGACGTCATCCTGCTCGACCTCACGATGCCGCGGATGGACGGGCGGCAGTTCCTGGAGTGGATGCGCGCCTCGCCCAAGCACCGCGATCGCCACGTCATCGTGGCGAGCGGCTACCTCGACGAGGAGCACCCCGTCGACGTGGACCGCGCGTTCTCGAAGCCGTTCCGGCCGGACCTGCTCGAGCGGGAGCTCGCGCGGCTCGCCTCGGGCGACTGATCCCCGCCCCGGCGGCTACGGCGCCTTCGGCGCGGGGATCATCCGCGCGAGGAACGTCCCCCTCTTCACGACGGGGAGCGCGTCCAGCTCGGCGACCGCCGCGGTGAGCTCGGCGTACTTCGCCTCGTGGGTCACGATCAGGATCGGCACCGCGTCCACGTTCCCGGCGACGCGCCGCTGGATCACGGACTCGATCGAGACGCCGTGCCGGCCGAGGACGCCGGTCACCGCCGACAGGACGCCGGGCCGGTCGAGGGCGGTGACGCGCAGGTAGAACTCGCTCCGCGCCTCGCCGGCGGGGCGGAGGCGGGCCTTCTCGCCGCCGCGGATCCGCGAGCCGCTCGCCGGCATGCGGGAGACGGCGCCGGAGAGGATGTCGCGGGCGGCCGAGACGAGGTCCGCGATCACCGCGCTGCCGGTGGGGAGCGCGCCGGCGCCGCGGCCGAAGTAGAGCGACGGGCCGAGGTTGTCGTCCTCCAGGTAAACGGCGTTGAAGACGCCGTCCACCGCCGCGAGCGGGTGGGAGACCGGCACGAGCGCCGGGTGCACCCACGCGTCCACCTGGCCGTCCTCGGCGGACGCCGAGCAGAGGAGCTTCATGCGGTACCCGAGCTCCTCGGCGGTGGCGAGGTCGAGCGGCGTCACCTGCGTGATGCCGACGCGCGCCATGTCGTCCGGGCCGAAGGCGGCGTCGAAGCAGAGATCGACGAGGATCGCGAGCTTCTGGGCGGCGTCGATCCCGTCCACGTCGAGCGCGGGCTTCGCCTCGGCGTACCCGTGGGCCTGCGCGTCCGCGAGGATCTCCTCGAAGGGCTTCTTCTCCCGCGCCATGCGCGGGAGGATGTAGTTGCACGTCCCGTTGATGATCCCGGTGACGCGCCGGATCCTGTTCGCGACGAGGCCGCGGCGGATCGTGTGGATGAGCGGGATTCCGCCGCCGACGCTCCCCTCGAACCCGAGCGACACCCGCTTCGCCTCGGCCTTCGTGACGAGCTCCTCCCAGTGGGTCGAGAGGAGCGCCTTGTTGGCGGTGACGACGTGCTTGCCGTGCTCCATCGCGGCGAGGATGAGCGTGCGCGCGGGCTCGATGCCGCCGATGAGCTCGACCACGATCTGGACCTCGGGGTCGGTCACGACCGCCTCCGGATCGGTCGTGAAGACGCCGCGCGCGAGGCCGAGCCGCTCGGCGCGCGCCGGGTCGAGGTCCGCCGCCCTCACCAGCTCGAACGGCACGCCGAGGCGCCGCTCGATGATCCCGCCGTTCCTCTTCAGGATCTCGACGGTGCCGGCGCCGATGTTGCCGAGCCCCAGGATGCCGACCTTGATCGCCTTCGCGTCGCCGCTCACGGTGTGTCCCTCCGGTGCGGGAAAGTCCTACCACGGCCGGGAGGGGGGCGGTCGAGGGCGGTCCGCCGCGCGCGGGGGCTGCCGTCCGGCGGGCGACGAGGCCCCGGTCACCGCGCGGCGCGGCGGGCGCGCAGCCACTTCCAGCCCGCCCACGCCGGCGCCGCCGCCCAGAGGACCCACCCCGCGCCGGCGATCGCGCCGCCGATGGCGCGGCAGTGCTCCCGCACGCCGAGCGTGCCGAGGATGTTCCACCAGTCGTGCGCGTCCACGTCCGGCGCGAGGAGCGGCAGCGCGCGGTCCGTCGCGTCGGCCGCGTAGGTCCCTACCTCGACGAGGTTGAACGCGAGCCACACCAGGAGCGCCGCGAGGGCCGCCGTGCGGCGGCGGAGCGCGAAGGCGAGGGCCGCGACGGAGGGGATCGCGAGCTGCGCGAGGCTCCCGCCGAGGTACATGAGGAGCGGCGAGCCGAGGAGGCCGAGGATCGGGTGGCCCGCCTCGTGGAAGACGAGGTCCGCGCCCGAGACGATCGCGGCGAGCAGGCCGCGCGTGGCGCGCGACGCGGCGAGGACGACCGC
>DASVZX010000110.1:0-3248 GCA_036391435.1 Anaeromyxobacter sp. | reverse complement strand
CGACGGGCGCTCGAGCGGATCGGACTCCGACGCGGTCGTCGCGGGGATCTCGTCGTCGAGGTCGACGATCTCGGCGAGATCGTCCGCGATGATGACGTCCTCCCCCTCGTGATCCGCCTCCGCGGCCTTCGCGGCCGCCTCGGCGGCGACCTGGGCCGCCTGGGCGGCCTTCTCCGCGGCGGCGGCGGCGCGGGCGGCGTCCGCGGCGGCGGCGGAGTCCGCCTGGGCCTGCGCGACGAGGAGCGATGCGACGACGAGGGCGACCGGGGTCATGGCGAGCTTCCCTTCGAAGGTGAGCGAGCTACCGGAGACGCCTACCGCCGCCAGAACGGCGGCCCGAACGGCCAGTGGTGGAGGTAGCGCGCGGCGCCGAGCGCCACGGCGACGAGCGCCACCGCGAGCCAGAACATCCGCCTCCGCCGCCGCGCCGCCTGGTCGGCGTACGGATCCTCGAGCATCCGGCGCGCGCCGGGCGGCAGCGCCGCGCGATCGGTGAGCGCGGTCCCGAGCGGCAGGTTGATCCGGACGCGGCCGTTCACGGCCCAGCCGTTCCCGTCGAGGATCGGGCCGAGGGTGCGGTGGCGCAGCTTGAGCCAGGCGATGAGGACCGACGGGCCCGAGATGACGAGCACCACCCCGGCGACGGCGACGAGCTTGGCCCACCACGGGTGGAGGTCCATGAAGCCGGAGACGAACCCGCCGAGCAGCGTGCCGAGGGCGCCGACGCCGACGCCGAGGGCGGCGATGATGCCCACCATCTTGCCGACGTCGACCGGCGAGGGCGGCGGCGGCGCCTTCTGCGGCTGGAGCGCCGTCCCGGTGACGTGGTTCGCCGCCGTCTCGAGGTGCGCGTCCGCCTCCTTCTCCTTCGCCTGCGCGAACCGCGCGACCTGGTCCTCGACGAACCGCAGCGCCTTCTTGTAGGGCGCCCAGAACGCCTGCCGGATGGAGATCGGGTTGTCGACGATCTTCACGATCGTCGCGTCCCAGTCGCGGCCCTTGCGGTCGTAGAAGATCCCGTTGCGGCCCGGCATGAGGAAGTCGGAGTCGCCCTGGGTGAAGCACGCGACGATCTTCATCGTCTCGCCGCCGGGGCGCTTGCAGTCGCAGTAGGCGAGGTAGACGCGGGAGAGCCCGCCCATCGCGGCGTGGGCGTTCGGGTCGTCCACGCGGATGCAGAGATCGCAGCTCCGCGCGTCGAGGAAGAGCGTGCCCGCCTGGAAGACCGCGGGCCGGATCGGGTCGTAGAAGTCCGCGAAGGAGACGAAGTTCCGGAGCAGCGCCCCGAGGTCGCGGTGGTAGTGGACGAGCCGGACCACGTCCCCGATCGCCTCCGCCTCCGCCGCGAACGCCTCGTCCTTCGCGAGGAGCGCCTCGACCGAGGCGCGCGCGTTCCCGCCGAGCACCGCGCGCACGCGCGCGAGCCCGAGCGGCTCCACCTTCGCGCCCGCCTTCGTCGCGAGCCACGCCTCGTGCGGCCCGAACCGCGCCACGATGCCCGCCCAGTCCTGCGCGGAGAGGCTCGCCCGGTCCGCGCCGAGGAGCGGCCCCACCACCTCCCGCCGGAGCGCCGCGACCGCCGCCGCCCAGGCCGGGTTCAGGTCACCGTCGAGCGGGAGCGCGCGCCCGGGCTCGACCCGGGCGAGCGGGAAGGAGGCCACGTCGGCGGTCGCGGCGGCGAGGTCCTTCGCGGCGAGCGCGGCGAACTCGGGATCGGTGCGGTTCAGCTGCGCGGCCGCGCGCGGCTCCATCGCGGCGAGCCGGCACCGGACGAAGAAGTCGTCCACCTTCGCGCGGACGGCGGCGAACGCGCCGTACGCCGCGGGCGTGCGCTCGCCGAGCGGCATGGCCTCTGGGCTCGCCTCGCCCCGCCGCCAGAACTCGGCGTAGGCGGCGGCCTCGGCGAAGAACGCCTCGACGCGGGCCCGGTCCACGCCGGGGTGGCCGCCGCGATCGGCGACGCTCCCCATCGTCGCCATGACGTCGAGCACCGCCTGGCGCGCCTCGACGTCCGCGGCGGACTCGGGCGGGATCACGCCGTCGCCGTTGAACAGCGTCTTCTCGAAGACCTTCGTCGTGTCGGCGACGTCGTCCGCGCGCACGGCGAGCGCGTCCGCGCGCCCGACCTGCGCGAGGAGGTGGCGCGCCGCGCCGAGCGCCGCCCGGCCCTCCTTCGTGTCGTCGCGGAGCGCGGCGAGGGCGAGCTCGTCGGCGCCGTACATCAGGACGCCGACGTCGCGCAGCCGGGCCGCGCAGAAGCGGATGGCCGCGAGGATCTCCGGGGCGCGCACCCGGCCGTCGCCGTCCGTGTCGAGGAGCGCGAGCGTCTTCGCGTCGAGCTCGAGGCCGCGCGTCGGGCAGGAGAGGGCGATCCAGAGCTTCTGGTCGAGCGACTCGAGCGCGAGGAGGTCGTCCCCGGTCTCGAGCGCGACCTGGTCGAGGCCGCCGGCGCGGAAGAACTTGAACCGGTGGCGCGCCCTCGGAGGCGGCGCGGGGACCGGCGCGGACGTGGGTGCGGTGATCTCGGCGGGGGACGCGGTCGCCACCTGGGACTCCTCGGGACGGGGGAGGCCCATCGTGCCCCGGCGTCGCCCGGGCGAGCAAGCTCAAGTGGGGGCTCCGCCCGGCCGCACGCCCGTTGACCGGGGGTGCGACCGGGCGCCTCCTCGCCGGAGGCGGCTCCCTATCCGGCGATGCCGAGCCGCTCCGTCGCGACGGCGGGTTCGAGCCGGCTGGCGCGGACGGGCCGCACGGCCGCGTGGTCGCGCTCCGCCGCGAGCCGGACGAAGAGGTAGCGGTCGAGCTCGAGCGCGCCGGCGAGCCCCTCCGAGAGGCGGTCGAGCCGCCGCGCGTCCGCGCGCGTCGAGAGGATCGCGTGCCGCTCGGCCTCGATCGCGCGCCGCTGCAGGCGCGCGACGCGGCGCCGCGCGAGGACGCGCTCCGTCTCGACGGTCCGCAGCTCCGCCTCGGCGGACTGGAGCGCCTCGACGCGCCGCCCGCGCTCGAGCGCCTCGCGCGCGCGATCGCGATCCCAGGCGAGCGCCGCGTCCGTGGCGCCCGCGTGGCGGCGCGCGAGGACGCTCGACCACCGCGCGAGGATCGCCCCCGCGAAGGGCACGGCGACGACGAGGCCCGCGTTCGCCCAGGGCGCCCCGGAGGACGCGGCCACGGCGATCGCGCCGGCGAGCATCGCGGCGCCCGCGCCCGCGAGCGCGCTCGCGGTGCGCCGGCGCGGCGCGGGGGCGTCG
>DASVZX010000109.1:0-2909 GCA_036391435.1 Anaeromyxobacter sp. | reverse complement strand
GACGAGCCTCCGCCGGGCGGGCGCGCCGCGCGACCGCGAGAGCGACACGCCCGCCCGCCAGGCGAGCGCGGCGCCGATGGCGACCATCGCCCCGGCGAGCGCCACCGTGTGCGCCAGGAAGAGCAGCACCGAGAGCCCGGCGAGCGCCGCGAACCGCCCCGGCCCGAGCCGGCCGCGCGTCCGGTTCCAGAACCCGAACGCGAGGAACGCGAGGGCGACGCCCCAGCAGAAGTTCCAGAACCCCATGTGGAAGGGGAAGGCGTGCACGAACGGGAACGCCCCGAGACCCGCCCACCACCCGCGCTCGCCCCGCGGGAGCGCCGCGCGGAACCCGAGCGCGAACAGGACCGTGTAGCCCGAGAGCACGAGCTTCTCCGCCGTCGGCGGCGACGCGACGCGCAGGAGCCCCGCGAGGATCCCCTGCGTGAGCCAGTTCGGCTGCGCGCCCCAGTTCACCTCGTACCAGCGCTGCAGCAGCGGCGAGCCCCCGAGGCGCATGAGCGCGAGGACGTTCTCCACGTGGAGCGGACCGTCCTGCGTCGGGAAGTAGCGGACGAGCCACATCGGGAGCACGTGGAGCGCGAGCACCGCGAGGAACACCGCGGGCGCCAGCAGCGCGCGGCGCGGGGCGACCCGCCGCGCCCCCTGCGCCCACGCGAACCCGGCGCTCCCGGTGAAGTTCCACGCGAACCCCACGGCGACGCCCGCGGCCTGCGCGGGGTAGCGCAGCGCCCCGAGCTCGCCCCGCCCCGCCAGCCGCGCGAGCACGAGGGCGGCGAGCGCGAACGTGCCGAGCTGGAGCAGCGCCGAGACGGCGCTCACCACGTGATAGCGCCACAGCCGCCCGAGCGGCCCGGCGCGCGCCCCGTCCCGCCGGTCGCGGAAGGTGACGGCGTCGTGCAGCGCGAAGTTCCAGAGGATGCTCGCCTCGATGGCGAGCGCCGAGGAGGCGATCTCGGGCAGCGCGAGCACCGCGGCGAACAGGTGCAGCGCGGCGAGGTTCGCGCCGAGACCGGAGAGGCCGACCGCCGCGAAGCGCAGCACCCGCACGCCCCGGCGCGGCACGCCGCCCCCGCCGCCCCCGTCGAGGACCTTCATCGATCTTCTCCCTCCCGGAGTGACGCTGTGGCGTGAGCGACGCCGGGGGCATCCCACGAAGGAGGAGTTGCCCGAACGAGGTGGGCCGACCCGTTCACGCGTCGTGCGCGCCCGCGCGGGGCGTTCGCTCCCCGCCAGGGCCTGCTCTCGCTTCGAGCGCCCGCGGCCCGCCCTCGCGGGCCGCCTCACCTCAGGCCGCGCTCGCCCCGACGACCGACAGGACGATCTCGAGGAGATCGTCCAGATCGAACGGCTTGTGGAGGTGCGCGACGACGTCCTCGCTCCCGGCGGGATCGCATCCCGCGGTCATGCTGATGACCGGCACGTGCTCGAACGCCTCGTCGTCGCGAAGGGCGCGGAGGAACTCCGCGCCGCCGAGCCCCGGCATCCGGAGGTCGAGCAGGATGAGGGACGGCACCGTCCCCGCGCGGAGGCGCTCGAGGCCGTCCTTCCCGTCGTCGGCCACGTCCACCGCGAGCCCCGCGTCCCGGAGCGCGTCGCCGAGCGCCTCGCGGACGTCGGCGTCTTCCTCGATGATCAGGATGCGCTTGCGGGGGACCACGGTCGGGGACTCTACCGTCCGTGACGGGCCGCGGCCGTCCTCTGACCGCGGGACGCAAGCGGACGTTCACCGGGTGGCTCGCGCCGTCAGTTGAGGAGGCGCCTCGCCGGCGCGACGCCCGCGAGCCCTTCCTGCTCGAGCCCCTGCGTCGTGAGGAGATACCGCACGATGCCGCTGCCGCGGGCCGTCTCCAGCTTCGCCTCGAAGGCGGGCCCGCTGATCGCGCCGAGCTGCAGCGTCTTGCGGAGGTTCACGACGCGCCCCGTGACCACGTCCCCGGCCACCCGCTGCACGGGGGCGTCCCTCCGGTACAGATCGACCGCCGCCTGGTGCAGCGTCGCGGCGAGAGACGCCTCGAGCGGGATCGTCGAGAGCAGCACCGAGATGAGGGTCCAGCCGTCCGCGGGCACGCCCGGATTGTATCCGGACGGGGCTCCCGGCGCCCGGGGCGGTGCGCGCCGTCCCACCCCCGCAAGGCAGCTTCGGGCACGGCCGGGGATGGTTACCTGCCCCCGGGAGGCTCCCTTGCCCGACCGTAGACCGACCGACGTGGCGCCGCACCGGTTCGCGCGCCGCCTGCGCGCGCTGCTCGAGCCCGCCGACGCCGCGCTCCCGAAGCGGAAGCCCCTCCGGCTCGATCCGGTCCGCCGATCCTGGCTCGTCGCCGCGTGGCAGGCGCGCGGCGCGGTCCGCGCCGGGATGCCGCTCGACGACTTCCTGCGGGCGCGGCTCGCGCGCTACCTCGTCGAGCTCCCGGTCCCGGCCTCCCGCCTCCCGGTCGCCGTCGGGATCGACGACGGCCGCATCGTCGCGCGGGCCGCCGCGACCCCGGCGCCGGTTCCGGCGGCCGAGCCCGGCGACCACTGGGCCGCGCCGCTCGGCTCCGCCGACGGGCCGTCGGCGCGCCACGAGGTCTCCGAGCTCGAGGTGCGGCTCGCCGTCCTCGACGGCCAGATCGACGGCGCGCGCCGGCGGACCGAGGAGATCGCCCACCGCTTCGCGTCCGACGTGGCGGCCGGGATCGTCGCGGCGCCGCCCGGGGTCGAGGCGACCGCCGAGCAGCTCGGGCGCCCCACCGTGCGCGGCACGGGCCCCCGCGCGGCGCTCGTCGCGCTCGCCGTCTCCGCGCTCGGCGCGGAGGCCTGGCAGATCGCCGTCCCGCTCCTCGCCGGAGCGGGGCTCGACCCCGCCCGGATCGCCGCCACCGCCCTGGAGCGACCGGGCGACGTCGCCGCGCTCGCGCTGTTCG
>DASVZX010000108.1:0-11145 GCA_036391435.1 Anaeromyxobacter sp. | reverse complement strand
CGAGCCTCGCGGTCACGTTCGCCGAGCCGGCGCGGCAGGAGACCTGGCAGGAGCCCGACCTCGACACGCTCTGGAGCGACGCGCAGGTCGTGGACCTCGACGCTTCCGCCCGGACGGACGGGGACGGCACCGATGAGGCGGCGATCGCCGCGCTCGAGTTCTGAAACCCGAAAGGAGAAGCACCCATGAAGAAGACGATCCTCGTGGCGCTCGCGGCGCTCCCGCTCGCCGCGTTCGCGCAGCAGGGGCAGGGGCCGGGACCCGGCCCGGGCGCGGGCCGCTGGGGCAAGAACGGCCAGCCCGATCCGGCCCGCGTCGAGCGGATGGAGAAGCGCATGCGGCTCGCGCGCACCCTCGGCCTCGCCGAGGCGCTCGACCTCGACGCGCAGCAGGCCCTGAAGCTCGGCGACACCATCTCGAGGTACGACGACCGCCGCCTCGCCGCCCACCGGCAGCTCTTCGACGCGCACCAGGTGCTCCGCAGGGCGGCCCAGGGCGAGAAGGTGCCGCCCGCCGAGGTGGACCAGGCGATCCAGAAGGCGTTCGACGCCCGCGCCCAGGTGCAGGCGATCGACAGGGAGACGTTCGCGGCGGTCTCGAAGGACCTCTCGCCCGAGAAGAAGGCGCGCGCGCTCCTCTTCCTCGCGAAGTTCCAGAACCGCTTCGGCCCGCGCGGCGGCCACATGGGCCCGGGCATGGGCCCCGGCATGATGCGCGGCCGCGGCGGCATGGGCCCGGGCGGCGGCATGGGCCCGGGCCGTGGCATGGGTCCGGGCGCGCAGGGCGCCGGCGGCGGCATGGGCATGGGCCCGGGCGCGATGGGCATGATGGGCCCCGGCGACGGCGGCCCGATGGACGAGGATGCCGGCCCGTGGGCCGACGAGGACGACTAGCGGACTTCCGACTCCCGGTCCCCGGGTCGTCCCCTCTCCCCCGGCGGGCCGCCGGGGGAGAGGTCTTTTCTGACCGTGAACGTCCCGGCGCTCCGCGCGCGCCCTCCAGGGCGCGCGCCGCGACGGTGCCCGGCGGCGCGCGGCCCGCACCGGATTCCCGGGGACGTCGAAGCCCGTGAGGGCCCCGACCGGGGCGGGGCGGTTCCCGGTCGCGAGCCCGCGCGCCGCGCCCCGCCGGGTTACACTCCCCGCGCTTGCCCTCCGCACCCTCGCAGCCCGGCCTCGCCGTCGTCACGGGCGCCTCCGCCGGAATCGGCGCGGCGCTCGCGCGCCAGCTCTCCCGCGCCGGGCGGCCCGTGCTCGCGGTCGCGCGCCGCGAGGATCGCCTCGTCGCGCTCGCGGGCGAGGCGCGGCTCGCGGGCACCGCGCCCATCCACCCGCTCGCCGCCGACGTGACCGACGGCCCCTCGGCCTCGCGCGTCGCCGACACCGCGCGCGCCCTCGGCGGCGCCGCCTGGCTCGTGAACAACGCCGGCTTCGGCCTCCACGGCGCGTTCGAGCGGCAGGACCGCGCCCGGCTCGCCGAGCTCGTCCAGCTCAACTGCCAGGCCGTCGTGCTCCTCTCCCACGCGCTCCTCCCGCAGCTCCGCGAGTCCGGCGAGGGCGTGCTCCTCAACGTCGCCTCCGCCGCCGCGTTCCACCCGACCCCGTACCTCGCCGTCTACGGCGCGTCGAAGGCGTTCGTGCTCTCGTTCACCGAGGGCGTCGCCGAGGAGCTCCGCGGGAGCGGCGTCTTCGTCGGCGCGTTCTGCCCGGGGCCGGTCGAGACCGAGTTCGACGAGGTCGCGGGCGGCGGCGAGCGCGCCACGTGGCTGCCGCAGGTCCTCTCCGCGGACGACGCCGCGCGCGAGGCGCTCGCGCAGATCGCGCGGCGCGAGGTGGTGTACGTGCCGCGGCCGTTCTACCGGCTCGCGACCCAGGCTGGCCGCGTCCTCCCCCGCGCGCTCGTCCGCCGCGTCTCGGCGCGCTCGCACCGGAGGGCGGGACGATGACCCGACGCCGCGGCGGCGGGGGAGGGGGCGGTCCGCCGGGCGGCCTCCCGCACGTCTACGAGGGGCCGGTCGTGCTCGGCGAGCTGCTCCGGAAGGCGGGCTCGCCCCACGACGCCGCGGAGGTCGCCGCGGTCTTCCGGCGCGCGCAGGAGTCGGGGGAGGTGCGCTCCGCCGTCGTCCCGGGCCTCTTCCCGGCCGAGCCGCGCTTCGGCTCGCCCGAGGACGCGCGCCGGCTCTACGCGAACCTCCTCGGCCTGTGGGACCGGATCGCCGCCGGCCTCGGCGCGCACGACGACGCGCCGGAGGTCGTGCCGGAGCCGCCCGCGCCGCCGCCGCTGCCGGAGCGCGGCGCCGCCGAGGGCGCCGACCTCGAGCCGGAGCTCGTGGACGCGGTCTGGCGGCACCTCGCCGCCTCGCCGCCGCGCGACGTGCAGCGCCGCCGCGATCGCTTCGCGAACGCGCAGCCCGACCTCCTCGCCTGGCTCGAGGCGACGCCGCTCCCCGAGTCCGGCGGCCTCGCCGCGATGGACCTCGCCTTCGAGACCTGGGCGATGTTCGACCAGGCCTTCGGCGAGAGGCTCGGCACGGTGGACTACCGCGACCTGCGCGAGCTCGAGCGCGAGCCGCCGGCGCTCGAGGAGACGCAGCCCGCGCTCGCGGCGTACGTCGCCGAGCAGCTCGACAACCTCGCCGACGAGGACCGGGCCTTCGGCCTCGAGGAGCGCGCGCAGGTCGAGCGCGTCCTCGCCGCGGCCGCCGCCGCGCTCGGCGACGCGGTGCGGCAGCCGTCGTAACCCCCCGTCCGCAGGGGCCCCCGGTTCACGGGACACGCGCCGGGCCCGCACGTGCGGTGCGCCCGGTCACAACCGCGTGTCCGCGCCGTCCCTATGTTCGAGAGCGTCGGGCTCGACCTCTTGCAGCGGGGGTGGGACCGGGGCGTCGCCGGCGGGGCCGCTGGCGACGCCCCGCAGTTTCCTCGACCCCCTCCGCGTCGGGTGCGGCGCCCGCTACGCCGGGAGCCCGCCGAAGAACTCGGCGAGCGCCTTCGTGAACGGCTCCGGGTTCTCGATGCACGGCAGGTGACCGGCGTTCGGGATCTTCACGAGCTTCGCGCCCTTGATCGCCGCCGCCATCCGCTCCGACTCCACGGGCGGCGTGAGGGTGTCCTGCGCGCCCACCACGACGAGCGCCGGGCAGGAGATCGCCGCGAGCGTCGGCGTCGAGTCCGGCCGGCGCGCCATCCCGCGCTGCGCCGCGGCCACGCCCGCGGGCGTGCCGCCCTGGATGAGCGACCGGACTTCCTTCACCGCCTCGGGGTCGGGCTGCGGCCGCAGCAGCTTCGGCGTCATCTCGTCCGACACCCAGGCGTTCCCCTTCTCGATCGCGGTCTGCGCGAACTTCTCGCGGCCCGCCTTGCCCTCCTCGGTGTCCGCGCCGGCCTTCGTGTCGCAGAGCGCGATCCCGCGGAAGAGCGCCGGCGCCTGCCGGTACAGCTCGAAGGAGAGATAGCCGCCCATCGACAGCCCCGCGACGGCGGCCCGCTCGACGCGCAGGTGCGCGAGCAGCGCCCGCACGTCCTGGGCGAGCAGCTCCATCGTGGAGGGCTCGCCGCGCGCGGCGCTCTTGCCGAGCCCGCGGTAGTCGGGGGCGATCACCCGGTGCTTCTTCTCGAGCGCCGCGATCTGGCGCGCCCACATCCCGGAGTGCAGCGGGAAGGCGTGCAGGAGGAGCACCACGTCCTTCGACGTCCCGCTATCCCGGTAGTGAAGCTCGGTGCCGTTCACGCTGGCCTTGGGCATGTCCAGACCTTTAGCACCTCCGGGCGTCCGGTCGCGGCGGGAACGCTCCGCCCCGGGCGGGGAGGGTGTCACGGACAGGTCCCGAGCGTCTCCTCGCCCGGGGAGGGGCCTCCCATGACCTTCGCGCACGCGCTCCCGCTCCTCCGGATCGCGCCCGGACAGGCCGGGCCAAAGTCCGGGCCCGCGCCCGAGGCGCCCCCGGCTGCCCAGGCGCAGGGCAGGCTCCGCGCGCGCCC
The DNA here is from genome assembly GCA_036391435.1 of Anaeromyxobacter sp. GTDB lineage: Bacteria > Myxococcota > Myxococcia > Myxococcales > Anaeromyxobacteraceae > Anaeromyxobacter. The sequence goes on along the minus strand of DASVZX010000108.1, from coordinate 7,165 downwards.
CCCGCGCCCACCCGTCGGCGCTCGTCCGGGTGAGCACGTTCGTCGGCAGGCCGCGCCGCTTCGGCCCGCCGCTCCACCTCGGTTTCGGCTCGAGGTGACGCGCGCGGAGACCCTCCGGACTCACGCCGGGTGATACGACCGGACCGGCGCGAGGCTCCGCGCGAGGCGCCCAAGGACCGGCGGCGACGCCCTCGGCCGCCGGTTATCCTCTTCCGACCATGGGCATCGGGTACTTCGACCGCTTCGGCGTCACCGAGGAGCTGATCCGCCGGACGCTCGCCGAGGCGCTCTCGCGCGGCGGCGATCACGCGGACGTCTACTTCCAGCACCGGGTCGCCTCCGACGTCGGCCTCGAGGACGGCGAGGTGAACCGGGCGCACGCCTCCGTCGAGCTCGGCGTCGGCGTCCGCGTGGTGAAGGGCGACCAGACCGGCTACGGCTATACCGAGGACCTGGCCCTGCCGGCGCTGCTCGAGTGCGCGCGCACCGCCGCGGCCATCGCCGACGGCCCGGGCCGCGGCGCGCCGACGACCCTCCACGTGGGCGGCGGCCTGCCCGACCGGTACCCGCTCGTCCGGCCGTGGGAGGAGGTCCGGCCCGAGGAGAAGCTGCCGATCCTCTCCTCGCTGAACGCCCGCGCCTTCGCGGCCGACCCGCGCGTGCGGAAGGTGAACGTCTACTTCCGCGACGAGTCGGGCGCGATCCTGATCGCCGACTCCTCCGGCCGGATGGTCGAGGACCGCCAGCCGATGACGCTCCTCTTCCTCTCGGTCCTCGCCGAGGACGGCGGCCGGCGCGAGCAGAACGGCTACAACGTGGCCGGCCGCGCGGGGTTCGAGTTCTACACCCCCGACCGGCTCGACCGCGTCGTGCGGGAGGCGGTCGCGCGCACCGCGATCCTGTTCGAGGCGGGCGCGCCGCCCGCGGGCGAGATGCCGGTCGTCCTCGCCGCGGGCTCCTCCGGCATCCTGCTGCACGAGGCGATCGGCCACGGCATGGAGGCCGACTTCAACCGCAAGGGCGTCTCGATCTACGCGGACAAGATCGGCAAGCGCATCGCCCAGCCGTTCGTCCACATCGTGGACGACGCGGCGAACCCCGGCGCGCGCGGCGCGATCAACGTGGACGACGAGGGGAACGCCGCGGGCACGACGCGGCTCGTGGACGGCGGCATCCTCGCGACCTACCTCCACGACTCCATCTCGGCGCGCCACTACGGCGTCTCGCCCACCGGGAACGGCCGGCGCGAGAGCTACCGGCACCCGCCGATCCCGCGCATGCGCTCGACCTACATGCTGCCCGGCCCGCACCGGACCGAGGAGATCATCGGGAGCGTGAAGCGCGGCATCTACTGCCAGAACTTCTCGAACGGCCAGGTCAACATCGGCGCCGGCGACTTCACGTTCTACGTGAAGAACGGCTACCTCATCGAGGACGGGAAGCTCACCCGCCCGGTGAAGGACGTGAACATCATCGGCAACGGCCCCGAGGCGCTGCTCAAGGTGGACATGGTCTCCGACGACCTCGCCATCGACGAGGGCGGCTGGACCTGCGGGAAGGACGGGCAGAGCGTGCCGGTCTCGCAAGGCCTGCCGACCGTCCGGGTCTCGTCGATGACCGTCGGCGGTCGCGGCAGCTGACTCGCGAGGACCCGCATGGACCTTCTGGACATCACGAGACGCGCCGCCCAGCTCGCCCAGCGCAAGGGCGCCTCCGACGCCGCCGCCGGCTCCTACCGCGCCCGCCACGTCGAGGTCGCCTGGCGCGACGGCCGGATCGAGAACGTGACGGAGGCGACGACCCGCGGCCTCGGCCTCGAGCTCTACGTCGACGGCCGCTACGCGGCGGTCTCGACGAGCGACCTTCGCCCCGAGGCGCTCGAGCGCTTCGTCGAGGACGCCGTCACGCTCGCGCGCACCCTCGCCCCCGACCCCTACCGCCGCCTCCCCGAGCCCGAGCTCTACCGCGGCCAGGCGCAGCTCGACCTCGAGCTCGCGGACCCGAGCTACGGCGAGGTCGAGGCGGCCGGGCGCCGCTCCGTCGCCGCGGAGATCGAGGCAGCCGCCCGCGCCGTCCCCGGCGCGGAGAAGTTCCTCTCGGTCACGACGAGCGTCTCCGACACGCAGGCCGAGAGCGCGCTCGTCCAGACGAACGGGTTCGAGGGCACGAAGCGCGGCACCGACTTCTGGATCTCCGCCGAGGTCACGGTCCGTGATCCCGACGGGCGGCGCCCGGAGGAGTACGCCGCGTCCGGCGGCCGCTACCGCTCCATGGTCGAGCCGCCCGGGGCCGTCGGCCGCCGCGCCGCCGAGCGCGCGCTCGGCCGGATCGGATCCGCGAAGGGCCCGTCGGCGGTCATGACGATGGTCGTGGACAACCGCGCGTCCGGGCGCATCGTCGGGTACCTGCTCGGGCCGCTCGCGGCGGCGTCGATCCAGCAGAAGCGCTCGTACCTCGAGGGCAAGGTCGGCGCCCGGATCGGGTCCGCGCTCCTCGAGTTCACAGACGACCCGCTCGTCCCGCGCGCGCTCGGCTCCCGCCTCTACGACGGCGAGGGGCTCGCCGCGCGCCCCTTCCCGGTCTTCGAGCAGGGCGTCCTGCGCACCTACTACGTGGACACCTACTACGGCCGCAAGCTCGGGCTGCCGCCGACGACCGCGCGCAGCTCGAACCTCGCCTGGAAGCTCGGCGAGCGCTCCCGGGAGGGGCTGCTGTCCGACGTGGGCGAGGCGATCCTCGTCACCGGGTTCCTGGGCGGCAACTCGAACGGGACCACCGGCGACTTCTCGCTCGGCGTGCGGGGGTTCCGCGTGCGGGGCGGCCGCGTCGCCGAGCCCGTGGGCGAGATGAACGTCTCCGGAAACCACCTGGAGCTGTGGCAGCGGCTCGCAGCGGTGGGGAACGATCCCTACCCGTACTCCGCGATGCGCACCCCGACCCTGGTCTTCGAGGGCGTGCAGCTCGCGGGCACGTGACCCTGCGCGGGGCTCCCCCGCCTGCCCGCCCGGGCGCGTTTGCGCTCGGTGACGTCCGTAAGTACCTATCCTGAGATGGTTTCCGTTCTGGTGGTGGACGACGAGCGCGACATCCGCGAGGCGGTCGCGGAGGTCCTCAAGGACGAGGGCTTCGACGTGATCGACGCGCGGGACGGCGCCGAGGCGCTCGCCCAGCTCCGCGCCCATCACCCGGCCGTGATCCTCCTCGACCTCATGATGCCGGGCATGAACGGATGGGAGTTCTGCGCCGCGCGGGACCGCGACCCCGACATCTCCGGGATCCCGGTGATCGTGATCTCCGCGCTGGGCCGCGTGTCGGGGATCGACGCCGCGGCCTTCCTGCAGAAGCCGTTCGAGCTCGACGCGCTCGTCGCGACCGTCCGGCAGTACGCCGCGGCCGGGCCGGGCGGGGGCGTCGAGGCGCACGCCTAGGCGAGCGCCCGCCCCTCGAGCAGCCAGCCGAGCGCCGCATCCGCCTCGCGCTGCAGCGCGGGGAGCTCGTCCGTGAAGAGGTGGGTCGCGCCGGGCACCGCGACGAGCCGCCGCGGCCCGCGGGAGCCGGCGAGCGCCGCCGCGACCTCGGCCGGCGTCCCGAACTCGTCGTGCTCGGCCTGCACGATCGCGAGCGGCTTCTCGAGGTCGCGCGCGCGCCCCGACTCGCGGAAGCGGGCGAGGTCCGGCGCGCGGAGCGCGAGCCCGGCGACGAGGAGCCCAAGGACGCGCGGGTCCGCGCCGCCCGCGAGGATCGCCATCCAGGCGCCGAACGAGAACCCGCACGCGAGGAGCGGCAGCCCCGCGCGCTCGCGCGCGAGCCACGCGAGCGCGGCGGCCGCGTCCTCCGCCTCGCCGTCGCCGCCGCCGAAGCTCCCCGCGGAGCGCCCCACGCCGCGGTAGTTGAAGCGGAGCGCGGCGCCGCCCTTCGCGCGCACCGCCTTCGCGAGCCGGTAGGTCGCGTGGTTGTGCATCGTCCCGCCGTAGCGCGGGTGCGGGTGGCAGACGAGCGCGGCGAACGACGGCGCGGCGCCGGCGGCTCCCTCCTCGAGGATCGCCTCGAGCCGGCCCGCCGGACCCTGGAGGTCGAGCTGCACCGCTACGCCGCGAGCAGCGCCTCGAACAGGCGGCGCCCGTCCTCGCAGCCGAGGATCGCCTCGCTCGCGCGCTCCGGGTGCGGCATGAGGCCGACGACGTTCCGCCCCGGTCCGCCGGACACGCCCGCGATGTCGCGCGCGGCGCCGTTCGGCGCGCCGCCAACGTACCGGAACGCGACGCGGCCCTCGCCCTCGAGCCGGTCGAGGGTCTCCGCGTCCGCGAAGTAGTTCCCCTCGGCGTGCGCGACGGGCATCGTCAGCGTCCGGCCGGCGAGGCCGCGGGTGACGGGCGTCGCCTCGCCCTCGATCCGGAGCGTCACGTCCTTGCAGACGAACTTGAGCGAGGCGTTGCGCATGAGGACGCCGGGGAGGAGCCCGGCCTCGCAGAGGATCTGGAAGCCGTTGCAGATGCCGAGGACCGGGCCGCCCTTCTTCGCGAACGCGGCGACGTCCTCCATCACCGGCGAGAACCGCGCGAGCGCCCCGCAGCGCAGGTAGTCGCCGTAGCTGAAGCCGCCCGGGACGACGATCGCGTCGAGCCCGCCGGGGAGCCGGTCCTTGTGCCAGACGTAGGTCGCGTCCGCGCCGAGCGCGTGCTTCAGCACGTGGTAGACGTCGTGGTCGCAGTTCGAGCCGGGGAACGTGACGATGCCGACGGTCTTCTTCACAGCTCGATCCTGTAGTCCTCGATGACGGTGTTCGCGAGGAGCTTGCGGCACATCTCCTCGAGCCGCGCGCGCTCCTGCGCCTCCGGCACCTTCTCGTCGAGGGTCAGCTCGACCATCTTGCCGAGCCGGACGTCGGAGACCTCGCCGTAGCCGAGCGCGTGGAGCGCGCGGTTGACGGCCGAGCCCTGCGGGTCGAGCACCCCCCGCTTGAGCGTCACGAACACTCGAGCCTTCTTCGCCATGCGCGGTCTTATAACAGATCGACCCCACGGGGTTCCCGGGGTTCTTGGTAGGGTGGAAGGCCGATGACGCCGCCCGAGCTCGGGGACATCGTCGCGCTCGCCGCGCTCGCCCTCGCGCTCCTCGCGGTGCGCGGCGTCGGCGCCGCCCTGGAGGCCGCGCTCGTCGCGGTGGGATCGCCGCGCGCCCGGGATCTCGCCCGCCCGGCCGAGGCCCGCGGCCGCGCCCGGGCGCTCGCCGGGCTGTTCGACGACCCGGAGCGGACCGCGTTCACCGGCCGCGCGATCGTGACGCTCGCGACGGTGTTCGCCGCCTTCCTCGCGGGCGCGGTCGGCGCGCTCCTCCTGCCGCGCGCCCCCTGGCTCGGCGGGTCGCTCGGCGCGCTCGCCGCCGCGCTCGTGTCGCTCCCCTTCGCCGCCGCCGGCCGCGGCCTCGGCGCGCGCCACGGGGAGGGGGTCGCCCTCGCGCTCGCCGTGCCGTTCCGGACGCTCGGGACGCTGCTCGCGCCGCTCGGCGCGGTCGTCTCGGCCGTCTCCGGGAAGGGGCGGTTCTCGCTCCCGCCGCCGCCGCTCGACGAGATGGAGCGGGCGCTCGCCGAGTATGCGCGGCGGACGTCGGGCGCCGGCGTGGACGACACGAGCGAGCTCATCCACAACGTCTTCGAGTTCCGCGAGAAGGCCGCGCGCGACGTGATGGTGCCGCGCACCGAGGTCGTCGCGGTCGAGGTGGAGACGCCCGTCCCGGAGATCATCCGCGTCCTCGCGGAGGAGGGGCACTCGCGCATGCCGGTCTACCGCGAGAGCCTCGACCAGATCGAGGGCGTCCTCCACGCGCGCGACCTCGTGCCGCTCCTCGCCCACCCCGAGCTCATCCACCTGAAGGACGTGCTCCGGCCCGCCCACTTCGTGCCCTGGTCGAAGCCGATCGACCAGCTCCTGCGCGAGATGCAGCGCAAGCACCTCCACATGGCGTTCGTCGTGGACGAGCACGGCGGCATCATGGGCCTGTGCACGATCGAGGACGTCCTCGAGCAGATCGTCGGGGACATCCGCGACGAGTTCGACGAGGAGTCGCGCGCCGTCGAGGCGCACGCCGACGGCACGTTCACCGTGCTCGGCGAGACCGCGATCGCCGAGTTCAACGCGTCCGCCGCCGCCGACGTGCCCGAGGACGAGGGCTTCGAGACGATGGCGGGCTTCCTCAACGCCGTCGCGGGCGCGATCCCGGCGAAGGGCGACCGGCTGCTCTGGAAGGGCTGGGCGTTCACCGTCGCCGACGCCGACCCCCGCCGGGTCACGAAGATCCGCGCGGCCCGCGTGAAGAGACCCTAGTCCCGCCCGGTGCTGGCCCCGCCGCGACCCGGACCCTACATGGTTCCACATGAGGGAACGCAACGGGGTGCGTCTCGGCCAGCGGGTGCGCGACGCCGACGAGAAGGACCTCGGCAGGGTCACGAGGCTCCACGAGTGGGGGTTCGAGGTCGGGCGGACGTTCCTCGTCCGCTTCGGGAGGGGCGCGGTCGTCCGCTACGACGAGGTGCGCGGCGTTCGCGACGGCGCGCTCGTCGTCGCCCGCTCCGACCGGGACCTCCTCGAGCTCGCCGCGGGCGGCGTGCCGCGCTCCTGGCGCGTGCCGGCGCCGCCCGGCTACCCGTCGGCCGCGACGCCCGCCGAGGCGCAGCTCGTCCTCGAGGACATCGCGCGCGGCGCGGTGTTCTCCCGTGCGGCCGGCGACGAGCCGCTCGTCTTCGCGCCGCCCGAGGCGCCTCCGATCACGCGCGAGGAGGAGCTCGAGTACGCGCTGACGCGCGGCCAGGCCGCCGTGGGCGCGGCCCGGGCCGCGGAGGGGGCGAGCGCCGCCGCGGCCGAGCGCGCCCGGTCGAGGTCGAGCGGCAGCGCGAGCGCCGACGGCGCCTCCCCGCGGCCGGGCAGCTAAAGCGCTGTCCAGTCGATTCGAGTCCCGAGCCCGTGCACGAGCCCGAGCCCGAGCCCGGGGATCTTCGGGCTCGGGCGCGGGCTCGTTCACGGGATCAGCAGAGATGGGATGAGAAGGCCGCTCTCCGAGGGAGTCAGGCGTAGCCTGCTCCAACGTGGACTGGGACCACAAGGAGAGCGGCCATGGGAAAGCGTAACACCGTGTTCGTCGGATGCGACGTGGGCGACAAGACGAGCGA
>DASVZX010000107.1:0-15574 GCA_036391435.1 Anaeromyxobacter sp. | reverse complement strand
CGCGGCCCCTCCGCCCGGCACGACATTCCCGGGCCCGGCGCACGCCCCGCGACGCCACCGCCGTCCGGCCCGCGCCCGGTCGCGGCCGCGCCGTGGACGGCCCCGGCCGGTCCGGGGGGCCCGTGCGCGGCCGCGCGACGTCCCCCGTGCTAGCCTCCTCCCGTGCCGAAGGAGTACCTGCGCCGCGTCTGCGACGAGCTCGTCCGCGCGCACGGGCCCGTGCGCGTCCTGCGCCTCGTGAACTGGGACCCCCAGGTGCACGAGCGGTTCTTCAAGGCGGGCGCGCGCGAGCTGCCGCGGCCGGAGTACCCGCCGCTCGGCTTCGTCCCGAAGGACAAGGTGAAGGAGCTGAAGGGCATCCGCCGGCAGATCAAGGGGCGGAACCCGCTCGAGGAGCGGCTCCGCCGCCGCTGCGACGAGCTCGCCGCCGTCGTGGACATGCTCGCCGCGCGCGGCACGAGGCGCTTCTACGAGATCTCCCGCAGGATCTACGGCGACCCGCGCGACCGCTTCCCCGACCACAACGTGGACAACCTCGCCATCGCGCGCATGTGGGCCTCCCGCCCGCGCGCGCGCGACGAGGAGCTCGTCTACTCCGCCGACGAGGCCGCGCGGAAGGTCGCCGAGATCTGCGGCCCGCTCCTCGGCGGCCACGTCACCGTCCAGGCGCGCGCGAAGCTCACCGCGAACGCCGCCTCCGGCCCGACGCGCGTCACGCTCCGCAAGGGCGCGCGCTTCTCCGAGCGTCAGGTCCGCGCCCTCGCCCACCACGAGGGGCTCTGGCACGTCCTCACCTCCCTGAACGGGCTGCGCCAGCCGGTGCTCACGGTGCTCGGGATCGGGCTGCCCCGCCACACCGAGTCGCAGGAGGGCGGCGGCATCGTCGCCGAGTACCTCACCGGCAACGTGACCGACGAGCGCTACATCGAGCTCGGCGAGCGGACCATCGCGATCGACATGGCCGCGCGCGGCGCGGACTTCCTCGAGGTCTACCGCTACCTGCTCGCGCGCTTCCCGCCGGAGAAGGCCGCGCTCATGAGCGAGCGCGTGTTCCGCGGCGGCGTGCTCGAGGGCGGGGCGCCCTTCACGAAGGACGCGGCCTACCAGCGCGGCTACTGCCGGACCTTCAACTTCATCCGCGCCGCGCTCGAGCAGCGCGACGTCGACCTCGTCCGCGCCTTCCTCGCGGGGAAGATGAGCGTCGACGACGCGGAGCTGGTCCGCGACCTCGTGGACGAGGGGCTCGCCGTCGGCCCGGTCTACCTGCCGGAGTGGTTCATCGACATCGACCGGCTGAACGCGATCGCGACCCACTCGGTGACGATGAACCGCTTCAGCCTGCCGAGCGTGACGCGCTACTACGCGCGCCGGCGCGGCGGCCGCGCGACGGGCGAACCCGCCGGCCCCGTCCCGGCGCCGGACACGGAGGAGCGCGCGGCGCCCGCCGGCGCGGACGAGGGGGACCTCGGCGAGTAGCCGGGCGCGCGGTCCACACCGGGGAGGCGCGGCGGCCGCTACGGCGCCTTCATCCCCTTCCGCACCGCCGCGACGAAGCGGTCCGGGTCGTCCGGCGTGAGCAGCACGGGCCCGCCGTCCGTCTGGAGGAGCACGTACGCCGGGCCGCCCCAGTCGTAGAGCTGGAACTCGCCGAGGTCCTCCGACGCGAAGCGGCCGTAGGAGATCCCGGGGCCCTGGAAGCCGGCGATCCGCCGGAAGCCGCCCGGCGTCGCGAGGACCTCCACGCCGTGGACGCGCGCGAGCGGGATCTCGACGGGGAGCGCGTGGCGCCGCTCGATCTCGATGACGGATCCCTCGACGTGCGCGCCCACCGGCGCCCACGCGGTCGTGAGGAAGAGCACGGCGGCGACGAGGACCGGCACCGCGGCGACCGCGGCCCCGACCGCGACCTTCACGCCGCGCGGGACCGCCCTGCGCCCGAGCGCCTCGGGATCCTGGACGCGCGTCGCCCCCGGCGCCGCCGCGCAGACCTCCTCGACGAAGCGCTCCGGCGCGTCGGGCGAGACGACGAGCCGGTCGTCGGGGAACTCGAGCAGGACGAGGTCGTGCGTGCGCGTCGCGTACAGCCGGAACGACCCGAGGCCGCGGTTCCAGAACGAGCCGTAGTGGCCGAAGAAGCCGGCCGAGCCGCCGATGCGGGCGGCGCCGAGCGCCCACAGCTCGGCGACGCGCGCCACCGCCGTCGCGCGCGCGAGCGGGATCGAGAGCGGCCGGAGGCGCCGCTCGATCCGGAGCGTCCCCTCCTCCACCGCGTACCCGGTCGGCGCGAGCGCCCAGCCCGCGAGCGCCACCGCGGCGAGGACGGCGAGCGCGAACGCCCCGAGCGCGCCGGCGACGACGCCCCCGAGCGCCCTCGCCACCAGGAGCGCGACGACGGCGGCGAAGGCGAGGACGGCGAGGAGAGCGCCGGTGGAGACGCGGAGCGAGCGGTCCCAGGGGGCGGCGTAGCGCATGCCCGATCGTACCGCGACGGGCGCCTCCCGGACGCGAGAACCGGCCTCAGCCCACCGTCGCGCCGAAGATCCGCCCGACGCCGTACGTCACGCCCGCGGCGACCGCCGCCAGCCCCGCCATCCGGAACGCGCTCTTCCAGAGGCTCGTCCCGGAGAGGAAGCCGACGAGGCCCCCCACGCCCGCGAGGACGATGAACGCGATCGCCGACGAGAGCGCGACGGCGAGCGAGCCGCTCGTCGCGAGGAACGGCACGAGCGGGAGGAACGCGCCGACCGAGAACATCGCGAAGGACGAGACCGCCGCGCCCACCGGCGAGCCGAGCTCGTTCGGGTCGAGCCCGAGCTCCTCGCGCACGAGCGAGTCGAGGGCGGACTCGGGGTTCTTGAGCAGCTCGGCCGCGGTCCGGCTCGCCTGCTCCGTCGAGAGCCCCTTCTGCTTGAAGATGAGGGCGAGCTCCGCGGCCTCCTCCTCGGGCGCCTCCTCGATCTCGCGCCGCTCGATGGCGACCTGGCGCGTGAGGAGGTCCCGCTGGCTCGCGACGGACGTGTACTCCCCCGCGGCCATGGAGAACGCCCCGGCGAGCAGGCCCGCGAACCCGGTCACGACGACCGTCCGCGGCTCGACGCCCGCGCCGGCGACGCCGAGGATGAGCGACAGGTTCGAGACGAGGCCGTCGTTCATGCCGAAGATCGCGGCGCGGATCGATCCGGCCGAGCCGGACGACCGGTGCCACCGCTCGCGGCTCGCGATGAGCTCGCGCGCCTCGGTCGGCTGCCCCCGCCCCATCGCCGCGACCGTGCGGCGGTGCGCGCGCTCCTCGTCGGCGATCGCGGTCGCCTCGCCCCCCTGCGCGTCGTACTTCTCCGCGTCGCCCGCCTCCGTCTCGAGCACCATCGGGACGACCGCGGCGGTGCCGAGCCGGCGCGCGAGCCACACGAGCGCGCGCACGCGCGAGGACGGGCGGTCGTTCGGGAGCGCCACGCCCTCCTTCTCGAGCTTGCGCTTCCAGATGTCCGCGTGGCGGCGCTCCGCCTCGGCGATCTCGAGGAAGCTCCGCGCCCGCTCCCGGTCCTTCTCGTACTTCGCGAGCCCCTCGTAGAGGGCGGCGCCGTCGCGCTCGTCGATGAGGTTCTGCAGCCAGAGGTCGGTGCGCGGGTTCATGCGGGGCGGATCTAACCCGATCGGCGCGCGCCCGGCGACCTCGGAAGGGCCACGGGAGGCCCCCCGCGGGTGCGGGCTCCGCGGCGCCGCGACCGTCGCGCGATCGGGCTCGCGTACCCCGGCGGCCTCGACCGGTGCGACGCACGCGTTGGACCTGCGCGGCGCGCCGGCCGCGGTCGGGAGCGGTGCCGCGCTCGGTCAGGAGCGGCGGGACCGGCGCGACGAGCGTCCCTTCCGGCCGCGCTGCGCCTTCGTCTGCCCGGCCTTGCGGCGCTGCTTGTTCACGGTGCGGGCGGCGATCTCCTTCGCGCGCCGCAGGCTCCGGCCCTCGCTGCGCTCCGACCGCTTGATGTGCTCGTACTGGCGCTTCCGCTTCGGGCTCTTCACTCCCCTCGGGGGCATGGTCGCTCCTCCTTCTACGGGAAGTTAGGGCTTCCCCGGCCGGCGGGCCGCCTCCGGGCGCGGGACGAGGCACGCGCGAGCGGCCGCGCCGACCCCGCCCGGGCGGGATCAGCGCGGCTCGCCGCGGGCGCGCTCCTCGGCGATCCAGCGCTGCATCCGGGCGCGGAGCATCGGCAGCGTGATCGTCCCGTGATCGAGCAGCGCGTCGTCGAACCGGCGCAGGTCGAAGCGCGCGCCGAGCGCCGCCTCCGCCTCGCGGCGCAGGGCGAAGAACTCCTGCGCCCCCGAGTCGTAGCTCGTCAGCTGGCCCGGGAGCGCGGCGATGCGGTCCACGACCATCGGCGCGCTCCGCTCGTCGAACTTCCCGGACTCGACGAGGAACGCGATCGCCTGCTCACGGGTCCAGCCCATCGCGTGGATCCCGGGGTCCACCACCATGCCGCGGGCGGGCCAGGCGCGGCGCGCGATCTTCGGGAAGTCGGAGCGGTACAGGCCGACCTCCTCCGCGAGCTCCTCGGCGTAGCGCGCCCAGCCCTCGGTGTACCCGGAGTTGAAGGCGAGCCGGGTCACGGGGTGGAGCCCCTTCAGGCGCTGGGCGTACGCGATCTGGAGGTGGTGCCCCGGCCAGGTCTCGTGGAACGCGGTGATCTCGGCCTCGGCGCGCGAGGTGCCGCCGGGCCGCAGCAGCGAGATCCGGTACACGCCAGGGCGGTCGAGGGTCGGCGGCTCGTAGTGGCTGCTCGCGCCGGCGCCGTCCTCGTACGCGGGGATCGGCTCGACCACGACGGGCTGCTCGGGGACCGCGACGAAGAGGCGCGGCATCGCCGCCTGGGCGCGGCGCACGAGCTCCCGCGAGTCGGGCAGGAGCTCCTCCGGATCCGCGTAGTGGTTCTCCGGCGCGTCCTCCACCCGCCGGATGATCGCCGCGAAGTCGTCCTCGCCGAGGAGGCGCTTGCCCATCGCGCGCACCTCGTCCGTGTAGCGCGCGACGGCCGCGCGCCCGAGCGCGTACACCTCGTCCGCGGGGCGGTCGAGCGTCGTGTTCGCGCGGAGCAGCGCCCGGTAGCAGGCGGCGCCGTCGGGGAGGGCGGTGACCGCGAGGGTGGTCCGCGCCTTCGGCAGGTACTCTCCCGCGAGGAAGGCGCGGAAGTCGCGCAGCGCGGGCAGCACCTCCCGCTCCAGCACCGCGAGGTACGCCTCCCCGAACCCCGCGTCGGTCGCCCGGCGGGCCGGGCTCGCGTAGGGGTGGGCGCGCAGCGGCGCGCCGGGGGCGGGGGCGAGCCCGTCGATCTGCGCGAGCATCCGCTCCGCGACGGGCCTCGGCACGGAGTAGCCGTGCGCGAGCCCGGTCCGGAGGTTCTCGATCTCCTGCCGGACGTAGCGTGGCACCTTGCGCCAGCGCGCGAGCGCCTGCTCCCGGTGCTCGGCGGTGTCGACCGGCTGGAGCTCGGCGACCCGCGCGAGCGCGAGGTGCCAGGAGAACATGTGGTTCACGCCGAGCCACCACTCGGGGTGGCAGACGCGGAGCTGCCTCGCCGCGGCGAGCTGCTCGCGCAGGACGCCGTGGGTGATCCAGGCCGGCGAGGCGACGAGCGCGGCCGGGTCGATCGCGTCGAGCGCGGCGAGCCAGGCGTCCTCGCGCGCCTGCCAGGACGCGATCCAGGCGGGCGAGTTGTCGGAGAGGCCGTCGTGCCGGGGCGGCGTGACGCCGAGCAGGTACGCCTGCTCCGGCTGCTCCGAGAGGAACGCGGCCTCGTACGCGTCGGCGACCGCGGCGACCCGGGCGGCCGGGTCGGCGGCCCGACGCGGGGCGGTGGCGCAGGCGACGACGGCGAGGGGCAGGACGGCGAGGGCGCGACGCATGGCGATCCTCCGTGCCGCCGCCGAGGCTCGCCAGGGCGGGGCGACTGGACTATAAATCCACGCTTCCGAGAGGGCTCCCGTGCAGAGGCTCGACACCCGCGATCCCGGTTTCCGCGCCGCCTGGGCGGCCGTCTGCGCGCGCGGCTCCGACGAGGACGAGGGTCCGGTCCGCGAGGCGGCCGCGCGCATCGTCGAGGACGTCCGCGCGCGCGGCGACGTGGCGCTCCTCGAGGCGACGCTCCGGTTCGACGGCTGGGAGCCCGCGGGCGTCGAGGCGCTCGCGCTCGGCCCGCACGCGATGAAGGCCGCCCACGACCGGCTCCCGCCGGAGGGGCGCAGGGCGCTCGCCCTCGCCGCGAGGCGGATCCGCGACTTCCACCGCTGCGAGCGCGACTCGGAGGTGCCGGCGCGGCGCGACGCCACCGGGGCGACGCTCGCGCAGGTGGTCCGGCCCCTCGCGCGGGTCGGCCTGTACGTGCCGGGCGGGACCGCGCGCTACCCGTCCTCCGTCCTCATGACCGCGATCCCGGCCAGGGTGGCGGGCGTCGCCGAGGTGATCGTCTGCTCGCCCGGCGTCCGCGGCACGGGCGAGATGGACGACTGGACGCTCGCCGCGTGCCACGTGTCCGGCGTCTCGACGCTCTTCCGCGTGGGCGGCGCGCAGGCGATCGCCGCGATGGCGCACGGGACGGAGACCATCCCGGCCGTGGACAAGATCTGCGGGCCCGGCAACGCCTACGTCGCGGCGGCGAAGCGGCTCGTGTTCGGGCGCGTGGACATCGACATGATCGCCGGCCCGAGCGAGATCCTCGTGCTCGCCGATCCCGCGGCCGACGCGGCGGAGGTCGCCTCGGACCTCATCGCCCAGGCGGAGCACGACCCGCGCGCGGTCGCGGTGCTCGTCACGAGCGCCGCGAAGGTGGCGGACGCGACGCTCGGGGAGGTGGACCGGCAGCTCGCGGACCTGCCGCGCCGGGACATCGCGAGCGCGTCGCTCCGCGACCGCGGCGCGGCCGTCGTCGCGCGGAACCTCGCGGAGGCGGTGGCGCTCGCGGACGAGTTCGCGCCGGAGCACCTCGCCCTCCACGCGCGGAACGCGGCCGCGCTGGTGAAGCGGATCTCCCGGGCGGGGGCGGTGTTCGTCGGGACGTCCACGCCCGAGGCGGTCGGCGACTACGTCGCGGGGCCGTCGCACGTCCTCCCCACCGCGGGGACGGCGCGGTTCGCCTCGCCGCTCTCGGTCGCGACGTTCCGGCGGCGGATGAGCGTGCTCGACCTCACGCCGGCGGCGCTCGCCGCGGTCGCGCCGGCGGTCGAGACCCTCGCGCGCGCCGAGGGGCTCGTCGGGCACTGGCGCGCGGTCGAGGTGCGCGTCGCGCGGGCGGGGAAGGCCGCGAAGGCGCCGCGGGCGGCGCCGCGGAAGACGGGCAGGGGCGGGCGGGCCGCGCGCCGGCCGCTGCCGCGGAGGCGAGGACGATGACCGCGAGGGCGAAGGCCGCGCCGGCGCGGCGCGGGTCGGTCGCGCGCCGGACGAAGGAGACCTCGGTCGAGGTGGACCTCCGGCTCGAGCCGGGCGACGTCCGCGTCGCGACCGGGATCCCGTTCTTCGACCACATGCTCGAGCAGATCGGGCGGCACGGCGGGATGGCCCTGTCGGTGCGCGCGAAGGGCGACCTCGAGGTGGACGCGCACCACACCGTCGAGGACGTGGGGATCGGGCTCGGCGAGGCGCTCCGGCAGGCCGTCGCCGACAAGGCCGGGCTCGCCCGCTACGGGAGCGCGGTCGTCCCGCTCGACGAGGCGCTCGTCGAGGCGGTGGTGGACCTATCCGGCCGGCCGCACCTCACCTTCGACGCGAAGCTCCCCTCGGGGAAGCGGTTCATCGGCACCTACGACGTCGACCTGACGCAGGACTTCCTGCAGGCGCTCGTGAACCACGCGCGGATCTGCCTGCACGTGAACGTCCGCTACGGCCGGAACCTGCACCACGTCGTCGAGGCGATCTTCAAGGCGACCGCGCGGGCGCTCCGCGCGGCGACGGCGCGCGAGGGCGGGGCGATCCCGTCCACGAAGGGCGTGCTGTGAGCGGCGTCCGCGGGAGGCGCGGGTGAGCGCGCCGGGCACCGTCGCTCTCGTCGACTACGGCGCGGGCAACCTCCGCTCGGTCGAGAACGCGCTCCGCGAGGTCGGCGCGAGCGTCGTCGTGACGCACGACGCGGAGGTGGTCCGGAGGGCGGACCGGATCGTGGTCCCCGGCCAGGGCTCGATGCCGGCGTGCGCCGAGGCGATGCGCCGGAGCGGCGTCTCCGACGCCCTGCTGGAGAGCATCCGGAAGGGGACGCCGGTCCTCGGCATCTGCGTCGGCCTCCAGATCCTGTTCGAGGAGGGCGAGGAGGGCGGCGGGGCGAAGGGGCTCGGCATCCTGCCCGGACGGATCGTGAAGCTCCCGGCGGGGCAGAAGCTCCCGCACATCGGCTGGTCGCCGCTCCGCGCGACCGCGTCCGCGCCCCCGCTCTTCGCGCCCATGGACGGCGCCTACGCCTACTTCGCCCACTCGTACGCGGCGCCCGCGACCGCGCCCGGCGTCGCGCTCACGGCGACGCACGGCATCCCCTACTGCGCCGCGCTCGCGAGGGACAACCTCTTCGCAGTCCAGTTCCACCCGGAGAAGAGCCAGAAGGTCGGGCTCGCGCTCCTCGAGCGGTTCGTGCGCGTCTGAAGCGCTCGCCGGCCTCTTCGAGCTCGGGCCGGGGCCGCGGCTCGAGCGCCCGCCGCCGCCCCGCCCGGCGGGCCGGCTCGCCCGCGTGCTCCTCTCGGCCATGATGGGGTTCCCTCTTGGCGGCCGGGGTTCCCTCTTGGCGGCCGCCCCGCCGCCCGTCCGGTTGTGTCCCCACCCCGGTTGTGCGATCTGGTAGCGCGCTCCGCGGCCGCTTATGACCGCAGGAAGGATCCATGCTCGTCATCCCGGCGATCGACCTCATGGGCGGCGAGGCCGTCCGGCTCGAGAAGGGCGACTTCGCGACGAAGAAGGTCTACGCGAAGGACCCGGCCGAGAAGGCGGCCGAGTTCCGCGACGCGGGCGCGACGCTCCTGCACGTCGTCGATCTCGACGGCGCGAAGGCGGGCTGGCCGGTGAACCTCGACACGGTCGCCGCGATCTGCAGGGTGAAGGGCATCGAGGTGGAGCTGGGCGGCGGGATCCGCACGCTCCTCGACGTCGAGAAGGTGCTCGCCCTCGGCGTGTCCTACGTCGTCCTCGGCACCGCCGCGGTGGAGCGGCTCGGCCTCGTCGAGGAGGCGTGCCGGAAGTTCCCCGGGCGGATCCGCACCGGCATCGACGCGCGCGACGGGGAGGTGAAGGTCGCCGGCTGGACGGCGGGGACCGGGCTCTCGGCGGTCGAGGTGGCGCGGCGCGTGAAGGGCGCGGGGGTGTCCGTCGTCGAGTACACCGACGTCGGCCGCGACGGCATGTTCAGCGGCGTCGACGTCGGCGGCGCGGCGCGGCTGCAGGCCGAGGCGGGCGTGCGGGTGATCGCGTCCGGCGGCGTGTCCGGCCTCGCCGACGTGAAGGCGTGCAGGCTCGCCGGCCTCGCGGGCGTCATCGTCGGAAAGGCGATCTACGAGCGGCGCCTCGACGTTCGCGCGGCGGTCCAGGCGGCGAAGGGCTAGGAGGCGCCGAGCGTGCCCGCCAAGCGCATCATCCCCTGCCTCGACGTGAAGAACGGCCGCGTCGTGAAGGGCGTCAAGTTCCGGAACCTCCGCGACGCCGGCGATCCCGTCGAGGCCGCGGCGCGCTACGACGAGCAGGGCGCCGACGAGGTCACCTACCTCGACATCGCCGCGACGCAGGAGAACCGCGGCACCCTCGTCGACCTCGTGACGCGCACCGCGAAGCGCGTGTTCGCGCCGCTCACCGTCGGGGGCGGGGTCCGCAGCGAGCGCGACTTCGTCGCGCTCCTCCACGCGGGCGCGGACAAGGTCTCGGTGAACTCGTCGGCGGTGAAGGAGCCGGGGCTCGTCGATCGCCTCTCGCGGATCGCGGGCGCGCAGGCGCTCGTCGTCGCCATCGACGTGAAGCGGCGGCCGCGGTGGATGGGTCCCCAGGAGTGGGAGGTCTACGTCGCGGGCGGCTCGAAGCCGACGGGCGTCGAGGGGATCGCCTGGGCGCGGGAGGTCGCGGCGCGCGGGGCGGGCGAGCTCCTCCTCACGAGCATGGACCGGGACGGCACGCTGGCGGGGTACGACCTCGAGCTCCTCGAGCGCGTGTGCGAGGCCGTGACGATCCCGGTCATCGCCTCCGGCGGGGTCGGCACCCTCGAGCACCTCGCCGAGGGGCTGCTGATCGCCGACGCCGCGCTCGCGGCGTCGATCTTCCACGATGGAAAGCACACCGTGCAGGAGGCGAAGGCGTATCTTCGCGCGCGGGGCATCGACGTGAGGCCGTGACCCCCGGCCGGGACGGAGCCGACACCATGGCAGACGAACGCTTCCTCGCCCAGCTGTGGGCCACGATCGAGTCGCGGAAGGCGGACGACGGCAACGCGAAGAGCTACACCCGCGAGCTCCTCGCGAACTCCTCGCAGATCCGCCGCAAGGTGATCGAGGAGGCCTACGAGGTGAACGAGGCCCACCAGGCGCTCGAGTCGGGCCAGGACTCGAAGGACCACCTCGCCCACGAGGCGGCCGACCTCATCTACCACCTGCTCGTGCTGCTCGCGTCGGCCGACGTGACGCCCACGATGGTGTACGCGGTGCTCGAGCGCCGGCACCAGCCGGGCGGCGGAAAGGCCGGCGGAGGCGGAAGCCCTTGACGGGGGAGGGGTTTTCCGATAATTCCGCCGTTCACTCGCGAGAGGAGCCGGGCGCGCCCCAGCGTCCGGCTCGTTTGCGTTTTCGGCCCCGCAGCCCAGAGAGAAAGCCCGAGGAAAGACACGAATGACCGGCGTGCGCGTGAAGGATGGCGAGTCCTTCGAGAATGCGATGAAGCGCTTCAAGAAGCAGTGCGAGAAGGCGGGCATCCTGTCGGAGATCCGCAAGCGCGAGCACTACGAGAAGCCCTCCGTCAAGCGCAAGAAGAAGGCGCTCGCCGCGAAGAAGCGCGCGATGAAGAAGATGCGGAAGAGCTACTAGCCGGGAGCCCTCGGGCGGACGCCATGGCGCTCAAGGAACGGCTCGACCAGGACATGAAGTCCGCGATGCGGGAGAAGGCCCAGCTCCGGCTGGGCACGATCCGCATGCTGAAGAGCGCCATCAAGTACCGCGAGATCGAGCTCATGAAGCCGCTCGACGACGCCGGGATCGAGGGCGTCATCGCGACGGAGATCAAGCGCCGCCGCGACTCGGTCGACCAGTACAAGGCCGGCAACCGCCAGGACCTCGCCGACAAGGAGACCGCGGAGATCGCGATCCTCCAGGCGTACCTGCCCCAGCAGCTCACGGAGGCGGAGCTCCGCGCCAAGGTCGACGAGGTGGTGAAGAGGGTCGGCGCCCAGGGGCCGAAGGACATGGGCGCCGTCATGAAGGCGCTCATGCCCGAGGTGCAGGGCCGCGCCGAGGGGAAGCTGGTGAGCGAGCTCGTCAAGGCCCGGCTCTCCGGGAAGTGACGGCGGGCTCGACCGGGCGATCCGCCCGGGCGACCGGGAAGCAGGCGCGGAAGGGGCGCGCGACACCGCAGCAGCGAGGGAGAGAGCCTGATCCCGGACTCGGTCATCGACGAGATCCGAGACCGCGTCGACGTCGTGGCGGTGCTCGGCCGCCACATGGAGCTGAAGCGCTCGGGCCGGACGTGGAAGGGGAACTGCCCCTTCCACGGGGAGAAGACGCCGAGCTTCCACGTGTACCCGGAGGACAAGCACTTCAAGTGCTACGGCTGCGGCGCGTACGGCGACGTGTTCGGGTTCCTTCAGAAGGTCTCCGGCAAGGAGTTCCCGGAGGTGGTGCGCGAGCTGGCGCGCGAGGTGGGGGTCGAGATCCCGGAGATCGAGGAGGAGTCCGCCGAGCAGAAGCGGCGGCGCAAGGAGCGCGGCGAGCTGCTCGCGGCGAACGACGCGGCGGCGCGGTACTGGGCGGCGCGGCTCGCGTCGCCGCACGGCGCGTCGGCGCGCGCGTACCTCGACGGGCGCGGCGTCGCGGAGGAGTCGATCGGGAGGTTCAGGCTGGGCGTCGCGGCGGACGCGTGGAGCGATCTCGGGCCGCGGCTCGAGAAGAAGGGCATCGGCGGCGCGGCGCTCCTCTCGGCCGGCCTCGTCATCGCGAAGGAGAAGGGCGGCACCTACGACCGCTTCCGCAACCGGCTCATGTTCCCCATCGCCGCCATGGACGGGCAGGTCATCGGGTTCGGCGGGCGCGCGCTCGCGAAGGACGAGAAGGGCGCGAAGTACATCAACAGCCCGGAGACGCCGCTCTACAAGAAGTCGAGGGTGCTGTACGGGCTCGACCTCGCGCGCGAGGCGATCCGCAAGACGCGCAAGGCGGTGCTGGTGGAGGGCTACTTCGACGTGATCGGGCTGCACCAGGCGGGCGTCGCGAACGCCGTCGCGGTCTGCGGGACCGCGCTCACGCCGGAGCACGTCGAGCTCCTCGCGCGCTGCGACTGCCGCGAGGTCACGGTGCTCTTCGACGGCGACGTCGCGGGCCTCGCCGCGCCGGCCAAGGCCGCCCAGGCCCTCTTCCCGGCGGGCCTCGCGGGGAAGGTCGCGGTGCTGCCGTCCGACGCCGGCAAGACCGATCCGGACGAGTACGCGCGCGCGAACGGCCGGGCCGGCGTCGAGGCGCTGCTCGCCGCGGCGGTGCCGCTCTCCGAGTTCCTCATCGATCGCGCCGTGGAGCGGACCTGCGGTCCGCGCCCGCGCGAGGCCGCCCTCGAGGCGAAGCTCGCCGCGGTCCGCGAGCTCGCGCCGCTCGTCCGGATGATGCCCGAGGGGCTCCCCCGCTCCGTGTTCGAGGACGGGATCGCGAGGCGGCTCGACCTCGACCTCGCCGCGCTCCACGCCGAGATCGCCGGCGAGCGATCCGAGCGCCCGGCCGCCCGCCCGGCCGCCTCTCCCCCTTCGAGGGGGGCGCCCGTCCTCCGGCCGCCGCCCGGGTCCAGGGTCCGGATGACCCTTCCGGGGCCTGCCGCCGACGCTCTCGCCCTCCTGGCCGCCTTTCCCGACCTCGGCCCCGTTGCCGAGGCGGAGAACCTGCCCGGCGTCCTCCCGGCCGGCCCCGTCGCGGACCTCGCCCGCGACCTCATCCGGGAGCCGCTCCCGGTGGATCAGGCGCTCGCCCGGATCGCGGCCGACGCCGACGAGCGCACCGCCCGGCGGGCCCGCGAGATCGCGGGCCCGGGTCGTCCGCGCGCCGAGGACGCCGAGCGGGAGCTCAGGAAAGCCGTGGTGAAGGCGACGATCGAGTCTCTCGGGACCCGCTACGACGAGCTGATGGCCCTCGTCGTCAAGAGCGGTCCGCGCGTCCCCGAGGACCTCGCCATCGAGGTCCAGGTGGTCCAGCGCAAGCGCGCGGATCTCGACCGTCGCCTGCGATCCCTGGAGCGTCCCGGATGAAAGCGAAGCTCCAGAGCATTCTTGGAAGGTTGGCCGGGCTCGCCCGCGCCGGAAACGTTAGACATCAGCCCCACCGAGCAGCCGAGCCGCCGTCGAAGGAGTCGAAGGACATGACCACCAAGGCCCACGCCGCCAGGAAGAAGAAGGCCGCCGCCCCGCGGGTGAAGGCGAAGCGCAAGGAGCGCGCCGCCGCCAAGCCCGTCCGGGCCCCGAAGGCGGAGGCGACCCGCGCCGCGAAGGCGAGGGCGGAGAAGGCCGAGAAGGCGGACAAGGCGGAGAAGAAGAAGGCCGCGGTGGTGGCCGCCGCCGAGAAGGCCGCGAAGAACAAGGCGGAGAGGGGCAAGGGCGAGAAGGGCGCCCGGGAGAAGGGCGGCAAGGACGAGAAGCCCGCCCGGCTCCGCCGCGGCGCCGCCGGCGAGGAGGAGGGCGCCGAGGGCGAGGAGAAGGACGTCGAGGGCGAGGAGGAGGAGGAGGAGATCGACGCCCTCGCCGGCGACGACATGAGCGACATCACCGAGCGGTCCGAGGTGAAGGCGCTCATGGAGCGCGGCCGCGAGAAGGGCTTCCTCACCTACGACGAGGTGAACGACGCGCTGCCCTCGGACATCGGCTCCGACCAGATCGACGACGTCATGTCGATGTTCGGCGAGCACGACATCGAGGTCGTGGACGGCGCCGAGAAGAAGATGAAGCTCCCGGACAAGCCTCCGGAGCCCGAGGAGAAGGAGGAGGCGAAGGCCGAGGAGAAGGAGGAGGAGGACGACGCCGGCTACGGCAAGTCCAACGACCCCGTCCGCATGTACCTGCGCAAGATGGGGTCGGTCTCCCTGCTCACCCGCGAGGGCGAGGTCGAGATCGCGAAGCGGATCGAGGAGGGCGAGAAGGAGGTCCTCGCCGCGGTGCTCTCGTCCGAGATCGCCATCCGCGAGATCACCGAGCTCGGCGAGCGGCTGCGCAAGGGCAAGATCCGGGTCCGCGAGATCATCAAGGACGCGGGCGACGAGCAGAACGCCGAGGCGGAGGAGGTCGAGGAGGTCGAGGAGGAGGTCGTCGAGGCCGAGGCGGCCGTCGAGGGCGCCGACGCCGCGGTGGCCGCGGTCGACGGGGCGGCGGAGGCGGAGAAGGTCCCCGCCATCCCGAAGGAGGAGCAGAAGAAGGTCGACCACGTCCTCAAGCACATCGACCGGATCAAGAAGCTCGACCGCGACCGCGAGAAGGTCGAGGAGACCCTCGCGACGAAGAAGATCTCGCAGGTGAAGCGGCGCGAGCTCATGCTCGAGAAGAAGAAGGTCGAGCAGGACATGATGGCGAACCTCGAGGAGATCCAGCTCAACAAGAAGCAGATCGACCGGATCGTCCTCAAGCTGAAGAGCTTCGTGAAGCGCGTCGAGGAGGCGGAGCGCGAGTTCTTCGACTGCGAGCGGCGCACCGGCGTCGCGGCGAAGGAGCTGCGGCGGCTGCTGCGCGAGACGCGCGAGGACGAGGCGGCGCGCAAGAAGCTGGCGCGGAAGCTCGGCTGCCCGGTCGAGGAGGTCGAGGAGCTCGACCGCACGATGCGGACCGCCGGCCGGAAGATCCTCCGCGTCGAGGAGGAGGCGGAGGTGCCGCGCGACGTGCTGCGCCGGACCTACCGCGCCATCAGCGAGGGCGAGCGCAAGGCGGAGCGCGCGAAGACCGAGCTCGTCGAGGCCAACCTGCGCCTCGTCGTCTCCATCGCGAAGAAGTACACGAACCGCGGCCTGCAGTTCCTGGATCTCATCCAGGAGGGCAACATCGGCCTCATGAAGGCGGTGGACAAGTTCGAGTACAAGCGCGGCTACAAGTTCTCGACCTACGCGACGTGGTGGATCCGCCAGGCGATCACCCGCGCCATCGCCGACCAGGCGCGGACGATCCGCATCCCGGTCCACATGATCGAGACGATCAACAAGCTCATCCGGACGAGCCGCTACCTCGTGCAGGAGCTCGGGCGCGAGCCCACGCCGGAGGAGATCGCGGAGAAGATGGAGCTGCCGCTCGACAAGGTCCGCAAGGTCCTCAAGATCGCGAAGGAGCCGATCAGCCTCGAGACGCCCATCGGCGAGGAGGAGGACAGCCACCTCGGGGACTTCATCGAGGACAAGTCGCTCGTC
>DASVZX010000106.1:0-3255 GCA_036391435.1 Anaeromyxobacter sp. | reverse complement strand
GCCTCACGCCACGGCGCGCGCGGTCGGGGGAGCCGCGCGGCTCCACGGCGACGCGCGCCACGTGGCGCCCGACGCGCTCCGCCTCGACGCAGGGGGCGCGAGGGCCGTCCAGGCGACCGAGGACGCCGCCGGGATCCGGCTTCGCGCGCGGCTTGCGGGCTGGCCCGCCGGCGCGACCGTCGCGCTCGTCGCGGCGGCGCCCGGCGGCGGGACTCCGCCGGAGTGGCTCGAAGCGGTCTCGAAGCCGGCGGTCCTCCTGCTCGCCACCGGGCCGGACGTCACGGACCTCGCGATCGCGATCCGCGTGCAGGAGGCGGACCTGGCGCTCCTCGACGCGACGGGGACCCCCGTCCGTCGCGCGCGGGCGGAGCTCGGGTACGTGCGCGCGACCTAGGTGCCCGCGCCCTGCGCGGCCAGCTCCTGCATCCGTCGGACGAGTGGATCGTCGGTCCTCGAGCCGAGGATCCGCTCGAGCGGGTAGAACCGCTCGGAGAAGTACCGCAGGCAGCCGTCGAGGTCGCGGACCCTCATGCGCGGACTCGCGAAGCGCCACGCGAGGGGCGCGAGCTCCTCCAGCGCGCGATCGGTGACGCGGTCTCGGTACCGGGCGTGATCCTCGCTCCCGGGCGTGAGCGTGTACGCCGTGAGGTGCGGGGTGACGCCGAGCCGGTAGAGCCAGAGCAGCGCCTCGAGGATCTCGTCGGTCGTCTGGTCCGGCATGCCCACGAGGTAGAAGGCGCGCAGGCTCGGCCCGCGATACCCGTGCGCCTTCAGGATCTCGACGGCGCGCTCGAACTGCTCCCTCCCCTGGGGGCGATGCATCTCCCGCGACCGTACCGGGTCGAGCGTCTCGAGCGCGAGGTGGACCACCTGGACGCCGGCGGCGCGGAGCCGTCGCGCGAGCGCGTCGTCCACCTGCCACGCCGCGATCCCGCTGCCGAAGTCGATGAAGACGCCCTGCACCTCCCGGGCGATCCGATCGAGCAGCGGCTCGACGAGCTCGGCGCGGCGGTACAGGATCGCGTCGTCGTGGAACGCGAACCGACGGACCCCGTGCCGCGCGACCTTCTCCTTCAGCTCCGCGACGACCGCGTCCGGCGAGCGGAACGTGACCCGCCCTCCGCTCAGCGCCGGCGCCACGCAGTAGCTGCACCGGTTCGGACAACCCTTCACGAGCCGGAGCCAGTCCGCCTCCGGCGGCCGAACGAGCAGGTCCACCGCGGTGGGCGAGAAGGCGGCGTCGGGCACGTCGCCCACGAAGGTCTCGTCGGCGCCGGCGCGCCGCGCGACGTCCGGGCAGAGCGACGGGAAGTTCCCGCCGAGGACGACCTTCGCGCGAGGGTGAGCGCGGCGGCACGCCGCGACGACCTCCTCGACGACCGGCGCGTGCCACGTGAAGGTCGCCGACACGGCGATGACGTCGGGCGAGAAGTCCGCGAGTCGCTGCTCGAGCAGCGGCGCGTCGAGCCCGTAGTGGAACACGTCGCGTTCGACCGGGGCGTCGCCGTCTTCGCCGCATCGCAGCCGGCCGCGGCGCCGGCCCTTCGGCCGCCCCTCGAGCGCGGGATCCGAGAGCGCGTCGAGGAGCGCCACCTCGGCCCCGAGCCCGCGCAGCCATCCCGCGAGCCGCAGCAGCGCGAAAGGCGGCGTGCGGATCGACGCCCAGGCGTCCTGCGCCTCTGCCACCTCCGCGACCGGCGGGTTGAGGAGCAGGACGCGCTTCCCCCCGGTGGAGGCGAGCAGGGTCGGCATCCGCGGCGACGATAGGTGAGGTCGCGGCGCCGTGGCAAGCGCACCGGGCCCCCGGAGATCAGCCGATCGCCGCTGCCGGACCGAAGGACTCCCGGAAGAAGGACGCCACGCGCGCGTTGTCCCGAACGTTGCGCCTGAAGCCCTCCTCCACGAGCGCGGCGCGCCGGGGCTCGTCCGCGGCGCGCCGCAGCGCCGCCGCGAGCGCGGGCGCGTCTTCCGGCGGCACCAGGATCCCGCTCACCCCGTCCGCGACGTAGTCGCGCACCGCGGGCACGTCGCTCGCGACCACGAGCGTTCGCACGTGCTGGGCGATCGCGATGGTCTGCTGCCCGCAGCTGCCCGGCCCGGCGTGCAGCGCGACCACCACCACCCGCGCCGCGGCGACCGCCCCCACGAAGTCGGCGAGCGGCACGAGCCCGTGGTACGTGAGCGAAGGGGACGGGACGGCCGGAACCCGCTCGAGGTCCGTGAGGACGTGGACCGGAATGCGGGCCTGCTCCGCAGCCGCGGCGAGCGTGGCGACGTCCCGGTTGTTCACGCCGGCGAGGAGGAACCCGCCGGCGATCTCGCGGAGCGGCGCCGCGATAGACCGGGTCCGTGCGCCCTCGAGCGCATCGACCGCCCCGGGGAGGATCGGCGCCTGCGCCGTGTTCGCCGGAACGAACGCGAGGCGTTCGGGCGGCAACCCGGCCGCCAAGAGCGGTGAGGCATGCGCGCGCGTCGTGACGTACCAGCGCACCGCGGGGTCCGCGGCCGCGATCGCCAAGGGATCGTCCCCGTAGGCGCCCCTGACGAGGCGGCGGATCGGATCGACCCGCTCGAGCAGGTCGACCACGTTCACGACCCAGCGGACGGGGCGCCGTCGCTGCCGGGTCCGAACGTAATGAAGCAGCACCGCCTCGGGCGCCTCGGCGTAGACCCCGTCGAACGCTTCGACGTCCTCGATCGCGCGCCTGAGCGCGTCCCGTCGAACGCGCGGCGCGCGCGCCGGATCATGCTCGAACCGGACGAGATCCTCGATCGTGAAGCGCGCGACCGTGAAGTCCATGCCGAGCCACCGCGCGGTCCGGCCCGCGAGCGCTCCGCGGCCGTCGCAGGTGACGTGGAGGATCTTCACGTCCCGCTCCCGGACCCGAGCGGCCGCAGCCACTCCGGCGCCGGCGCCCCCACCCCCTCGAGCCACGACGCGAGGGCCATCGCCCCGAGCCCCTGCTCCTCCGGCGTGGGGCCGCCGGGAACGTGGATGAGGTAGACCGCGAGCGCGCCGCCCGTGCCGGGGGGCCGCGGGGCGTCGGGCGCGGACCGGCGCACCTCCACCTCGAACGCCCGCCCCTCGCCGTCGATCAGGCCCACGCGCACCGCCCCGTCCCACGCGTCGCCGATCCAGCCGACCGTCCAGCGTGCGAGGGCCTCGCCCGGGCGCAGCTCGCCGAAGAGCGCCAGCACGTCCGCGGCGCGGCTGCCGGGCTCGGGCGGCGGGGAGCCGGGCCAGGCGACGCGCGG
>DASVZX010000105.1:0-11793 GCA_036391435.1 Anaeromyxobacter sp. | reverse complement strand
GCCCGGCGCCTCCGGCGGTCCCGGCGGCGCCGCCGCGCCGGAGAGGCCCCCGCGATGAGCGTCTCGGAGCCCTTCCGCCGGCCGGTCGCGACGACCCTGCTCACGGTGGGGCTCGCCCTGGCGGGGATCGTGGGATACCGGCAGCTCCCGGTGTCGGCGCTGCCGCAGGTGGACTACCCGACGATCCTCGTCTCGACCGCGCTCCCGGGCGCGAGCGCCGAGACCATGGCCTCGGCGGTCACGACGCCGCTCGAGCGGCAGTTCGGGCAGATGCCCGCGCTCGCGCAGATGACCTCCGTCTCGAGCTTCGGGAGCTCGCAGATCACGCTGCAGTTCAACCTCGACCGGAGCATCGACGCCGCCGAGCAGGACGTGCAGGCGGCGATCAACGCCGCGTCGAACCTGCTGCCGCGCACGCTGCCCGCCCCGCCGACCTACTCGAAGAGCAACCCGGCGGACACGCCGATCCTCACGCTCGCCGTGAGCTCCGACACGCTGCCGCTCGACCAGGTGGACGACTACGCCGACTCGATCCTCGCCCAGAAGATCTCGCAGGTCGCCGGCGTCGGCCTCGTCACCATCAACGGCGGCCAGAAGCCCGCCGTGCGCGTCCAGGTCGACCCGTCGGCGCTCGCCGGCGCCGGGCTCTCGCTCGAGGACGTCCGCCAGGTGCTCGTCGCCGCCAACGTGAACCAGGCGAAGGGGAACCTCGACGGCCCGCGCCAGGACTACACGCTCGCGACGAACGACCAGGTGTTCAAGGCGTCGGGCTTCCGGCCCCTCGTGCTCGCCTACCAGAACGGCTCGCCCATCCGGCTGCAGGACGTCTCCCGCGTCGTCGACGGCGTGGAGAACGAGCAGCTCGCGGGCTGGGCCGGCACGCGGCGCGCCATCATCCTGAGCGTCCAGCGCCAGCCGGGCGCCAACGTCATCCAGGTCGCCGCCCGCGTGAAGGAGCTCCTGCCGCGGCTCTCCTCCGCGCTGCCGCAGGGGCTCCGCGTCTCGACGCTCTCCGACCGCACCGAGACCGTCCAGGCCTCGGTGGACGACGTGCAGTTCACGCTCCTGCTCTCCGTCGTGCTCGTCGTGGCCGTCATCTACGTGTTCCTGCGCTCGTTCCGGGCCACGATCATCCCCGGCGTCGCCGTGCCGCTCTCGCTCGTCGGCACCTTCGGGGTGATGTACCTGTTCGGCTACAGCCTGAACAACCTCTCGCTCATGGCGCTCACCATCTCGACCGGGTTCGTGGTCGACGACGCCATCGTCATGATCGAGAACATCTCGCGCTACGTGGAGCAGGGGGAGACGCCGTTCCGGGCGGCGCTGAAGGGCTCGAAGCAGATCGGGTTCACGATCGTCTCCCTCACGATCTCGCTCGTGGCGGTCCTCATCCCCCTGCTCTTCATGGGCGGGATCATCGGCCGCCTCTTCCGCGAGTTCGCCGTCACGCTCGCGATCGCGATCGGCATGTCGGCGGTGCTGTCCCTCACGCTCACCGCGATGATGTGCGCCCACCTCCTCGAGGCGCACGAGGAGCCGAACCGCATCGCGCGCGCCTTCGAGCGCGGCTTCGCCCGGCTCCTCGCGTTCTACGACCGGACGCTCCGCTGGGTGCTGCGCCACCAGCCGCTGACGCTCGCGGTCACGATCGGCACCCTCCTCCTCACGCTCGCGCTCGCCGTCGTCGTCCCGAAGGGCTTCTTCCCGGAGCAGGACACCGGGCTCGTCATCGGCCTCACCGAGGCGCCCGCCGACGCGTCCTTCGCGAGCATGATGGACCGGCAGCGCCAGGCGGCCGACGTCGTGCTGGCCGATCCGGACGTCGCGTCGGTCGCCTCGTTCATCGGCGCCGACGGGACGAACCCGACCTCGAACAGCGGCCGCCTCTCCGTCGCGCTGAAGCCGCACTCGGAGCGCGCCGGCGCCCGGGAGATCATCGAGCGGCTGCAGGCGAGGCTCGCCGCGACCCCGGGGATCCGGGTGTGGCTCCAGCCCGTGCAGGACCTCCAGATCGAGAGCCGGGTCAGCCGGACGCACTACCAGTACACGCTCGAGGACCCGAGCCTCGACGAGCTCGCGACCTGGGCGCCGAGGCTCGTCGCGCGCCTGCAGGCCCTGCCCCAGCTCCGCGACGTCGCGAGCGACCAGCAGCCGGGCGGCCTCCGGCTCCAGGTGGACATCGACCGCGACACCGCCTCCCGCCTCGGGATCCAGCCGCAGGCGATCGACGACGCGCTCTACGACGCCTTCGGGCAGCGCCAGGTCTCGACCATCTTCACCCAGCTCAACCAGTACCGGGTCATCCTGGAGGTGAAGCCCGAGTTCCAGCAGGACCCCGCGGCGCTCTCCCGGCTCTTCGTGCGCTCGCAGACGGGCGCCCAGGTGCCGCTGCCCGCCTTCGCGCGGTTCTCGGAGACCACCGCGCCTCTCGCCATCAGCCACCAGGGCCAGTTCCCCGCGGTCACGATCTCCTTCGACCTCGCGCCCGGGTACGCCCTCGGCCACGCCGTCGAAGCCATCCGCGCCGCCGGCGACGACATCGGCCTGCCGCCGGCCGTGCGCGCCGGCTTCGTGGGCACCGCCCAGGCGTTCAAGGAGTCGCTCGCGACCGAGCCGCTCCTCATCCTCGCGGCGATCCTGACCGTCTACATCGTGCTCGGGGTCCTCTACGAGAGCTTCATCCACCCCGTCACGATCCTCTCCACGCTCCCGTCCGCCGGGGTCGGGGCGCTCCTCGCGCTCATGCTCTTCCGGACGGAGTTCAGCATCATCGCGCTCATCGGGATCGTGCTGCTCATCGGGATCGTGAAGAAGAACGCGATCATGATGATCGACTTCGCGCTCGAGGCGGAGCGCGACCGCGGGCTCTCGCCGCTCGAGGCGATCACCGAGGCCTGCCTGCTGCGCTTCCGCCCGATCATGATGACGACGATGGCCGCCCTCCTCGGCGGGCTGCCGCTCGCGCTCGGGACCGGGATCGGCGCGGAGCTGCGGCGCCCGCTCGGCATCAGCATCGTCGGCGGGCTCGTGATCTCGCAGCTCCTCACGCTCTACACGACGCCCGTCGTCTACCTCTACATGACGCGGCTCGCCGGGCTGCGGCGGCGCGCCCGCGCCTCCGCCCCCGGCGCGGTGGACGGCGGGAGCCCCGGACCGGGCGGGCGATGAGCATCTCCGAGCCCTTCATCCGCCGGCCGGTCGCGACGACGCTGCTCGCGGCGGCGCTCCTGCTCGCCGGCGGCGCGGCCTACACCCAGCTCCCGGTGGCGCCGCTGCCGCGCGTCGACTTCCCCACCGTCAACGTGAACGCCGGCCTGCCCGGCGCGAGCCCGGAGATCATGGCGTCCGCGGTCGCGACGCCGCTCGAGCGCCGCTTCGGCCGGATCGCCGGGCTCGCCGAGATCACCTCGGCGAGCACCCTCGGCCAGACCAACATCACGCTCCAGTTCGACCTCGACCGCGACGTCGACGCGGCCGCGCGCGACGTCCAGGCGGCGATCAACGCCGCGGCCGGGGATCTGCCGCCGAACCTCCCCACGCGGCCCACCTACCGGAAGGTGAACCCCGCCGACGCGCCGATCCTCATCCTGTCGGTGCGCTCGGAGACCCTCCCGCTCTCGCAGGTGTACGACACCGCGAACACGATCCTCGCCCAGAAGATCTCGCAGGTGGACGGCGTCGGGCAGGTGTTCGTCGGCGGCGGGCAGCAGCCGGCCGTGCGCGTCCAGGCCGACCCGCTCGCCCTCGCCGGGGTGGGGCTCTCGCTCGAGGACCTCCGCACGGCGCTGTCGCAGGCGACGGTGGACCAGCCGAAGGGCGCGGTCTCCGGGCCGCGCCGGACGAGCGTGATCTCCGCGAACGACCAGCTGCTCGGGGCCTCCGCGTACCGCCCCCTCATCGTCGGCTACGCGAACGGCGCGCCGGTCCGGCTCGGCGACGTCGCCGAGGTCGTGGACGGCGTCGAGAACAACCGGGTCGCCGGGTGGATCGACGGGAAGCGCGCCGTCGTCATGCTCATCCGCCGGCAGCCCGGCGCGAACATCATCGAGGTGATCGAGCGGGTGAAGGCGATCCTGCCCGACCTCACGAGGTCCATCTCGCCGGCCATCGACGTCGGGGTGGCGCTCGACCGCTCGCAGACCATCCGCGCCTCGGTGCACGACGTGGAGCTCACGCTCCTCCTCTCCGTGCTCCTCGTCGTGCTGGTGGTCTACGCCTTCCTGCGCAGCGCCCGCGCGACGCTCGTCCCCACCGTCGCCGTGCCGCTCGCGCTCGTGGGGACGTTCGCCGGCATGTACCTGCTCGGCTACAGCATCAACAACCTGTCGCTCATGGCGCTCACGATCTCGACGGGGTTCGTGGTGGACGACGCGATCGTCGTCACCGAGAACGTGACGCGGCACCTGGAGGCCGGGGAGCCGCCGATGCGGGCGGCGCTCCTCGGGGCGAAGCAGATCGGCTTCACCATCGTGTCGATCACCGCGTCGCTCCTCGCCGTCTTCATCCCGATCCTCCTCATGGGCGGGATCGTGGGGCGCCTCTTCCGCGAGTTCGCGGTGACCCTCTCCATCGCCATCGCCACCTCGGCGGTGATCTCGCTCACCGTGTCGCCCATGATGGCGTCGCGCCTCCTGCGCCCGCCGGCGGAGGAGCGCCACGGCTGGCTCTTCCGCGCCTCGCAGGGCTTCTTCGACCGGATGCTGCGCGGCTACGACCGCGGCCTGCGCTGGGTGCTCCGGCGCCACCGGCTCATGCTCCGCGTGACCGTCGCCGCCGCGGCGTTCTCGATCTTCCTCTACGTCGTCGTGCCCAAGGGGCTCTTCCCGCAGCAGGACACGGGCGCGCTCATGGGCATCTCGGACGCGCCGCAGGACATCTCCTTCCCGGCCATGAAGGAGCGGCAGGAGGCGCTGAACCACGTCGTCCTCGCGAACCCCGCCGTGAAGAGCATGGTCTCCTTCACCGGCGGGGGCACCCTCAACACCGGCTTCGTGTTCATCGAGCTGAAGCCCAAGGGCGAGCGGAGGCCGTCCGCCGACCAGGTGATCGCCGAGCTGCGCCCGAAGCTCGGGCAGATCCCGGGCATCGCTCTGTTCCTCCAGTCCGTCCAGGACGTGCGCATGGGCGGCCGCGCGACGCGCACCCAGTACCAGTACACGCTGCAGGACGCGAACCTGGCCGAGCTGAACGAGTGGGCGCCGCGGCTCCTCGAGGCGCTGAAGCGCCTCCCCGAGCTCCGCGACGCCGCGACCGACCAGCAGACGACCGCCCTGCAGCTCGTCGTCACGATCGACCGCGACACCGCCTCGCGCCTCGGGATCACGCCGCAGGTGGTCGACAACGTGCTGTACGACGCGTTCGGGCAGCGGCAGGTGGCGACCATGTTCACGCAGCTCAACCAGTACCGGGTGGTCCTCGAGGTGAAGCCGGCGCTCGGCGACACGCCCGACGACCTCGCGCACGTGTACGTCCCCACCCCGACGCACGGGCAGGTCCCGCTCACCTCCATCGCGACCTTCGCGCCCGCGCCGACGTCGCTCTCCGTGAACCACCAGAGCCAGTTCCCCGCGGTCACCCTCTCCTTCAACCTCGCGCCGGGCGTCTCGCTCGGGCAGGCGCTCGCCGCGGTCCAGCACGCCGAGCAGCGGATCGGGATGCCGGCGAGCGTCCACGGCGCGCCGCAGGGCACCGCCCAGGCGTTCGTGAGCTCCCTGAGGAGCGAGCCCCTCCTCGTCCTCCTCGCGCTGATCGCCGTGTACATCGTGCTCGGGGTGCTCTACGAGAGCTACGTCCACCCGATCACGATCCTCTCCACGCTGCCCTCCGCCGGCGTCGGCGCGCTCCTCGCGCTGCTGCTCTTCCGGACGGAGTTCAGCATCATCGCGCTCATCGGCGTCATCCTCCTCATCGGCGTCGTGAAGAAGAACGCGATCATGATGATCGACTTCGCCATCGAGGCCGAGCGCGACGAGGGGCTCCCGCCGGCGGAGGCGATCCACAAGGCCTGCCTCCTGCGCTTCCGGCCCATCATGATGACGACGATGGCGGCGCTCCTCGGCGCGCTGCCGCTCGCGCTCGGCCGCGGGGCGGGGGCCGAGCTGCGCACGCCGCTCGGCATCACGATCGTGGGCGGGCTCCTCCTCTCCCAGGCGCTCACCCTCTTCACGACCCCGGTCGTCTACCTCGCGCTCGACCGGTTCACGCGCCGCCGCCGGCGCGGCGCCGAGGACGTCGCCCCGGCGCCCGCGGGGGCCTGAGGACGCTTGTGCGGCGCGCGGACCCGCGGGAGCATCGGCCGGTGCAGCCGCCCTCGCCGCCCGCGAAGGAGGACGCCGCGCTCGTCCGCGCGCGGATCGTGCTCGCGCGTCACCCGGTCGCCGACGGGCACAACGACCTCGCGTGGGAGCTGCGCACGTCCGGGCTCGACGCCATCGACCTGCGCTCGCCCTCTCCGTTCCAGACCGACCTCCCGCGCCTGCGCCGGGGAGGCGTCGGGCTGCAGGTCTGGTCGGCGTGGATCCCGCCGCGGCTCGGCCCCCGCGAGCAGCTCGAGCAGATCGACCTCCTGCGCCGGATGGTGGCGCGCCACCCCGCCGACCTCGCCCTCGCGACGAGCGCCGACGAGGCGGAGCGCGCGATGCGCTCGGGCAAGATCGCCTCGATGATCGGCCTCGAGGGCGGCCACGCCATCGCGAGCTCGCTCGCGCTGCTGCGCGCCTACCACGCCCTCGGCGCGCGCTCGATGACGCTCACCCACTCGGCGAGCGTCGCCTGGGCGGACTCCTCCGGGGACGCCGGCGGCCACGGCGGCCTCACGCGCTTCGGCGAGGAGGTCGTCCGGGAGATGAACCGGCTCGGCATGCTCGTGGACCTCTCCCACGTCTCCGACGCGACGGCCGAGCGCGCGCTGCGGATCTCCGAGGCGCCGGTCGTCTTCACCCACTCCGCGGCGCGGGCGCTCTGCGACTCCGGTCGGAACGTGCCCGATCCGATCCTCCGCTCGGTCGCCGCGAACGGCGGGATCGTGATGGTGACGTTCGCCGGGCTGTTCGTGGACGACGAGGCGAGGCGCGCGTACGCGCCGATCTTCAAGGAGTACTTCGAGCGGGCGGAGCGCGTGACCGATCCGGCGGAGCGCCGGCGGATCCACGACGAGGTCTTCGCGAAGCTCCCGCCCGTGCGGGTCACCGTGGCGCGGGCGGCCGACCACGTCGAGCACGTCCGCCGCGTCGCGGGGATCGACCACGTCGGGCTCGGCGGCGACTACGACGGCGTCGAGGGGTTCCCGGAGGGGATGGAGGACGTCTCGGGGTACCCGCTCCTGTTCGCCGAGCTCGTCCGCCGCGGCTGGAGCGACGAGGACCTGGCGCGCCTCGCGAGCGTGAACTTCCTGCGGGTGCTCCGCGCGGTCGAGGCGACCGCGCGCCGGCTCCAGGCGGCCCGGCCGCCCTCGACGGCGACGATCGAGGCGCTCGACGGGCCGCGCTGACGCGCCCTCAGCGGGCGCCGTTCCCGCCCGGGCCGAAGGTGAGCTGGTACGCGAGGTAGCCCTGGGCGGCGTCCGTGTCCAGGCCGCGGCCGATCGAGAGGAGGACGTGGTGGAGCTCGCCGAGGTCGAGGATCATCCCGAGGTCGAAGCGCGTCTCTCCCGGCCGGCCCACGCGCCGCGACGTGCCGTGGAAGAGCTCGCCGCCGACCGTCAGGCCGTGCGCGAGCTCGCGCTGCGCCTGCCACCCGACGAACCACCAGTTGCGGTTCCCCTCCCCGGGGTTCACCCAGTACCCGCCCCCGCCGTACGTCGTCCACCGGCCGAGGCGCTTCTGCACCCAGAGCGGGAGGAACACCTGGGTCTCGCCGCCGCCGAGCCCGCGCGCGGCGTCGCCGGTCGGGACCTCGACGAGGGGAAAGGTGCCGATCTGCGGGATCGCGCCGCGCTCGTGGACGAGGCGCCACTTCACGCCCAGCTCCGTGTCGCCGTAGCCGAGCCGCGCCGGGCCGCCGGGCGGCCGCGCCCAGGCGACCGGCGCGATGAGGTGGAGCTGCACGTCGGGCACCGCCCCGTAGTTCACCTCGACGTGCGGGGCGGTCCCGCTCCACCCGTCGTCCCTCGACCACTGGTCCGCGGTCGCGAGGTACAGCTCCCAGTGCCGCAGCTCGACGGGCTCGGGATCGTCCGTCGCGTACGGCGGTCCCGCCGCCGCGCGGCCGGGCGGGAGGAGCGCGGCGCACGCGAGCAGCAAGGCGGCCCGCGCGTCCGACCTCCACCGCCGTCGGTTCGGGGAGCCGGGCGAGGCCCGGCCGGCGTTCGGCTCCACCGGACGAACGTCGCATGGGCGACGGGCGGCGCTCCAGGGCCGCTCGGGGCGCCCCGAGCGGACGCGCGGCCGCTCCTCCTTCGCGGCGGGGGCGAGAGCGGATAGGCTCGCCCCGAGATGACGCGCGAGCCCTACATCCGGCGCCAGCGGACCGAGCACGGCCGCAGGGCGGTCGCGGTGCTCCCCGTCCACTACCCGAAGGAGCTCCTCACCGCGCTCGACCTGCTCGCGGTCGAGGTCTGGGGCCCGCCGGGCGCGCCGCGCGGGGACGCCGCCGGCCGGATCCAGACCTACGTCTGCGCCGTGGTCCGCAACGCGCTCGCCTTCCTCGCCTCCGGCGGCGCGGACTGCGTCGACGCGGTCCTGTTCCCCCACACCTGCGACTCGATCCAGCAGCTCGCGACGCTCGCCCCGGACTTCGGGGGCTGGGGGAAGCCGGCGCTCACGTTCCTCCACCCGAAGGGGCCCGGGCGCCCGGGCGTCCGCCGCTTCCTCTCCGAGGAGCTGCGGGGGCTCGCGGCGAAGCTCGAGGCCGTGGCGGGCCGGCCGCTCGAGCCGGAGCGGCTCGCCGCCGCGATCCGGCTCCACCGCGAGATCGACCTGCACCGCGCCGCCCTCCTCGACGGCCGCGCCGCGCTCCCGCTCGACGACCCCGGGCTGTACGCCCTCCTCCGGCGCGGCGAGTGGCTGTGGCCCGAGGACCACCTCGCCGAGCTGCGCGCGGCGCGCGCGCGGCTCGGGACCGGAGGGCCGCCCGGCCGCGTCCCGATCCTCGTCACGGGGTACGTGCCCGAGCCGATCGCGACGCTCGAGACCCTGAACGGCGCCGGGGCGTTCGTCGCCGCGGACGACTACGCCGCGATCGGCCGCCGGGTCGTGCGCGGCGGCGACGGCCCGATCGCGGATCCGTGGGAGGCGCTCCTCGATCGGGACGCGGCCGCGCCGCCGTGCCCCACCCGCGCGACGGACCAGGCCGCGCGGATGCGCCACCTCGAGGCGCTCGCCGCGCGGAGCGGCGCCCGCGGCGTCGTGGTCCACGTCGTGAAGTTCTGCGAGCCGGAGCTCTTCGACGTGCCCGCCATCCGGCGGACGTTCGCCGCGCGCGGGCTGCCGATCCTGGTCCTCGAGGGCGAGCTCGAGCGGCAGCTCTCGGGCCAGACCGTGACGCGCATCGAGGCCTTCGCCGAGCTGCTCGGCGCCGCGGGAGGTGCCGCGTGATCCTCCGGCGCGCCCGGTACGAGCTCGCGGCCCGGGCGGGCGGCCCGTTCCTCGCCGCGCTCGACGACTGGCGGCGCCGGCATCGGCGGCGCTCCGCGCGCGAGAGCCCCTTCGCGCCGCCCCTCGAGTCCCTCCGGGCGCTCAAGGCGCTCATGACGACGCACTACCTCTCCGGGCGGTACGCGGACGGCGCCGTCCCGGTCGCGTGGGTGACGAGCGGCTTCCCGGTGGAGCCGCTCCGGACGCTCGGGTTCCACACCGTGTACCCGGAGAACCACGGCGCGATGTGCGGCGTCCAGCGGATCGTCCCGGCCCTCTCCGACGCGATCGAGGCGGAGGGCTACTCGCGCGACCTCTGCAGCTACGTCCGCGCCGACCTCGGGTCGCTCGTCACGGGCCGCTCGCCGGCGGGGCGGCTCCCCCGGCCCGACCTCCTCGCCTGCTGCACCAACATCTGCCAGACGGTCCTCTACTGGTACCGCGACCTCGCCCGGCGCTTCGGCGTCCCGCTCGTCCTCGTCGACACGCCCTTCGTCTACGGCGAGGCGACGCCGCACCAGCTCCGCTACGTCGAGGACCAGCTCGAGGAGGCGATCGCCGTCGCCGAGCGCGTCGCGCGCCGCCGGCTCGACCGCGCGGCGCTCCGCGAGACGGCCCGGCTCGCCCGCGACGGGAGCCGCCTCTGGGGCGAGTGCCTCGCGACGGCGAAGGCCCGCCCCGCGCCCTGGACGGGCGTGGACGGCTTCTTCCACCTCGCGCCGATCGTCGCGCTGCGCGGGACCGAGGCGTGCAACGCGTACTACCGCCTCCTCCTCGACGAGCTGAGGGACCGCGTCGCGAGGGGCGTCGGCGGCCTCCGCGGCGAGGAGCGCCACCGGCTCGTCTGGGACAACCTCCCGATCTGGTACGCGACGCGCGAGATCGCGACGCTGCTCGCGAGCCGCGGGTTCAACTTCGTCTGCACGACCTACACGAACGCCTGGGCGGAGGCGGCGGCCCGCATCGACCCGGACGACCCGGTCCGCTCGTCCGCCGACTGCTACACGCACGTCCTCCTGAACCGCGACCTCCCGAGCAAGCTCGCCCTGGTCGCGGGGCTCGCGCGCGAGTACGGCGCGGACGGCGCGGTGCTCCACAGCGACCGCTCCTGCAAGCCCTACTCGATCGGCCAGGTGGACCTGAAGGCCCGCCTCGCGGGCGACCTCGGCATCCGGACGCTGCTCCTCGAGGCCGACCACGGCGACCCGCGCGCGTGGGCGAGCGAGCTCGCGGCGAACCGGCTCGGGGCCTTCATGGAGAGCTTCGGATGAGCGCGGTCGCGATCGGCGTGGACGTGGGCTCGACCACCTGCAAGGTGGTGGCGATCGACGCCGCGGGCGCGATCGTCGCGCGCCGCCTCGAGCCGGCGGAGCCGCGCATCGAGCGGCAGGTGGAGCGGCTCGTCGGCGAGGTGCGGTCGGCCGCCGGGCGCGACCTGCCCGTCGCCGCGACCGGCTACGGGCGCAAGCGCGTCCCGGGCGCCCGGGCCCTCACCGAGATCACCTGCCACGCTCGCGGCGCCTTCGCGCGGACCGGCCGGCCCGGGCTGCTCGTGGACATGGGCGGCCAGGACACGAAGGCGATCCGGATCGGCCCGGCGGGCGAGGTGGTGGACTTCGCCATGAACGACAAGTGCGCCGCGGGGACCGGCCGGTTCCTGGAGGTCATCCTGGGGCGGCTCCGGGTCTCGCTCGAGGGCGTGGCGGGGCTCGCGGCCGGGGCGGCGCGGGCGGTGCCGGTCTCGAGCACGTGCACCGTCTTCGCCGAGAGCGAGGTGATCTCGCTCGTCGCGGGCGACGAGCCGCTCGACGGCATCGTGAAGGGGCTCCACGCCGCGCTCGCCTCGCGCGTCGCCGCGCTCGCGCGCGGCGCCGCCGGCGCGGACGAGGTGCTCATGAGCGGCGGCGTCGCGCTCAACGGCGCGATGGTCGCGGCCCTCCGCGACGCGCTCGGCCGGCCGGTGCGGGTGGTCCCGGAGCCGCAGCTCGTCGGGGCGCTCGGGGCGGCGCTGTCGGTCGCGCCCGCCCGGTGAGGCGGAGCCCGCGAACCCGTGAACGAGCCCGCGGCCGCGCCCGTGCCCGAGGACCCTCGGGCTCGGGCTCGGGGCTTCGGGCCCGGACTACGGCCCCTCGGTCTCGACGTACCTGAACCAGACGAGCGCGTCCACGTCGGCCCTGCCCGTCGGGGCGTTCCAGCGCGGCGGCGCGGCGCGCCACCGCTC
>DASVZX010000104.1:0-2800 GCA_036391435.1 Anaeromyxobacter sp. | reverse complement strand
GGGGCTGCCCCGCCGCGAGCCCGGGCGGGAGCGGGGCGGCGCTCCCCCGGCGGAACGACCGGACGGCGGCGACCGCCGCGGCGGCGAACAGCACCGGGGAGACGTACGCCGCCTGGGCGCCGATCGAGCGCGCGAGCCGCGCCGCGGAGAAGCTGCGCCCGCGCATCCCGTGCGCCGCCTGGAAGGCGAGCGACGGGAACCCGCGCGCCGCGTTCCACGCGATCATCGGCGACGCGACCGCGAGCGCGACGGCGGCGCCCGCGAGCGCCCAGCGCGTCGCGAGGAGCGCGCGGCCGCGCGCGGTCGAGACGAGGGCGGCCAGGATCGCGACCGCGAGCAGCCCGGCGGTGAGCTTCGAGAGCGCGCCCAGCCCGAGGAAGAGCCCCGTCGCGACGAGCCAGCGCGCGCCGGCGCGCTCGGCGCGGTCCACGGACCACAGGGCGCCCACCCACGCGAAGGCGAGCGGCGCGTCGGGGGTCGTGAGCGCGCCGCCGAGCGAGAAGACGGGGGCGGCCTGGAGGAGCACCGCCGCGAGGACCGCCGCGCGCTCGCCGGCCCGCGCCCGCACGAGCGAGGCGGCGAGCAGGGTCGTCGCCGCGAGCAGCGCGATCGCGGGGAGCCGGGCGGCGAGCACGCCGTGGCCGAGCGCGAGCCCGGCGCGCATGAGCCACGCGACGAGCGGCGGGTGGTCGAGGTAGCCCGGCTGGAGGTGGGCGGCCCACTGGGCGTAGTAGGCCTCGTCCACCGTGATGGGCACGAGCGCGGCGAGCGCGAGCCGGGCCGCGGTCCCGGCCGCGACCGCGACGATCACCCCGCGGGGCGTTCCGGTGCGCGCTTCCATCGGCTCCTCCCGGCGCCCAGGATGCGTCGCCCGGACGGGGATCGCCGTAACGTTCCGGGTCCGCACCCGTCCAGGCCATGTCGCCCCCGATCGTCCGCCGCAGGTTCACCGGGGTCTGCATGTCCTTCCTCTACGCCTTCGACCCGTTCGTCGCCGTCCAGCACGTCCTCGAGCGGCCCTGGCTCGACCCCGTGATGGCGACCCTGTCGCAGCTCTGCCAGGGCTGGGTCGTCGCCCTCTTCGCGCTCGCCTGGGCCGTCGCGGTGGGGCGGACCCGCCAGGGCATCCTCCGCGCCGGCGTCCCGATCCTGCTCGCGCTCGCCGTGGACGGCGCCCTGGTCCAGGCGCTGAAGATCGCGCTGCACACCCCGCGCCCGCTCGCGGTGCTCGGCGCGGATCACGTGCACGTGCTCCTCTCCCCCCTGCGGGCCCACTCGATGCCGAGCGGGCACGCGAGCGCGGCCGCGACCCTCGCGGCCTACCTCGGCGGCCGCCGCCGCCGCGAGGGCGCCGTGGCGTGGCCGCTCGCGCTGCTCGGCGGCATCTCGCGCGTCTACGTCGGCGCGCACTGGGTGATCGACGTCGTCGCGGGCTGGCTCGTCGGCGCGATCGTCGGCCACGCCGCGGCGCGCGTCGCCGCGAACCGCCGCGCGCTCTCGGCGCCCGCCGCTAGCGCACCAGCCGGCGCCACTCCACCATGAGGCACCGATCCTGGACGACCAGGATCCCCTTCCGGGCGAGCGCCTCGGCCGCCGCGTCGTTCCGGATCCCGAGCTGCATCCAGACGGCGCGCGGCCGCTTCGCCTCGAGGTCCTCGAGGTGGCCGGGCACGTCGGACGGGCGGCGGAACACGTCCACCACGTCGATCGCGCCCGGGACGTCGGCGATCTTGCGGTACACCGGCTTCCCGAGGATCTCCTTCACGTCGGGGTAGTAGACCGGCACCGGCACGACGTCGACGCCCGCGTCGGCGAGGAACTTCGGGACGTAGAAGGCGGCCTGGTCCGCCCGCGCCTCCGTCTTGATGCCGAGCACCGCCACCCGCCGCGTCGAGCGGAGCAGGTCGCGGATCCTCGCGTCGTCGGTCAGGATGTTCTCGCGCCAGTCGGCCATGAAATCTCCTCCCGCGGTGTTAGAGCCGGCCGGAGGCGGACCGCAACGCGAACGGCGGGGCGTGCGCGTCCGGAGCGACCCGCGTTCGAAAATCCGCAAGAGATCCGAACGGTTGGCAGCCCGTCCGCCCACCGGGCGGGCGGGCTTGGAAAAGTGGACAGCCCGGCCGACGGGCCTACGATGGCGCCATGGTGACGAAGAGGAAGTCCGTCGGCGTCGTGACCGAGGGCGCGGCACAGGCCGCCCTTCGCCGCGGGCCGGCTCGGGAGCTCTCCCCCGAGGAGGACAAGGTGCTGCGCATGCGCCTCGGCGCGGCGCCGGCACGCGGCGCGCCGCTCGAGCGCGCCGCCGAGGGGCTCACCGACCTCGAGATCGAGGTGTACGCCGCGGAGATCGAGGCGTACATGAGGTGGAAGGCGCGCCCGGAGCCGGCCGCCCCGGCGCCGCCGCGCGCGCAGCCGTCGCGGACGAAGGAGAAGATCGTCCGCGCGCTGCGGAAGATGACCTGACGCTTCCCGTGCGGCCTGCGGGGAGCGGGCCGCCGCGCGGTCTCGCCCGGCGAGGGGTGCCAGGCCGGGAGGTCGAGGCGGCTCACGCCCCCCCGCCGATCCGCAGGACGAGCGCGCGCGCCGACTCGGCCGCGGAGGGCGGCGCGTCCGGCTCCGGCAGCCGCCCCGCCGCGAGGAGCGCCGCGAGGTGCGCGGCGGTCCGCGGGTTCCGCCACCAGTCCTCGTCGAAGCGCTCTCGCACCTCGATCCGGAGGCGCTCCCCCGCCGCGGCGCCGCGGATCCGGGCGGCGAGCGCGGCGGCGTCGCCGTCGCGGGACGCGCGCGCCGGGTCCCACGC
>DASVZX010000103.1:0-7197 GCA_036391435.1 Anaeromyxobacter sp. | reverse complement strand
CGGCTCGCGCTCGCCGCGGCGCGCTCGGGCGGGGACGAGCGGCCGCGCGCCGCCGCGACGGGGGCGGGCGGGTGGCGGATCCCGGGCCGGCTCGGGCCGCTCCTCGAGAAGGAGGGGAAGTACCTCCTCCGCCACCCCGTCGCGAGCGTCCTCGCGCTCGTCGTCCCCGCGTTCGCCGCGCTCGTCGCGTGGAAGGTCTCGCCCATGATCCCGGCCGAGGCGGGCGAGGTCGTGCGCGCGCTGCCGCTCTTCGGGTTCGCGGCGTACGCCCACCTCGCGACGCAGCCGTTCTGGCTGAACGCGTTCGGCTGGGAGCGCGGCGGCGCGCGCGCCTGGTTCCTCGCGCCGGTGGCGCCCTCGGACGTCCTCCTCGCGAAGAACGTCGCGGCCTACCTCCTGTCCCTCGCGCTCTTCGCCGCGAGCGCCGCGGCCGGCGTCGCGGCGGGGGGCGCGCCGCCCGCCTGGGCGCTCGTCGGCGCGCTCGC
The DNA here is from genome assembly GCA_036391435.1 of Anaeromyxobacter sp. Taxonomy (GTDB): domain Bacteria; phylum Myxococcota; class Myxococcia; order Myxococcales; family Anaeromyxobacteraceae; genus Anaeromyxobacter. The sequence goes on along the minus strand of DASVZX010000103.1, from coordinate 6,712 downwards.
GCTGCACGCCGGGATCGCGCCGCTCTTCCTCGGCGCCGGGAACGTCGTGTCCATCCTGAACCCGCGCCCGGTCGCGCACACCCTCCAGCGCGGCGGCCACCTCGCGCCGCTCTCGGCCTTCGCGGGGATGGGGATCTTCTCGGCGGGGGCGGCGCTCTTCGCCGTCCCCGTGCTCGTCGCCATCCGGCTCGACGAGGCGTGGCTGCTGCCCGCCGGCTGGATCGCGCTCGGGGTCGCCTGCCTCGCGGCCTACCGGATCGCGCTGCCGCGCGTCGGGCGGCTGCTCGCCGCGCGGCGCGAGCCCCTCCTCGAGGCGGCCTGCGGCGACGATCTGTAGCGGGGGAGTGCTCGGCGGCGGCCTCAGCCGGCTGCCCCCGCGCTCGCCGATCCGTTACTGGCTGAAGCCCTCGAGCAGGTAGTGCGCCTCGATCCGCCTCAGGGCGAGCACCATCGCGGCGGTGCGCACGTCGACCTCCTTGCCCACGCAGAACGGGCGGGAGTCCCAGGTCGGCGTCCGCTGGGGACGGTTCCGCGCGATGTCCCGGATGATCGCGTAGTTCTTCTTGATCGCGGTCTCGAGGCGGCGGTTCACCTCCGCCTCGGTCCAGTGCTCGAGGCGCTGGTTCTGGAGCCACTCGTAGTACGACACCGTCACGCCGCCCGCGTTGCAGATGATGTCCGGGATGACGTCGATCTTCCGGGCCGCGAGGACGCGGTCGCCGTCGCGGGTCGTGGGACCGTTCGCGGCCTCGGCGACGAGCTTCACCTTGATCCGCTCCGCGACGTCGCCCGTGATCTCCTCGCCGAGCGCGGCGGGGATGCAGATGTCCGCGTCGATCGACCAGAAGTCGTCCTTCGAGATGGCGGTGCCGCCCGCGAACCCGGCCACGGTCCGGCGCAGGTTCGACGGGGTGCCGTGGACGTGCTGGACGAGGGCCGGGACGTCGAGGCCCGCGTCGCGGTGCACCGTCCCGTTCACGTCGTTCACCGCGACGATCTTGGCGCCGAGCGCGGCGAGGATCTCCGCCGCGTTCGAGCCGACGTTGCCGAAGCCCTGGATGATGACGCGCGCGCCCTTCAGATCGAAGCCGTGCTCGCGCGCCCAGTCCTCGATGCAGTAGACGACGCCCTGGCCGGTCGCCTTGACGCGCCCCTCGGAGCCGCCGATGCGCACGTCCTTCCCGGTGACGACGCCGCGCAGCTTGTGGTGCTCGCGCTCGCCGTCGGTGAACTGGCGCATGAAGTACGCCATGATCTCGCCGTTCGTCCCGACGTCCGGCGCCGGGATGTCGAGGAACGGCCCCATGAAGTTCTTGAACTTGTAGACGTAGCGCAGGGAGAGGTGCTCGATCTCCTCGCGCGAGTAGTTGAAGGGGTCGATCCGGATGCCGCCCTTCGCCCCGCCGAACGGGATCTCGGCGATGGCGGTCTTCCAGGTCATGTCCGCCGCGAGCGTCTTGAAGAGGTCGAGCGTCGCGTCCTTGTGGTAGCGGATGCCGCCCTTGTACGGGCCGCGGACCTGGTTGTGCTGGATCCGGTAGGCCTTGAACTTCTTCGGCCCGCCCCGCTGGAGGCGGAAGTGGCCCTTGCCCGGGATGTGGATGACCCGCTTGCGGGTCGTGATGTCCGCGTCGAGCAGGGCGCGGCGGTGGAGGATGTAGCTGCCGTTCGCGAGGGGCTCGAGCGCGTCGGCGGCCCGGACGTCCGACGGCGGGATGTTCCCGGCCTCCGTCTGCTCCTCCGGCGTGAGCGGGACCAGGCGGTCGCGCGTCTCGATGGTGACGTAGAAGATGTGCTCGAAGTCCGGCTCCTCGAGCTCCATCTGGACGCGCGGGTTCATCCCGATGAGGTCCGCGGCGCGATGGAACGTCTCCATCGCCTCCTCGTAGAAGCTCTTCTTTCCGCCGTTCCGGGGGGCCATGGCCTTCCTATACATCCAGGGAAGGTGGGCGGCGAGTTGGCGGAACGGAAGCAGCCGTGCGCCGCGTCGCCGCGCTTGACCGTCCGGCCCGGTCGTGTCGAGATCGCGCCCCCAACCCTCGACCCCGCCGACAGGAGTGCAGATGAGCACGCCCCTCCACCCCCTCGCCCAGGCCGCGAACGACGCGCTCGCGAAGGACTGCCCGCAGGTCCTCGCGATGCTCTCGGCGCGCGGCAAGCGCTTCTTCTTCCCCGCCAAGGGCATCCTCGCCCAGAGCGCCGAGGCGAAGCAGAAGGCGAAGACCGCGAACGCCACGATCGGCATCGCGACCGAGGGCGGGGCGCCGATGCACCTCGGCGTGGTGAACAGGTACTTCCAGGGGCTCACGCCCGCCGAGATCTTCGACTACGCGCCCTCGTACGGGAAGCCGGACATCCGCGCCGCCTGGGCGAAGAAGCAGCGCGAGGAGACGCCGAGCCTCGGCGGCCACCCGCTCTCGAACCCCGTCGTGACGAACGCGCTCACGCACGGGATCGGCCTCGTCGGCGACCTGTTCCTCGACCCCGGCGACGCCGTGCTGACCCCGGACCTCCTCTGGGAGAACTACAACCTCAGCTGGGAGACCCGGCTCGAGGCGAGCTTCCACTACTTCCCGTTCTTCGACGAGAAGCTCACCGGCTTCAACCTCGCCGGCTTCACCGCCGCGCTCGCGAAGCTCCGCGGGAAGAAGGTCGTCGTCTCGCTCAACTTCCCGAACAACCCCTCCGGCTACACGCCGACCCGGCCCGAGATGGACGGGATCGCGAAGGCGCTCACCGCCGAGGCCGAGGCGGGGACGAAGCTCGTCGTCTGCGTGGACGACGCCTACTACGGGATGTTCTTCGACGACGCGGCCTCGCGCGAGTCGATCTTCGGCCGGCTCGCGAAGGCCTCGGACAACCTCCTCGCGATCAAGGTGGACGGCGCGACGAAGGAGGAGTTCGTCTGGGGGCTGCGCGTCGGGTTCATCACCTTCGGCGTGAAGAACGGGACGCCGGCCGCGTACAAGGCGCTCGAGGACAAGACCGCGGGGCTCATCCGCGGCTACGTCTCGAACATCTCGAACCCCGGCCAGTCGGTCGTGCTGAAGGCCCTCGCCGATCCCGACTTCCGCAAGCAGCAGGCGGAGAAGGTCGCGGTCCTGAAGGCGCGCTCGGCGATCGCGCAGACGGAGAGCCGGAAGGCCGAGTACGCGGACTGCTGGGACGTCTACCCCTTCAACTCCGGCTACTTCATGTGCGTGCGCCTCAAGGACGCGGACGCGGACGCCGTCCGGGCGCGCGCCCTCGAGGACTCCGGCGTCGGCACGATCGCGCTCGGCAAGCGCGAGCTCCGCGTCGCGTTCTCGTCCTGCGCGGACGCGCAGATCCCGCTCGTGTTCGCGGCGGTCGCGAAGGCGACGCGCGCGGTGCGCGGCGGGAAGTAGGCGCTCGCGCCGCTTCGCGGCGCACCCGGAGGCTTGCGACGGCCCGGCGAGAACCGCCGGGCCGTTCGCGTCTCCGCCGATCGGCCCGGCGCCCGGATCCCCGCCGCCCGCTCGATCGGCGCCGCGGCGGGCGCGCGCCCTCCCGTGCGGTGCGCGGTGCTCGCCCGCGGTTCGCGGGCGGCGCGCGTGGCGAAGGGGGTTCTCCCCCGGACGCGCGAACGCCGCCCGGCGTCGCCACGCGCGGGGAGCGGAGCGGTTCACCTTCGGGGGGCGGAGCGAGCCGCGGCCGGGGGGCGCGGCGGGCGGGCCGTCGCTCCGGGAGAGGCGCGTTGCGCCGCCCGGGCCGCCCTCCACGGTAGGTGACGGCGCCCGAGCGGACGTCGGCACGTGTCGTGAACTGTCGGCGGCGGCTGGCCGGCGGCGGCGAGCGCTGTCCCGATGGTTCACGGAGGGTCTGGGGGGATCCCGCATGAGGGCGATGACCTGGGTTGCCGCCACCGTGGCGGTGGCGGTGGCGGCGATGGCGTGCGGTCGGGGCGGGGCGGGCGCCGGGAAGAGCCCGCCGAGCGTCGCGCAGGGGAGCGGGGGGGACGCGCAGGGCGGCGCGGGTCCGGCGCCGGGCATCCCGTGTGACGGCACGGTCACGCTCGTCGTGCGCGGGGTCAACCCGGACAGGTTCACGACGTTCAACCTGGACCTCACGAGCGTCACCCTGACGTCGGGCGGCGCCGCGCTCACGCCGGACTGGAGCGCGGCGGGGAGGACGCTCTCGCTCGCCGGCCCCGAGACCCCGGAGCTCGCGGCGCTGAAGCGCGTCGCGGGCCCGGTGGACGTGACGGTCACCTTAGGGAACGTGCTCGTCTGCACCGTCGCGGGCTGCTCGACCGTCGACACCTGCACCGCGCCGATCACCTTCCGGTACGACGTGAACCAGGCGGACCCGAACGGCTGCCACGTGTTCCTGCAGCTCGACCTGACGAGCTCGGTCCAGCCCGTCGCCGGCGGGCAGACGTTCCTGCCGAGCTTCTCCGTCAAGTACTGGTGAGCGCCATGAGGATCCATCGCGTGGTTCGAGGGGTCGTCGCCGCCGCGGTGGCGGCCATCGCTCCGCTCGCGGGCGCGCACGAGTTCACCTGCTCGGAGGTCGTCGGCATCGTCCAGGTCGACGCGTCCGGGCTGCCCGTCATCGGCTGGAACGCGCTGCCGGTGTACGCGTCGGAGGCGTCGAGGGTCTTCACGCTGCACGCCTACCCCGCGACCGTCGGGTTCCGCGTCGCGCTCCGGGACGTCGCGCCGGCGGTCTCCGCCGTCACGGGGGCGGCGGACGCGTTCACGGCCGGGCTCACGGAGGGGGTCGACTACGCGCGGTACGGGCTCCAGAGGATCGGGCCCGGGCTGTCGCTCCTGGCCGGCACGACCGCGTACGAGGAGCTCGCGTTCCGCGTGGCGAGCCAGGAGGACTGCCTGAGACGGTTCGGCGCCGGCCCCGGCGACGCCCCGGTCTGCGCCGACACCGGGGAGGACCGGTTCGTCGTCACGAACGACGTGGGGTCGACCGAGTGCCGCGCGCGGATCGTCTGCGGCGCTCCGGGGCCGCAGCCGCCGCCAAGCACCGGCCCCGTCCCTCCGCCCTCCTGCGCGGGCGCGTGGGGAGGGGTGAAGCAGTTCGGGACGGCGAACTTCGACGGCGCGAACGGGCTCGCGCTCGACGCGCAGTGCGGCGTCCACGTGGCGGGCGAGACGGTGGTCCACCCCGCCCCCTCGACCGCCACGCTGTGGAGCCTCGCCGCGGACGGGACGCCCGCGGGGTCGGTCGCGCTCGGCACCGGAGGCGGGGACTTCGCAGCGGGCGTCGCGCTCGACGGCGCCGGCAACCGGTACGTCGGCTGGACCGACACCTCCGCGCCCAACGACGGCGACGTGACGAAGCTCGCTCCGGACGGCTCGATCCTCTGGACCGTCCACGCCATCGACGGCCCGGTCGAAGGGATCGCCGCCGACGTCGCGGGGGACGCCTACGTCGTCGGCACGAACCCGGCCGAGCACGCGATGGCGTTCGCCAAGCTCGGGCCCGACGGCGCGGTCCTCTGGAGCGTCACGGGACTTGCGGCGGGGGGCGACATGGGTGGCCTCGCCGTCGCGCTGAGCCCGGGCGGTGAGGTCCTCTTCGCCGGTTACGGCATCGGGGCGCCCGGCGAGCAGCCCGACGCGTTCGTCAAGAAGCTCGATGCCCAGGGCCACCTCGTCTGGGCGCGGTTCATCGGCACGGAGGCGAACGACGTCGCGCGCGGCGTCGCGGGGGACGCCGCCGGAAACGTGTACGTCGGCGGCATCACCCAGGGCGCGTTCCCCGGCTACACGTCGTCGCCGGGCTCGTACGACGGGTTCGTCGCGAAGCTGGACCCGGAGGCGAACCTGCTGTGGGTCCGGCAGCTCGGGGCGCAGGCGGCGGAGGTGTACGGGGTCGCGACCGATCGTGCGGGGAACGTCTGGGCCGTCGGCACCGCGGCGTCGGCCCTCGGGGGCCAGAGCTCGCTCGGCCAGGGCGGCGCCTTCGTCGTGAAGTTCGATCCGGCGGGCGACGTGGTGTTCGTGAGGGAGTTCGGCACCGCCTCGGTGGACACCGCGTACGGCGTGGCCATCGACGCGGGCGGCGACGCGTTCGTGTGCGGCGCGACCGCCGGCGACCTCGGCGGCGCGCTCGGCGGGCAGGACGCCTTCGTCGCGAAGTTCGACCCGCTCGGCAACCTGCTTTGACGCTTTCCGCGACACCCGGACCCGGAGCTCGACGCGCAGCCGTGCGTGGTGAGGGAGGGAGGCGGCGCATCGGCGAGACCGCGAGGAGCGGTCCCGCAGCGCGTCGGGCTCGGTGACGAAGGGGGAATCCGGTCGCCCGGATTCCCCCGTGTTTTCGAGAGCCGACACCCAGACTTGAACTGGGGACCTACTGATTACGAATCAGTTGCTCTACCAGCTGAGCTATGTCGGCAAGGCCGAAGCGGCGCGTTTTCTAGCATCCTGGGCACCCGGTCGCAAGCGTCCGCACGCCGCGCCCGCTCGCGCCGGGCGCCGCGCGCCCCTAGCTTGGCGCATGGCGACGAGGAAGCGGCCGGGCTCGGCCAGGCGGACGTGGGCGAGGCAGGAGGCGGCGCGGAAGCGCAGCGCCTCCGGGAAGCGGTTCGTGGGGGAGACGGCCGGCCAGAGCGCGGCGGCGCGGCGGGACGAGCGGAAGAAGGCGGCCCGCATGGCGCGGGCGGCCCGCGCGGCGAAGCCGGCGGAGGCGGCGCGCACCGCCGGCCGCGCGAAGCACCCGCGCGCGCGGACGA
>DASVZX010000102.1:0-24323 GCA_036391435.1 Anaeromyxobacter sp. | reverse complement strand
GGCACCGTCCGCGGCGGCCGGGCCGCTTCCCCGCGCGCCTCGAGCGCGCCGGCCACCTCGCCGAGGATCACGGCGAGGACGATGACCGCCCCGCCCGCGATGTCCCACGGCCCGAACGGCTCCTTCCAGTACCAGGCGCTGAAGAGCGCGGCCCCGACCGGCTCGAGGGAGAAGATGAGCGCGGCGCGGACGGCGGTCGTGTGGCGCTGCGCCCAGTTCATGACGAAGAAGGCGACGGCGGTCATGAGGACGCCGGTGAACGCCACGACGGCGGCGAAGCGGAGCGGCGAGGCGGGCGCGAGGCGGGGCGCCTCGAGGAGCGTCGAGAGGAGCGCGCCCGCGAGCGTGAAGCCGACCTGGGCCGTCACGAACGGCGCGAGGGGGTGGCGGGGAGACCACTCCGACGTGAAGACGACCTGGAGCGCGAAGGCGATCGCGCAGCCGAGGGTGAGGAGGTCGCCGAGCCGCACCGCCGGGGTCGCCGCCTCGCCGAGCGGGCGCGTCAGCATGAGGAGCCCCACGACCGCGAGCGCGACCCCCGCCCAGCTCGCGAGCCGGACGCGCCGGCCGAGGAGGAAGCGGGCGATGAACGGCACGATGAGGACGGAGAGCCCGGTGATGAACCCCGACCGCGCCGGCGTCGTGAAGCGGAGCCCGAGCGTCTGGAGCCAGAACCCCGACAGCATCGTGAGGCCGAGCAGCGCGCCGTGCCGCACGAACCCCGGCCCCACCCGGTCGCGCCGCGCCGCCCAGACCGCCGCGAGGATCGCCGCGGCCACGCCGAAGCGGAGCGAGAGGAAGACCCCGACCGACGCGGCCTGGAGCGCCTCCTTCACGAGGGAGAACGTCGTCCCCCAGAACAGCGTCAGGACGAGGAGCGCGAGATCCGCCACGCCGCCCCCGCGCTACCCGGCCGGCGACGCCGGCGGCGATCCCGGCCCGTCGGACTCGAAGCGGTGGTGCAGCGACACCGGCGCCTGCTGCGCGCGCCGCACCCGCATGTTCAGCATCTCGACGAGGAACGAGAACGCCATCGCGAAGTAGATGTAGCCCTTCTCGATGTGCTTCCCGAACGACTCGGCGACGAGCATGACGCCGATGAGGAGGAGGAAGGAGAGGGCGAGCATCTTCATGGTCGGGTGGCGCTCGACGAAGTCGCCGACGGGCCCGGCGAACACGAGCATCACGCCCACCGCGAGGACCATCGCCGCGACCATGACGGCGAGGTGCCGCGCCATCCCGACCGCGGTGATCACCGAGTCGAGCGAGAAGACGATGTCGAGGACGCCGATCTGGACGATGACGAGCCAGAAGGACGCGCCCTTCCCGTCCCGGGGCTCGAGCTCGGGGCCGTGCTTCACCTCGAGCTTGTCGTGGATCTCCATCGTCGCCTTCGCGATGAGGAAGATCCCGCCGGCGAGCAGGATGAGGTCCCGCCCGGAGAAGCCGTGGCCCAGGATCGCGAAGAGCTCACGCGTGAGCCGCATGAGCCAGGTGATCGCGAAGAGGAGCAGGAGCCGCGTCGCGAGCGCGAACGCGAGGCCGAGGCGGCGGGCCGCGGGCTGCCGGGCCCTCGGGAGCCGCCCCGCCATGATGGAGAGGAAGACGATGTTGTCGATGCCGAGGACGATCTCCATCGCCGCGAGCGTCGCGAGCGAGATCCAGGTCCCGGGGGACGAGAGGAGCTCCGCCATCGGCGGCGGTTCTATCGGAACCGGTAGATCCCGTCCACGAGGTCGCGGGCGACCTCGCCGCGCGCCTCCATCGCCTCGAGGTTCGCGATCGTCTCGGAGAGCACGAGGAACGCGTCGCCCGGGCGGGCGGAGGGGAACAGGGCGCGCGCCACCGCGGCGCAGGTGGCGGGCCCGCGGAGGAGGACCTCGCGGATCCGCGCCTGGCGCTTCCCGTAGAACGAGACGAGCCGGTCGATGACCTCGCGGTGCCCGGAGAACGGGGGCCCGTGGCCCGGGAGCACGAGGTCGAGCTCGAGCGCCCGCATCCGCGCGACGCTCGCGAGGTACGCGACGAGCGGCTTGAAGAAGCCCTCCTCCCCGTTCGGCCCGAGCTCGATGAGCGGGTTCGGCGAGATCTTCTCGAGGAGGTGGTCGTCGGAGAAGAAGAGCCGGTGCCGCGCGTCGTGGAGGCAGATGAGCCCCGGCGTGTGCCCCGGCATGTGCATGACGCGCAGGTCGAGGTGGCGCGCCCGGACGACCTCCCCCTCGCCGATCGCCCGGACCGCGGGGATGCGGCGGGCGAGCCGGAACCCGCGCTCGCCGTCCTTCCCGATGGCGGCGAGCTCGCGGGCGGGGACGCCGAGCTTCGCGAGGTACGCCGCGAAGAGCGGCTTCCGGTCCCGCCAGCGCCAGCCGTCCTCCGCGATCTTCGCGGTGTCGTCCGGGTGCGCGTAGACCGGGAGCGCGCCGCCGTGCTTCTCCTGGACCGTGCGCGCGCCGCCGTAGTGGTCCACGTGGCCGTGCGAGACGACGATCCGCGTGACCTCCTGGAACCGCCGCCCGAGGCGGCGGAAGCCGGCCTCGAGCGCCGCCTCGGCCTCGGGCGAGCCCAGCCCCGCGTCCCACAGGAAGAACCCGCCGCCCGGCTCCTCGACGAGGTACGCGTTGACGGGTCCGCCCGCCGCGACGAACGGCACGGGCACGGGGATGCGGAACACCCCGAGGTCCGCGAGATCGGCCTCGGTCAGCGGCATTCGCCGCCGATCGGTGCGGCGCCGGCCCCGCTCACGTGTTCGCCTTCACCTTCGCGGCGAGCTCCGGCAGCACCTTGAAGAGGTCGCCGACGACGCCGTAGTCGGCCACCTGGAAGATGGGCGCCTCCGGGTCCTTGTTCACGGCGACGATCACCTTCGAGCCCTTCATGCCGGCGAGGTGCTGGATGGCGCCGGAGATCCCGGCCGCCACGTAGAGCTCGGGGGCGACCACCTTGCCGGTCTGCCCCACCTGCCAGTCGTTCGGCACCCAGCCCGCGTCCACCGCGGCGCGGCTCGCCCCGACCGCCGCGCCGAGGAGGTCGGCGAGCGCCTCGACCGGCTTGAAGTCACCCTTCGTCCCGCGCCCGCCCGCGACCACCGCGCGCGCCTCGGTGAGCTCGGGGCGCTCGCTCTTCACCTCCTTGAAGCCGGCGTGGCGGGTCTTGAGGGCCCCGGCGTCGACGGAGACCGCCGCGGGCTGCACCGCCCCCTTCCCCTCCTTCGCGGCCGCGGGGAACTCGGTCGGACGGATCGTGAACACCTTCACCGGCGTCGCGATCTCGACCTCGGCGAGGACGTTCCCCGCCCACATCGGCCGGCGGAAGGTGACGGCCGCGCCGCTCCCGCCGAACCCGAGCACCTCCGTCGCCATCCCGGCGCCGAGCTTCGCGGCGAGCCGGGGGAGGAGGTCCTTGCCGAACGCGGTCGCCGCCGCGCCGACGTAGGTCGCCTGGACCGCCTTCGCGAGCTCCGCGAGGACCGGCGCGTACGCCTCGGCGAGCGGGTGCTCGAGCACCGGGGCGTCGGCGACGTGGACGTCGGCGCCGAGGAGGGCGAGCTCCTCGGCGACCTTCCCCACGCCCTTCCCGGCGAGCGCGAGGTGCAGCTTCCCGCCCGTGCGGCGCGCGAGCTCGCGCCCCGCCGAGACGGCGTGGAGGGTGGCCTTGCGGAGGCCCCCGTTCACCTGCTCCGCGACGATGAGGACGTTCATGGCGGCTCCGAGGCCCTAGAGGACCTTCGCCTCCTCGTGAAGCTTCTTCCACAGCTCCTCGACGTCCGCCACCTTCACGCCGCCCTTGCGCGCGGGCGGCGTCTCGAGCTTCTTCACCACCACCTTCGGCGCGAGGTCGACGCCGAGCGACGCGGCGGCGAGCTCCGCGACCGGCTTCTTCTTCGCCTTCATGATCCCGGGGAGCGACGCGAAGCGCGGCTTGTTGAGGCGCAGGTCGGTCGTGACCACCGCGGGCAGCTTCACCTCGAGCGTCTCGACCCCGCCGTCCACCTCGCGCACCACCGTGAGCGCCTTCCCGTCGGCGGAGAGGACGAGCCCGGGCTGCTTCTTCTGCTCCGCCTCGCTCTCGAGGCTCTCGGTCTTCGACGCGAACGTCGCCTGGGCGAGCCCGAGCCGCTCGGCGAGGTACTGCCCCGCCTGGTTCTGGTCGTCGTCGATCGACTGCTTGCCGAGGATGACGAGGTCCGGCTTCTCCTGCTCGAACACCTTCGCGAGGAGGGCGGAGACCACGACCGGGTCGAGCGGGCCGTCGTGCTTCACGAGCACCCCGCGGTCCGCGCCCATCGCGAGCGCCGCCCGGATCTCGGTGACCGACTTGTCCCCGCCGATCGACGCGACCACGACCTCGCCGCCGTGCTTCTCCTTCAGGCGGAGCGCCTCCTCGACGGCGATCTCGTCGAAGGGGTTCATCTTGTAGTTCACGCCCTCGGTCACGATGCCGGTGCCGTCGGGCTTCACCTTGATCTTCGACTCCGGGTCCTCCACGCGCTTCGCGGTGACGAGGATCTTGAGGGCCATGGCGCCTCTCTCCCGATTTCAGAGTCAGCTGGGGGTTGCGGAAGATTACGCAGTGCGGCACGACGCCGCAAGCGGGTAAGCGCCGCGCCGGGTCGGCGGGTCAGAAACGGGCGAGCACGACCTCGGGTGGCCGGGCGAGCCCCGCGTCGGTCGCGCCGTCGCGCGAAGGCTCCGGCGGCCCCGGCGCGGCGAGCGCTCCGGCCGGCGGCGCCCGCGCGGCGATCCGGCCGCCGCCGGCGCTGTGGTACGCGTCGAGCCCCTCCACCACGCGCTCGACGACCGTCGCGATCCACGCCAGCGCCTCGAGCACGCCGAGGTCCGCGGCGGTCACCGCGACCGCGGCGACGAGCAGCAGGACGTCGATGAGCGCCCAGCTCTGCCACGCCGCCCCGGCGACGTAGTGGCCGAGCCCGAAGCCGGGGAAGATGCCGAGGACGAGCGCGAGCACGGGCTGCGCGCCGCCGCCCGCGCCCGAGCCGGCGTCGAGCGCGAGCGACCCGAGCGCGAGCGGCGGGACGAGGTGGGCGGCCGGCGCGGCGGCGCGCTCGCCCGAGAAGGCCGCCAGGCGGAGCGAGAGATCGGCCCGCGCCGTGGCCGGCGCGGCGAGGAGAGCGACGACGGGGAGAGGGAGGAGCAGCCTGCGCATCGGGACCTCCGCGGGTCGTGTGCGCGAACGATACGGACGCGGGGGCGGCGGCGGGATCGGAATTTGGGGGAGACGGTCCGTCCGGGTCGCCCCTCAGCTCCCGGCGGGCGCGTCGCGCTCCGTGCAGCGGCCCCCGGTGAGGTCGACCATGGCCTTCTCGAGCGCCGCGAGCGGCTGCTCGCCGACGAGGCGCGCCACCTCCGCGCCCTGGCCGTCGAGGAGGAGGAACGTCGGCACGCCGCGGACCGCGTGGCTGCGCGCGAGCGCGGCCCCGGCGTCGCTCTCGATGGTCCGCTGCTCGACGCGCAGGTGCTTCCCGGCGCACCGGCCCTTCGCCGCGGCGACGACCGGCGCCATCCGCTCGCACACCGGGCAGTGGGTCGAGACGATCTCGACGACCGCCGGCCCCTTCGGCGTGGCGAGCGCCGCGGCGAGGTCGGCCGCGAGCGCGTCTCCGGCGGGAGCCGCCGGGAGCGGCGCGGCGCAGCTCGAGCCGGTCCCCGTCCCCTCGCACGAGGCGCCGGCCGCGGGCGCCGCGGACGACGCGGACGACGCGGCCGCCGGGGGCGAGGGCCGGAGCGACGGCGAGGAGATGAAGGAGAGGCGATCGGTCGCGAGGAGCGCGCCGAAGACGACGAGGACGGCCCCGGTCGCGAGCTCGATCTTGCGCAGGTGGGGCTTCACCCGGTCGAGGAGCGCGAGCGCGCGCGGCGCCATCGCCGCGATCGCGACGAGCGGCGCGCCGAGCCCCGCGGCGTAGGTCCCGAGCAGGAGCGCGCCGCGGGCGGGGGACGACGACGCGCTCGCGGCGTACCCGAGCACCGCGCCGAGCACCGGACCCACGCACGGCGTCCAGCCGAGGGCGAACGCCGCGCCGAACGCGAACGCGCCCGCGAGCGAGCCGCCGCCGCGGAGCCGCTCGAGGAGCGGCCTCCGCTCGCGGTCGACGAGCGGGAGGCGGAGGAGCCCCATCTGCTTCAGCCCGAGGAGCGCGATCGCGACGCCGCCTGCCACGAGGAGGGCGGGGCGGTGCTCGGAGAGCGCGCGGCTCGCCGCGGTGGCCGCGAGGCCGAGCGCGACGAAGACGGCGGCGAGGCCGAGCGCGAACGCGAGCGCGGTCGCGACGAGCCGCCCCGGGCGAGCGCCCGCCCGGACGTCGCGGACGGAGGCCCCGGCGAGGAGCGCGAGGTAGAGCGGGACGAGCGGGAGGACGCAGGGCGACAGGAAGGTGAGGAGCCCTGCGGCGAATACGCCTGGAAGATCGAGGGTCATGGGGAGCGAGGGTGTGCCGGCGCGGCGAGCCCCGACGTGTGAGCCGCGGCGTCGCTCCCCGGTTCCGGACGGCCCGCGTAGGAGCGCGCCGGGTCCTCCCCCCGGATCACCCGCAGGGCGCCCTCGGCGAGGGCCCGCAGCTCGTCCTCGCCGGGGAGGACCTCGACCGGGGCGATCCAGGCGACGCGGCGCCGGATCGCGTCCACGACGGGGGCGAGGTGCGCCATGCCGCCCGTGAGGAGCACGGCGTCCACCCGGCCGTCGAGCGCGGCGGCGAGCGCGCCCGCCGCCTTCGCGATCTGGTAGCACATCGCGTCGACCACGAGCGCCGCGCGGGCGTCGCCCGCGGCGGCGCGCCGGAGGGCCTCGCGCGCGTCGCGCGTCCCGAGGTGCGCGTAGAGGCCGCCGTCGCCGAAGAGGCGCCGCTTCACGGCGCGCGCGTCGGCCCCGGGCGCGAAGCAGAGGTCGACGAGCGCGGTCGCGGGCACGGCGCCGGCTCGATCTCCGGAGAGCGGCCCCTCGTCCTGCGGGTTCGCGACGTCCACCATGCGCCCGCCCGCGAACGCGGCGAGGGAGACGCCGGTGCCGAGATGGACGGCGACGAGGCGCAGGTCGGCGGGGGCACGCCCGCGCTCCGCGGCGAAGCGGCGCGCCACGGCGCGCAGGTTGAGCGCGTGCGTGAAGCTCCGCCGCTCGATCCCCGCGAGCCCCGTGACCCGCGCGACGGGGAGGAGCTCGTCGACCGACACCGGATCCACGACGAGCGCCGGGCAGCCGTGCTCGTCCGCGACGGCGCGCGCGATCGGCGCGCCGAGGTTCGAGGCGTGCTCGCCGCGCTCGGCGCGCTCCAGATCGGCGAGCATGGCCGCGTCCACCCGCCACGCGCCGGAGCCGAGGGGCGGCAGGAGCCCGCCCCGGGCGGCCACGGCGGCGAGCTCGCCCGGGCGGACCTCGGCGCGCGCGAGGAACGCGCGCGCCGCCGCGACGCGCAGGGGCAGCTCGTCCCAGACGCGCGCCGCGGGGTGGTCCATCGCCTCCGGATGCTCGACCTTCTCCTCGCGCCACGGGGCGTCGCCGCGGTAGAGGGCGAGCTTCGTCGAGCCCGCGCCGGGGTTCACGGCCAGGACGAGCTCGCTACTTCCCATCCCCAACCCTCCCCCCTGGGCGCTGCCCAGGGGGGAGGGGGAATGAGATCGATTCATGGCAGGGCCCTCTCGGCGCAGACCACTCCGAGCGCGATCGAGCAGAGCTTGTCCTCCGCGCGCTCGACGCGCGACGGGATGAGGACCGGCGCCTTCGCGCCGACGATGACGTGCGCGACCGGCTTCTTCGCGAGGTACGTGAACGCCTTCCCGAGCGCGTTCCCCGTCTCGATGGTCGGGACGAGGAGGACGTCGGCGCGGCCCGCGACGGGGTGGTCGATCCCCTTCGCGCGGGCGGCGTCCTCGCTGAGCGCGTTGTCGAGGGCGAGCGGGCCGGAGACGACGCAGTCCCGGAGCTCGCCGGCCGCGTTCTCCTCGGCGAGGATCTGGGCCTCCATCGTGTGCGGCATCGCCGGCGTCACGGTCTCGACGGCGCACAGGCAGGCGACGCGGGGGCGGGGGTGCCCGAGGCGGCGGAAGAGGGCGACGGCGTTCGCGAGGATCTCGCGCTTCTGCGCGAGCGTGGGGGCGACGTTCACGCCGCCGTCGGTGACGCCGACGAGGCGGGCCTCCTCGGAGAGCGGGTGCTCGGCGACGAGGACGTCCGAGAGGAGCCGCCCCTCGCGCAGCCCCCCGGCGCGATCGAGCACCGCGTGCAGGAGGTCGCCGGTCTTGATCCGCCCCTTCATGAGGACGGCGCCCTCGCCGGCGCGGACGAGCGCCACGGCGCGCCGGGCCGCCTCGGCGTCGCTCGCGGCCTCCACGATCCGGTAGCGCTCCGGATCCTCGCCGAGCGCCGCGAGGCGGGCGCGGATCCCCGCCGCGCCCCCGACGAGCACCACCTCGGCGATCCGCTTGCGGCGGGCGTGCGCGACGGCGGTGAGCGCCGTGTCGTTCTCGGCCCCCGCCACGACGACGGGGAGGGGACCCACGGTCCGCGCCTCCTCCAGCAGCCGGGCGAGGGTGGGGATGGGCATCATCGGGGGCCTCGCGCTATCATGCCCGTCCTTTTGGCCTCGCAAGAGCCTCCGCGGTCCGGTCTTGTACCCCGGCGCCGGCTGGCCCGCACGCCCCACCCCCGGGACGCGAGGCACGGAGACTCGGTAGGACGATGGAAAGACGGCTTCTTTCGGGCGACGAGGCGGTGGCGGCGGCGGCGAGGGACGGCGGCGTTCACCTGGGCACGGGCTACCCCGGCACCCCCTCCACCGAGATCCTCGAGGCGTTCTCGAAGCTCGGCGGCCGGGCGCGGTGGGCGCCGAACGAGAAGGTCGCGCTGGAGGTCGGGCTCGGCGCGGCGTTCGGCGGCGCGCGCGCGCTCGTCACCATGAAGCACGTCGGCATGAACGTGGCCGCCGACCCGCTCTTCACGGCCGCCTACACCGGCGTCGAGGGCGCGCTCGTCGTGGTCTCGGCCGACGATCCGGGCATGGCGTCCTCGCAGAACGAGCAGGACAACCGGCACTACGCGGCCGCCGCCGGGCTCCCCATGCTCGAGCCGTCCGACTCGCAGGAGGCCTACGATCTCGCCCTCGCCGCCCTCGAGCTCTCCGGGCGCTGGCAGCTGCCGGTGATCCTCCGGATGACGACCCGCGTCTGCCACGGGAAGTCCATCGTGACCCGCCGCGCGCCGGTCGCCCCGAAGGCGCCCGCGTTCCGGCGGGACATCGCGGGCCGGGTGATGATCCCCGCGTACGCGCGCCCGGCCCACCGCAGGCTCCGCAAGAAGCTCGAGGGCCTGCGGGCGTGGACCGAGACGGCGGCGCTCAACGTCGAGACGCGCGCCGATCGCGCGCTCGGCATCGTCACCGCCGGGGTCGCCGCGCGCCACGCCCGCGAGGCGGCGCCCGGGGCGAGCTTCCTCGAGCTCAAGACGACCCACCCGCTCCCGCTCGAGAGGATCCGCGCGTTCGCGAGGTCCGTCGAGCGCTGCGTCGTCATCGAGGAGGGCGATCCGTACCTCGCGGACGCGATCCGGGCCGCGGGGATCGCGGTCGAGTCCAAGCTGGAGCCGTTCCGGTTCGGCGAGCTCGACGTGAGCCGGGTCCGCCGCATCCTCGCGGGGGACGTGTCGCCCGAGCCGGAGCCGCCGAAGGGCAGGCCGCCCGCGCTCTGCGAGGCGTGCCCGTACCACCCGGTCTACGCGGCGCTCCGCAAGCACGACGCGATCGTGGCGGGCGACATCGGCTGCTACACGCTCGGGGTCCTCCCGCCCTACCAGGGGATGGACACCTGCGTCGCGATGGGCGCCTCGCTGGGGGTCGGGCTCGGGCTGCGCCACGTCCTGCCGGAGCGCGAGGCCCGCCGGGTCGTCTCGATCATCGGCGACTCGACCTTCATCCACACCGGCGTGAACGGCCTCATCGAGATGGTCTACAACCCGCCGGCGACCGGGCACGTGCTCGTCGTCCTCGACAACGGGACCACCGCGATGACCGGCCAGCAGGAGCACCCCGGCACCGGCCGCACCCTCGAGCACGCGCAGACCGGCAAGGTGTCCATCGAGGGGCTCGCCCGTGCGGTCGGCGTGAAGAACGTCGACGTCGTCGATCCGATCGCGGATCCCGCCGGCTTCGAGAAGCTCCTCGTCGCCGGGCTCGGCAAGAGCGAGCTCTCGGTCATCGTCGCGCGCCGGCCCTGCATCCTCGCCGCCGCGGACATCCGCAGGTACGAGAAGGCCGCCGCGGAGCAGTGCGCCGCCTGCGTGGAGGCGCAGAATGCCTAGCCGGGTGGTGAACGTGATCGTGGCGGGCCTCGGCGGCCAGGGCGCGATCAAGGCGTCGGACATCCTCGCGGACGTCGCGTTCCGGGCCGGGAAGGACGTGAAGAAGGCCGAGGTCCACGGGATGAGCCAGCGCGGCGGGTCAGTCACCTCCGACGTGCGCTTCGGGGACCACGTCGAGTCGCCGATGATCCCGACCGGCGAGGCGGACTTCCTCGTCGTCCTCGCGCCGAGCGAGGTCGAGGTCACGCGCCAGCTCCTCCGGAAGGGCGGCGTCCTCATCCCGCCGGACCAGGTGGACGAGACGAAGCTCCCGAACCGCAGGAGCCTCAACGTCGCGCTCCTCGGCGCGCTCTCCACGCACCTCGAGTTCCCCGAGGCGCTCTGGCTCGAGGCCGTGCGGGCCGCGCTGCCGGAGCGGCTCCACGACGTGAACGAGAAGGCGTTCCGGATCGGGCGGCAAAAGGCGTAGACGCAGCCAGCGCAGGGGCGCCACGATGCCCCGGGAGGTTCTCGTGAAGACGCAGTGGAACGACGCACCGGGAGGCTTCCACCCCGCGAGCGCCCCCGACTTCCTGCCCCGCCGCGAGCTCGAGCGCCTCCAGCTCGGGCGTCTCCAGGCGGTCGTCGCCCGCGCCTACGCCCGGGTGGAGCTGTTCCGGCGGCGCATGGAGGAGCGGAACCTCCGCCCGGACTCGATCCGGTCGCTCGCCGACATCGCGAAGCTCCCCTTCACGATCAAGGCGGACCTGCGCGACACCTACCCGTTCGGCCTCTTCGCCTCGCCGATGGAGGACATCGTCCGGCTCCACGCCTCGTCCGGCACGACCGGCAAGCCCATCGTGGTCGCCTACACCGAGGCGGACCTCCAGGTCTGGACGAGCGTGATGGTCCGCGCCTTCGCCGCCTGCGGCCTGCACAAGGGCGACGTCGTCCAGAACGCCTACGGGTACGGCCTCTTCACGGGCGGTCTCGGCGCGCACTACGGCGGCGAGGCGCTCGGCGCGACGGTGATCCCGATCTCCGGCGGCAACACCGAGCGGCAGCTCATGGTGCTGCAGGACTTCAACGTGACGGCGATCGCCTGCACGCCGTCGTACTTCGTCCACCTCATCGAGCGCGCCAAGGACGCCAGGATCGGCTTCGGGCGGCTCAAGGTGGGCGTCTTCGGCGCGGAGCCCTGGTCCGAGTCGATGCGCAGGTACATCGAGGCGGAGAGCGGGATCAAGGCCTACGACATCTACGGCCTCTCGGAGATCGTGGGCCCGGGCGTCGGCATCGAGTGCCCGGAGCGCGACGGCCCGCACCTCTTCGAGGACCACTTCTACCCGGAGATCGTGGACCCGCAGACCGGCGAGCCGGTCCCGGACGGGAAGGAGGGCGAGCTCGTCCTCACGACCCTGTCCAAGGAGGCGATGCCGATGATCCGGTACCGGACGCGGGACATCACCGCGATCCACCCGGAGCCCTGCGCGTGCGGGCGCACCATCCGCCGCATGCGCCGCATCGGCCGCCGCTCGGACGACATGTTCATCATCCGCGGCGTGAACGTGTTCCCGTCGCAGGTGGAGGCGGCGCTCCTGCAGGTCGAGGGGACCCTGCCGCACTACCAGATCGTCCTCACCCGCGACCGGGGCCTCGACGAGATGGAGGTGCAGATCGAGGTGACGCCGGAGGTGTTCTCGGACACCATCGGCGCGCTCGAGGGGCTGAAGCGGAAGCTCGAGGACGCGATCGACCACGTGCTCGGGCTGCGGGTGAAGGTGCACCTCGTCGCGCCGCGCACCATCGCGCGGAGCGAGGGCAAGGCGAAGCGGGTGCTGGACAAGCGCAACATCTAGGCAAGACACAGGCCGCGAGGAGCGGGCCCGCCTCGCCGCGCGAGGGGGGCCGGCCCGGAGCGGGGCGGCCTGGGGGAGACGCCATGAAGATCCGTCAGCTGTCGCTCTTCCTCGAGAACCGGCCCGGCCAGCTCAAGGTGCCGGTGAAGGTGCTCGGCGACGCCGGCATCGACGTCCTCACGATGTCGCTCGCCGACACGCAGCAGTTCGGGATCCTCCGGCTCGTCGTGAAGGACTGGGAGCGGGCGAGGAAGCTCCTCGAGGCCGCCGGGATCGTCGTGAACGTCACCGAGGTCCTCGCCGTCGACGTCCCGGACCGGCCCGGGGGCCTCGCGGGCGTGCTCGAGGCGTTCGAGAAGGCGGAGCTCGGGATCGAGTACATGTACGCGTTCGCGGCGTCGCGCGAGCGCGGCAAGTTCGCGACGCTCGTCTTCCGGCTCGAGGACCCCGACCGCGCGGCGAAGCTCCTCTCCGCGGGCGGCGTGAAGCTCGTCTCCTCGGACGAGCTCTTCGCGCGCGCCGGAGCGTGAGAAGCGGCCGTGGCGGCGCTCGCGGTCGAGAACCGGATCTGGGATCCCGCCGAGACCCTCTCGCGGGACAGCCTGCGCGCCCTCCAGACGCGGCGGCTCGGCGACGCCGTGCGGCGGGCCTTCGCGGTGCCGCACTACTCCGAGGCGCTCGCGAAGCTGGGCGTCAGCGACGACGACATCCGCTCGCCCGACGACGTCCGGCGGCTGCCGTTCACGACGAAGGACGACCTGCGCCGGACCTATCCGCTCGGGATGCTGGCCGTCCCGCGCAGCGCCATCGCGCGCGTTCACGGCTCGTCCGGCACCACCGGGAAGCCGACGTTCGTCGCGTACACGAAGCGCGACCTCGAGACGTGGTCGGGTCTCGTCGCCCGGTTCCTCGTCGCCGGCGGGCTGCGCTCCGAGCACCTCGTCCACATCGCCTTCGGCTACGGCCTCTTCACGGGCGGGTTCGGGCTCCACTACGGCGTCGAGCGGGTCGGCGCGGGGATCGTGCCCGCCGCGGGCGGGAACACGCCGCGGCAGGTGATGCTCATCCGGGACCTCGGCGCGGAGGTGCTCGTCTGCACCCCGTCCTACGCCCTCCACATCGGCGAGGTGGCGCGCGCCGAGGGGCTCGGCCCGGGCGAGCTCCCGCTCCGCTTCGGCCACTTCGGCGGCGAGCCCTGGACGGAGGAGCTGCGGCTCGAGATCGAGCGGACGCTCGGGATCCTCGCCTTCAACAACTACGGCCTCTCCGAGGTGATCGGCCCGGGCGTCGCCGGCGAGTGCGGCGCCCGGCAGGGCATGCACGTCTCGGAGGACCACTTCATCGTCGAGTGCGTCGACCCGGCGACCCTCGAGCCGGTCCCGGACGGCGAGGTCGGCGAGCTCGTCTTCACGTCGCTCACGAAGGAGGCGCTGCCGGTGCTGCGCTACCGGACCCGCGACCTCGCGTCGCTCGATCGCCGTCCCTGCCCGTGCGGCCGGACGGGCGTGCGGATGGGGCGCGTCGTGGGCCGCTCCGACGACATGCTCATCATCCGCGGGGTGAACGTCTTCCCGTCGCAGGTCGAGGAGGCGCTCTTGCGGGTCGAGGGGACCGCGCCGCACTACCTCATCGAGGTCTCACGCCCCGGCGCGCTCGACGAGGCGATCGTGAAGGTCGAGGTCCGCCCCGGCGAGTTCTCCGACGAGATGCGCCGCCTCGTCGAGCTGCGCGACCGGATCGACCGCGAGATCCACGCGGTCACCGGCGTGCGCATGACGGTCGAGCTCGTCGCGCCGAACACGCTCGAGCGCTCCGCCGGCAAGGCGCGGCGCGTGCTCGACCACCGCAGGCCGGGGTAGAAGGCCGGCGCGCCGCACGGGCCGGACGCGGACCGGCAGGACGACAAAGGCGCCGACGCTCTCGCGCCGGCGCCCCGGTCCACCCGCGCACGGTGGCCCCGACTGCTCCGGGAGAGGGGTCCCGCTCGCGCGGGGCCCCTCTCGCCGGCACGATCTAGAAGAAGTACATGCCGCTCAGCATGAACTGCTCGGCCTTCTGGACGTCGGGCAGGTTCGTGTAGGCCGTGCGGAAGATCGAGTACTCGATGCCGGCCGTGTAGCCCTTGTTCTGGTAGCGGACGAGGAACGACGACGTCTGGTTGCGGGACCGGGTCAGCCCCGCCTTGACGAGGTCCGCGTCGTCCGGGTTCGCGAGGCCGGTGAGGGCCCACACGCTGAGCTCGGGGAGGACCGGGATGGTGTAGCCGGCCTGCAGCCAGTAGCCGACCTCGCTCACGTCCACGCCGCCGGGGAGGGCCAGGTTCGCCGCCGGCTGCCACTGCAGGAGGTCGCCGGCGAGGGGCCCGAGGTTCTTGCCGGTGTAGGCGGAGCCCTGGAGCGTCGCGCCGAGGTAGCTCACCTTCCCGCCGATGTTGAACACGGTCGTGTCGAGCGTGCCGTTGGCGCCCGGAGCGGTCGCGACGCCCTGGCCGTTCACGTCGATCTGGCTGTAGTGCGTGGCGGCGAACGCCTCGAAGATCTTGTGCTGCAGCTTCACGCGACCCTCGTACGACGGCTTGCCGGAGGCCTGGCCGAGCGCCGCCTCGGCGGGCGTGGCCGCGGTCCAGTTCGCGCGGCCGATCGCCAGCGCGAGCTCGAGCTTGAAGTCCGGCCCGAGGGCGAAGGTCTGGTAGCCGGCGATCTGCGGCCGGCGCCAGCCGATCGTGCCGGACTGGTACGAGAGCGGGAACGCCACGTGCCCGACCGTCGTCGGCAGGATGATGCCGAGCACGAGGTCGTGATCCTGGCCGGCGCGGATCACCGTGCCGCTGTTCCCGAGCTTCAGCTCGGCGAACGCGACGCGGAGGCGCGGGGAGATCGAGACGTCGTTGAGCGGGCCGGCGGGGGTCGTGCCGAAGAAGTCGATCTCGGCGAACGCGCGCGCGGTGGCGTTTTCCCAGAGCTGCGGGCCGGTGAGGGTGAAGTTGAGGCGCGACTGGCGGACGTCGCCGCCGAGGACGCTCTTGTCGACCGTCGGGACGGCGGAGACGAACCACGCCGCCTGACCGCCGCCGCTGTTCATGACGGCGTTCTCGGTGTAGAGCGACGCGCCCACGAATCCGTGGAACTCGAACTTGACGTCGTCCGCGGCCGTGGCGGTGGCCGCGGTCGCGAGGAGCATTGCGCAAACGGCGGAGCGCAAGAATCGGACTGTCACGTGTAGTTACCTCCGTTCAGGGGGGACCTGCCTCTGAGGTGACGCTGTCTGTCGCAGCCATTGCTACGGAGCACTCGCGCTGCGGCGTTTCGCCGCCCGATCCGTGTTGCCGAACCCGGGTGCTGCACGATCGGGCTCCTCTTGGTTCGGACGCCCCGAAGGGCGCGTTTACGACCGATGTGGCACGACCTGCCGTCAGGTCATCGACGGTACGAGGAAGCGATGCTACCTGTGCCCGCAGGGGCGTCAAGCGGGGCCTACGCCATATCTGCGCGGCGGCGACCCATGCCGTGTGATTCCAAGGCGTTAGTGGTGGACCGGTCTGGTGCATAACCTGCACCAGCAGGGGACCTCGGGACCGCTCGGGCGGGTATCTGCACGGCGAGCCGCACTCCGCTCGGGCCGCGCGAGGCGCCGAGCCCCGGAGGCCTTCGTGGCGCGTCCGGCGCCCACCCGGGCCCACCCGCGCCTCCCTCCGCCGTGCCGGCGACGGGGCGCGCGCGGCGACCGTCACGCACAGTGCGCCCCGGGCGTGCGGCTCGGCCATCACGCGCAGGGGACGCGCGCGGCGGCGTCCGTCCGCAACCTTAGTCGGCCGCGCGAGGGCGTCGGAAGCGGCAAACCTGGAGACGAGATGACGGACTGGGGACGGCGGGCGGCAGGGGTGGTGGCGGCGGTGTTGGCGGTGAGCCTGGGCGGATGCGAGAGCCCGCTCGGGCCGCCCGCGACGTCGAGCGACGTCCTCTCGGGCGACTGGAGCGCGTGCCTGAACGACGGCACCGGAGACCACGCCACCACCCTGAACTTCTACCCGGACGCGTCGTACCTGCTCGCCCGGCGGACCTTCGCGACGACGGACCGGACCTGCGGCGGAGCCCAGACCGGCGCGACGTACGAGGCGTGGCGCTACCGCCTCGGCAACGAGGTCCCCGCCAACATCGGGCCCGGCGGGACGCCCGTCACCGCGCGCGAGATCGACATCATGAACTCCCGCGTGACGATCTACTCGATCGTCTACGAGGACATCCACGCCACGCCCCAGGTCCTGTACTTCGGCGATCTCGCGCTCGATCCCGCGCTCGACGGCTCGGCGGCGGCGAAGCGCCCGAACGTGCTCTCCGCGACGACGTCGCTCAGCGCGTACTGAGCCGACTCCCGCCGCGGCGGCCCGGGTCGCGGCCGCCGCCCTCCTCCGGTGTCGATCCGCCGCTGCGTCGCGTTGCCACACGCGGCGCGGCGTCGTACAAGGTCGGCTCGACCCCGAACCGGAGGAGAGCCCATGCGCTTCACGTTCCGGACATCCGTCGTCGCCTTCCTCGCCCTGGCGCTCGCGGCGCCCGCGCTCGCGGAACAGACGGTCAAGATCGGCGCCGCGCTCAGCATGACCGGCCCCGCCGCCGTCTACGGCGCGACGCAGAAGGCCGGGATCCTCGCCGCCGTGGACGAGCTGAACCGGAGCGGCACCCTGAAGGGCGTCAAGCTCGAGGCGATCGTGGAGGACGACGCCTCCACGAAGGAGCAGGGCATCGCCGTCTACCAGCGCTTCATCAACCACGACAAGGTCGCCGCGATCATCGGGCCGACCCTCTCCAACACCGCGACCGCGGCGGACCCCCTCGCGCAGGCGGCCGGCGTGCCCGTCGTCGCCGTCTCCAACACCGCCCCGAAGGGCATCACCGACATCGGCGACTTCATCTGGCGCGTCTCGCTCACCGAGGGCCAGGTCATCCCCGGCGCGCTGAAGCGGCTGCAGGCCAAGCTCGGGTTCAAGACCGCGGGCGTCCTCTACGGGAACGACGACGCCTTCACCCAGGCGGGCTTCAACGTGATGAAGGCGGCGCTCGAGGCGCAGGGGATCAAGATCCTCGGCATCCAGACGTTCGCGAAGCCCGACCGCGACTACAACGCCCAGCTCACCGCGCTGAAGACGCTCGGCGCGGAGGTGCTCCTCGTCTCCGCGCTCGCCGAGAACGCGGCCGGCATCGTGAGCCAGGCCCGCCAGCTCGGCTGGAACGTGCCGATCATGGGGGGCAACGGCTTCAACTCGCCCGCCTTCATCAAGAACGCCGGGCCCGCCGCCGAGGGCGTCTTCGTCGGCACCGCCTGGAACAAGGTGAGCCCCGACCCGGCGAACCAGGCGTTCCTCAAGGTCATGAAGGCCCGCGGCGTCGATCCCGACCAGTTCTGCGCGCAGGCCTACACCGGCGTGCTCGCCGTCGCCGAGGCCGTCCGGCAGGCGGGCGGCAAGGGCGGCCGGGCGGACATCAAGGCCGGGTTCGCGAAGGTGAAGGACCTGCCGACCCCGCTCGGCAAGTTCTCGTTCCTCCCGAACCGGGACGGCAGCCACGAGCCGAGCGTCCAGGTGGTGAAGGACGGGAAGTTCCAGATCGTGCCGTAACCCCGGCCGGAGACGGGCGTGGGCCAGCAGATCGTCAACGGGCTCTTCCTCGGCAGCATCTACGCCCTGTTCGCGCTCGGCTACACGCTCGTCTTCGGCGTCCTCGACATCCTGAACCTCGCGCACGCGGCGGTGTTCATGCTCGCGTGCTTCGTGGCGCTCCTGCTCGTCGGGAGCGCCCACCTCCACATCCTCGCCGCGCTCCCGCTCGCGGTGCTCGCGGCCGGGATCCTCGGCCTCGTGCTCGAGCGGGTGGCGTTCCGGCCGCTGCGGGGGCGGGCGAACGCGAACCTCTCCGGCCTCATCAGCTCGCTCGCGGTGGCGATCGTCTTCGAGGCGATCGCCCTCGAGCTCTGGGGCCCCAACGTGGAGCGGTTCCCCTTCGGCACCCTCCCGGCCGGCGACCCCATCCCGTTCCTCGGCGCGGAGATCTCCCGGCTGCAGCTCACCACGATCGGCGTCGCGGTCCTGTTCTTCGTCGCGCTCACCTGGCTCGTGACCCGCACCCGGCTCGGGCGGGAGATCCGCGCCGTCGCGGAGAGCCCGCGCGCGGCGCGGGTCCTCGGCGTGAACGTGGACCGCGTGATCGCGGCGTCCTTCTTCATCTCGTCGGCGCTGGGAGGCGCCGCCGGGGTCCTGTACGGCCTCGCCTACAACGCCATCGCGCCGGACATGGGGCGCAGCGTCGAGCTGAAGGGGCTCGCGGTGATCGTCCTCGGCGGCATGGGCTCGATGCCCGGCGCGGTGATCGCGGGCTTCGCGCTCGGCCTGTCCGAGGTCTTCGTCGTGGCGCACTTCGGCGCCTCCTACCGCGACGTCGTGTCCTTCGCGGGGCTCTTCCTCATCCTCGTGCTCCGGCCGCGCGGCCTCCTCGGCGCGGCCTCGCTCCGCGAGGCCTGAGGCCGCCATGTGGGAGCACCTCCGGGACCTGTTCCTCACCTACGAGTCCACCCTCGGCTACATCGGGCTGAACTCGCTCCTCGCGCTGTCCGTCTACGCGACGCTGTCCTGCGGCCAGCTCGCGCTCTCGAACGCGGGCTTCATGGCGATCGGCGCCTACGGCGCGACGCTCCTCACCCTCGACGCGGGCGCCTCCTTCCCGCTCGCCCTCGCGGGGGGCGTCCTCCTGCCCGCGGCGGTCGCGGTCCCGCTCGGCCTGCCGGTGCTGCGGCTGCGCGGCGTCTTCCTCGCCATCGCGACCATCGGGTTCGGCGAGGTCGTCCGGCTCGGCCTCGTGAACTGGGACCACGTGAACGGGGCGCAGGGGATCGTCGCCATCCCGCAGAAGACCTCCCTGTGGACGATCGGCCTCGCCCTCGCCGTCGTGCTCTTCGTCCTGGCGCGCCTGCGCGGGTCGAAGTGGGGGTTCGCCCTCGAGGCGATCCGGCAGGACGAGCCCGCGGCGCGGACGATGGGGATCCCCACGACCGCCTACAAGCTCGCGATGCTCGTGCTCGGCGCCGCGATCGCGGGACTCGCCGGCGGCCTCGAGGCGCACTTCACGTTCATGGTCGCGCCGAACGGGTTCTCGTTCGCGCGGGTCGTGGACATGCTCGTGTTCGCCGTCGTCGGCGGCACCGCCCGGTTCTGGGGCCCGGTCCTCGGCGCGACGTTCCTCACCCTCCTGCCCGAGGCGCTGCGGGACCTCGCCCCGCTCGTCGGGATCGAGCCGGGCCCGCTGCGGCTCGCGGTGAACGGGCTCGTGCTCCTCGGCGTCATCCTCTTCCTCCCGAACGGGCTCGCGTCGCTGCCGGACCGGCTGCGCGCGCGCCGCCGCCGCGCCGCGCCGGAGCTCGCCGCGTGACCGCGCTGCTCGCCGTCGAGCGCCTCGAGCGCGTGTTCGGCGGGGTGCGCGCGGTCGACGGCGCGTCCTTCGAGCTCCGGGAGGGCGAGATCCACGGCCTCATCGGCCCGAACGGCGCGGGGAAGACCACCGCCATCAACGTGATCTCCGGCCTGCTCCGGCCGACCGGCGGCGCCGTCCGGCTCGCCGGCCGCGGCATCCACGGCCTGCCGCCGCACCGGATCGCCGCGCTCGGCGTCGCGCGCACGTTCCAGAACATCCGGCTGTTCCCGGACCTCTCGGCGCGGGACAACGTGCTCGTGGGCGCCCACCTCGTCCGCCGGGCGTCGCTCGCCGCCCGGCTCCTCGTGCTCCCCGCCGCGCGCGAGGAGGAGCGTGGCGCGCGGGCCCGGGCGGGCGAGCTCCTCGAGCGGATCGGCCTCTCGGCGCGCGCCGACGACCACGCGCGGAACCTCTCCTACGGCGAGCAGCGGCGGGTCGAGATCGCGCGGGCGCTCGCCGCCGAGCCCCGCCTCCTCCTCCTCGACGAGCCGACCGCGGGCATGAACCCGGTCGAGGTCCAGGCCGTCGCCGCCCTCATCCGCAGCGTCGCGGCCGGCGGCCGGTCGGTGCTCCTCATCGAGCACAACGTGAAGCTCGTCATGGACGTGTGCGACCGGATCACCGTGCTCGACTTCGGCAAGGTGATCGCCGAGGGCCCGCCCGCGGCGGTCGCGAAGGACCCGGCGGTCATCACCGCCTACCTCGGGAGCGGGACGTGACCGGCGTCCCGCTCCTCGAGGTCCGGGATCTCCACGTCGCGTACGGCCACGTGCAGGCGGTGCGCGGCGTCTCGCTCGCCGTGCCCGAGGGCGGCTTCGTCACCCTCGTCGGGCCGAACGGCGCCGGGAAGACGAGCCTCCTCTCCGCGCTCGCCGGCCTCGTCCGGCCCGCCGGCGGGAGCGTGCGGCTCGCCGGGCGCGACGTCACCGGCCTCCCCGCGCACGCCGCCGTCGCGGCGGGGATCTCTCTCGTGCCCGAGGGGCGCGCGATCCTCGGGCGGATGACGGTCGAGGAGAACCTCCGCCTCGCGTGCGAGCTCCGGCGGCCGCGGGCGGAGGTCGGGCCGACGGTCGAGGAGCAGATGCGCCGCTTCCCGATCCTGCGCGAGCGCCGGGCGCAGCCGGCCGGGACGCTCTCGGGCGGCCAGCAGCAGATGCTCGCGCTCGCGCGCGCCCTCGCGGCGCGGCCCCGGATCCTGCTCCTCGACGAGCCGTCGATGGGGCTGTCGCCGCTGCTCGTCCAGCAGGTCTTCGAGATCGTCGAGGCGATCCACCGCGACGGCGCGACGATCCTCCTCGTCGAGCAGAACGCCCGGCTCGCCCTCTCCGTCACCCAGCACGCCTACGTGCTCGAGCGCGGGAAGGTCGTGTTCGAGGGGCCCTCGGGCGCGCTCGCCGAGGACGCGCGCGTCCGCGCGGCGTACCTCGGCGGCTAGCCCGGCTCAGGCGGACCCCGGGTTCGCGGGCTCGGGCGCGGCGGGCTCTGGCCGCGGCTCCTCGTTGTAGCGCCGCGCGGCGCGGTCGCCGAGCGTCGTCAGCATGGAGCGCGCGAGCCCGCGCCGGAAGATCTCGCTCGGGAGCGCCATCTCGTCGCGCGCGCCCGCCTCGGGGACGGGGAGGAGCCGGTTCACCAGGCCGAGCGTCCGCACGACCCCGCCCGGGAAGAGGGCGTGGCCGAGACGGAGCAGCTTCGCCGGCGCGCCGATGACGACGAAGCGCTCGCCGCTCTCGACCGCCCGCGCGATGCGCCGCGCCGCGTGCTCCGCGCTCACGGTGAGGAGCGGCAGCGAGGACGAGAGCGAGAACAGGCTCGCCTCGGCGTAGCGCCGCCCCTTCACGAGCGCGTGGCCGAAGGAGCCCGTCCGCATGAGGCCCGGCACGATGGTGATGACGGAGATCCCGTTGCGGGCCTCCTCCGCTCCGAGCGCCTCCGACCAGCCGCGCAGCGCGAACTTGGCCGCGCCGTAGGGGGCGAGGTGCGGGACGCCGACCTCCGCGCCGATCGATGTGACGTTCACGACGGTCCCGCGCCGCCGCGCGCGCATGCGCGGGAGCACCGCCTCCGCCAGGTGGAGGGCCCCCCAGTACATGACGTCCATCGCGCGCCGGTAGTCGTCGAGCCGCATGGTCTCGGCGGGCCCGACCTGGATGATCCCGGCGTTGTTCACGAGGAGCTCGATCGGCCCGACGTTCTCCTCCACGTCGGCGACGAGCGTCGCGATCCCCTCCTCGTCGGTGACGTCGCAGGGGAGCGCCGTCGCGTCCATCCCCTCGGCCTCGAGCGACGCGCGCGCGCGCTCCAGCTCGTCCTCGTCGCGCGCGACGAGGACGAGCCGCATGCCGCGCAGGCCGAGCTCGCGCGCGAGCACGAGGCCGAGGCCGCGCGAGCCGCCCGTGACGAGCGCCACCTTCCCGGGGAGGCGCACGCGTCGCAGCCGGCGGGCGAGCGCCCAGGCGCCCCCCGCGGCGACGCCCATCGCGATCCACGTCCGTGTCCGTGCCATCGCGCGTTAGGGTGGACATTCCCCCGCGCTCCTGCGGCGGTCGGGCGGACGGCGGCCTGTCCCCCCGGGCGCCCGGCCGCGACGCCGTCCCGGAACGCGCGAGGCGCCGCGCGGCGGCGGCGCCTCGGCGTCCGTCGAGGCGATCGGGCGGGGCTAGAGCTTCGGGGTCGCGGCGTCGACCTTGTCCGCCGCGCCCTTCGCCTTCTCGTGCCCCTTCGCCTTCGCCTTCTTCGCCTTCTGCCCCTGCTTCGCGGCCGCGGCCTTCGCCTGGCCGGCGGCGCCGGGCACGCCGATCTTCTTCTCGCCCTCGTCGAGCTTCGCGTCCGCCTTGTCGCCGGCCTTCTTCTCGACGTCGGCACCCTTCGCCTCCGCGCCCTTTAGCGCCTCGTTCGCGCGGCCCGCCGGGGCCGGGACGGCCGCGGGCGCCGCGGGAACGGCCGGCGCCGCGGCGGGCGCCGCCGGCTGGGACGCCCTGGCCTTCTCGGCGAGGTCCTTCAGCGCCGGGCTCTGGGCGAGGGCGGAGCCGGAGACGAACAGCGCGGCGAGCGCGAGGATGGCAGCCTTCATGGACTCTCCTTGAGGTGGTGGGATCGTCAGGGCCGTCGACCTTACCACCGCACGGGCGATCGGGGGGTGCCCTTCCGGCCGGGCGGCCCCGCGCTTCCGCTCCTCGCCGCGTCCGCGCGCGGCTATCCTCGCGCGCCGGGAGGTGCGCGTGACCGAGCCCATCCGCGTCGTCGTGACCGGCGGGACGTTCGACAAGGAGTACGACGAGCTGTCCGGACGCCTGTACTTCAAGGACACGCACCTGCCGGAGATGCTCCGCCTCGCGCGCTGCCGGGTCCCGGTGAGCGTCGAGACGCTGCTCATGATGGACAGCCTCGACATGACGGACGCGGATCGCGCCGCGATCGTCGCGCGCTGCCGGGCGTGCCCCGAGGGGCGCATCGTGGTGACGCACGGGACCGACACCATGGCCGAGACCGCGCGGACCCTCGTCGCCGCGGCCCTGCCGAAGACCGTCGTGCTCACCGGCGCGATGGTCCCCTACGCCTTCGGGAGCTCCGACGGGCTCTTCAACCTCGGGAGCGCGCTCTCGTTCGCGCAGGCGATGCCGGCGGGCGTGTACGTCGCCATGAACGGCCGCTGCTTCCCCGGGGACCGCGTGCGGAAGAACCGGCAGACCGGGATCTTCGAGGAGGGGTGACGGGCGCGTCAGCGCCTCGCGCGCGCGGGGCGCACGGCCCCCGCGAGCGTGACACCGGCGAGGATGAGGGCGATGCCCGCCGCGTGGAACGCCCGGAACGACTCGCCGAGCAGGAGCGCGGCGAGGACCGCGCCGAAGGCGGGCATGAGGTGGAGGAACACCCCCGCGTGGCTCGCGCCGACCGCCGCGACGCCGGCGTTCCAGAGCGCGTACGCGGCGAGCGACGCGAACAGGGCCACGTAGAGGATGGCGCCCGCCGACGCCGCGTCGAGGTGGAGCCGGGCGCCGCGCGCGAGCTCGAGCGCGTAGAAGGGCGCGATCCAGAGGAGGCCGATCGCGATCAGCACCGCGAGGAGCGGGAGCGGCTCGACGCCGGCGGGCCGCCGCGCGAGCAGGATCGTGTACGCCGCCCAGGAGAGGACCGCCGCGAGCACCCACAGATCGCCGCGGGCGAACGACACCGAGAGGACCGTCGCAGGGGCGCCGCGCGTGACGATCGTGACGACGCCGGCGAGCGAGACGGCGATCCCCGCGAGCTGGCGCGGGCCGGGGCGCTCGAGCCCGGCCGCGAAGGAGAGGCCGAGGATGAACGCGGGGCAGGCGGAGTTGAGGAGGAGCGCGTTCGTCGCGCTCGTCCCGGTGAGGCCGACGTAGACGAGGAGGTTGAAGTTCCCGACGCCGAGGATCCCGAGCGGCACGAGGATCTTCCACGAGCGGCGGAGCGCCGGCGCCGCGTCGCGGACCCCGCGGAGCGTGAGCGGGAGGAGCACCGCGAGCGCGACCGCCCACCGCCAGAACGCGAGCGCGACCGGAGGGATCCGGCCGGCCACCGCCCGGCCGAGCACGAAGTTCCCGGACCAGAGCAGCGCGGCGACGCCGAGGAGCAGCGGCGCCCGGGCGCGGCGGGCGGCGGGCTCGGTCGCGGACGGCATCGAGCCGCGGAGCCTACCCTCGACGCCGCGTCCGGGGCCAGGGCTCCGCGCGCCCGGCCGGGCGCCCCGCCCTCCGGCGCG
>DASVZX010000101.1:0-4874 GCA_036391435.1 Anaeromyxobacter sp. | reverse complement strand
GGGCGGCGTGACGCCTCAGGCCTGGGGCGTCGGCTCGAGCACCCTCGCGAGGGCCCCGCCGCCCGCGCGCGCCACGAGTGCGCGCTGGTGGACGGCGGCGACCGCGGCGAGGAGGCAGGCGAGGGTGCGGAACGCGTCGCCCGCGAGGGCGGCGCGCCCGCC
The DNA here is from genome assembly GCA_036391435.1 of Anaeromyxobacter sp. Classification (GTDB taxonomy): domain Bacteria; phylum Myxococcota; class Myxococcia; order Myxococcales; family Anaeromyxobacteraceae; genus Anaeromyxobacter. The sequence goes on along the minus strand of DASVZX010000101.1, from coordinate 4,712 downwards.
CGCGAGCTCCGTCGCGTCGAACGCGAGCCAGGCCAGCGCGGAGAGCGCGAGGGCCCACCACGGCCCGGCGAGGCGGCCGCCGGCGAGGCGCAGGGCGGAGCGGAGCACCGGCACGAGCAGGACGAGGACGGCGGCGTTCGCGAGGCCGGTGGACGCGCCCGCCCAGCTCTCCGGGCCGCCCCCGGTCACCGCCGCGATCGCGTCGCGCAGGAGCGGCGGGCCCACGATCGCGACCGACAGCGCGCCCGACGCCGCGTAGGCCGCCGCCTCCCGCCAGCTCGAGGGCAGCTCGAGGCCGGCGGCACGGTAGGCGCGGGCGAGGACGGCGCTCGCGAGCACGGAGAGGGCGTTCGCGGCGACGAGGGCGGCGGCGCGGAGCGCGGTCCCGACGGGCCCGCCGGGGAGCGCGAGCCGCGCGACGGCCGGCTCCGCCACGGCGAGCAGCGCGTAGGCGGCGCCGAGCGGGATCCAGAACGACCGCATGTAGTCGCCGCGGAGCAGCGACGCCGCCGCGGCGGCGCACGCGACGGCGGCGAGGACCGTCCACGCGAGGCGCGCCGCGTCCCGGTAGACGGGGAGGTGCTCGGGCGGGAGCCCCAGCGAGAGCGCGAGGTGGGCCGCGAGGATCGCGGCGACCGCCGCCGCGCTCCTCACCGCGTCACCTCGCGCGCGATCCGCTCGAGGAGCGCCGACGCCAGCTGGCCGCCGAGGAGGGTCTTCAGCATGGGCTCGAGGCCGTGCCCGAGCCGCTCGAGCTGGCCGACGGTCACCGCCTCCGGCTCGACGCGCAGCCAGGTGCGGGCGGCGATCTTCACGGCCGTGGCGGACGTCTGCCGGCCCAGGTACTCCGCGAGGATCGCCTCGACCTGGTCCTTCACGGTGGGGCGGGCGGCGCGATCGAGCGGAGCGGGAGCGGACACCGCCCGAGCGTCGCAGGCGGCGCGCCGACCGAGAATCCCGCGCCCGTGGGACGCGCACGGTGCGTGGGGTGGGCTGACGTGGGTGCCCGCGCGCCGGTCAGCGGCCGGACGGCGCCGCGGCGGAGGCCGCGGCGGCGGGTGCGGAAACGGGCGCGGAAACGGGTGCGGCGGCGGGCGCGGCAACGGGCACGCCGGGCGGCCCCAGGTACCGGCAGCGCCAGAACCGGAACGTCGTCACCTTGGCGGCGCCGCGGTGGACCGTGAGCGGGTCGAGCGGCTCGAGCGGCGCGCAGGCCTCGGCGCGGCGCGCGCAGGCGTTCCTCTCCCGCTCGTCGAGGACGAGGAGCGCCTCGCGGCCGGCGTAGGCCGCGGGCCGCACGTCGACGCCGAACTGCAGCCCGTTCTCGCCCATGAGCTCCACGGAGCGCGTCTCCGGCCGGCCGGGCAGGTAGTAGGCGAGCTCCGCCGACACCTTGTAGTTGCAGCCGACCACGAGCGCTCCGGCGGGGAGCGCCGCGAGCTCGCTCCCGGCGCGGTCGGCGAGTTCGTGCCAGCCGGAGGAGCCCTCGTCCCGCGCGGGGAAGGGGATCGCCGGGGCGACGGGCACGAGGTGGACGTAGACCGCGCCGGCCGCGGCGAGGACGAAGCCCCAGGAGGCGAGGCGGCGGGGGAGGCCGGCGCGGGACACGTACAGCGCGGCGGCCGCCGCGAGCGCGGTCGGGTAGGCGGCGGCGAGCCAGTTCCCCTTCACCCAGTGGAACGGCGAGATCGCGGTCGCGACGAGCAGGAGCGGCGCCGAGAAGATCGCGCAGAGCCGGAAGCGCGCGTCCTCGCGCCGGCGGATCGCGGTCACCACCGCCTCGACGAGGAAGCCGAGGACGACCGGCGTCACGAGCGCGATCTGCAGCCCGACGTAGCGCGCGACGAGCACCGGGCGGAGGGAGAACGCGGACGCCCGGCCGGTGGTCTGGAAGGCGAAGCTCTCCAGCGCGTGGCGGAGGTTCCAGACGACGACGGGTGAGAACGCGGCGAGGGCGACCGCCGCGCCGGCCCAGGGCCACACGGTGCGGAGCATGCGCCGGCCGCGCGGGTCGAGCGCGAGGGCGAGGAGGAGCTGCGGGAAGAGCAGGAACCCGGTGTACTTCCCGAGGATGGCCCAGCCCGTGGCGGCGCCCGCGGCGAGGAGCCACGCGGGCCGCTCCTCGTCGAGGGCCCGGACGGTGAAGTAGAACGCCATCGCCCAGCCGGAGAGGAGCGGGCCGTCGGGCGTCGGGATCACCTGCCCGAGCGAGAAGAGGGGCACCGCCGCCGCCGCGGCGACCGCGACGAGCGCGGCGCGCGAGCCGAAGAGCCGCCGCGTCGCGAGCCACAGGAACGCCGACAGCACCGTGGAGTGGAACGCGGCGGCGAGCCGGATGGCGCGCTCGCTCTCCCCGAACAGCGCCGTCGCGGCGCGGATCGTCCACGCCACGAGGGGCGGGTGGTCGAAGTAGGAGAGGTCGAGGTGGCGCGACCACGTCCAGTAGTAGGCCTCCTGCGGCGACAGCGCGAAGAGGCCGGCGTACCCGACGTGGAACAGCGTCGCGGCGGCCACGATCGCGAGGGCGGCCCGGTCGAGGCGGCGTTCGGCGGGCACCGCGGACACCCTACACGCGCCGGAGCTTCTGGCGGAGCTCCAGGACGATCTCCCCTTCCTTGAACACGCGGACGGTGCCCGTGGTCTGGGAGACCGTGATGGCGATGCACTTCGACTCGGCGGTGATCGAGGCGGCCGCGCTGTGGCGCGCGCCGAGGCCCATGGGGAGCTTCACGTCGCGCGACATCGTGAGGAGGTAGCGGCCCGCGGCGAGGACGACGCCGTCCTCGCGGATCACGAACGCGCCGTCGAGCGCGGAGAAGGTCTTCACCGCCTCGCGGATGGGCGGGTCGAGCGCGTTCCGCTCCGCCTCGCTGATCCCCTGGAACGGGTTCAGGATGAGCTGGCGGCTCTTCTCCATCACCGCCGTCGAGTCGCCGATGACGACGATGGTGCCGACGGCGTGCCCCTCGTAGCCCTCGGCGCCGATCTCCATCGCGGTGTGGATGAGGCTGTCCACGACCTGCGACGAGAACTCGGGGGGGAGGCCGAGCGTGTCCACCCGGATCTTCTCCTCCGGATCCTCCGACCCGATGTCCACCTTCACGAGCGTGTCGACGACCGTGTCCTGGCCGGGGCCGGTGAGGGCGAGGATCGTGTCGCCGTCGCGGAGGAGGCCCGCGGACTGCGCGGCGACGACCGCCACCTTGATCTTCTCGATGCGCGTGTAGTCGTAGGGAGGGATGAGGACGGCGAGGTACTTCCTCGCCTTGAGCTGGTTGGCGATCCCCTCGCTGGTGACCGCGTAGACGAGCTTCTTCTTGATCGGCCGGCCGCGGACCTCGGCGGGCGAGAGCGGGTGGTCGGAGACGAGCAGGAGCCGGTCGACGTCCGACCGACCGGTCAGCGCGAGCGCGCCGCGCAGGAACTCACGGTCGAACTTGCCCTCCGGCATGGCCGGAGTGTGCGGCGCGCGGGCCGCCGAGTAAAGCTTTCGCGACGCCAGGTTGCGCGCGGGGGCGGGCCGGATCGCCGCCTTGACAGCGCCCGGGCACGCGGACTAGGTTCTCCGCTCTTTTTCGACCCCGCCCCCCACCGGGGCGCGAGCCGGGGTGGCGCTTGAACAAGAAGGACCTCAAGAAGTTCAAGACGATGCTCGAGGAGTCGAAGCGGCAGCTCCTGCTCCAGGCCAAGAAGACGCTGACCGAGGAGTCGAGCTTCGACACCGACGATCTCCCCGACGAGATCGACCTCGCCTCGAGCGAGTACAGCCAGTCGATGATCTTCCGGCTGCGCGACCGGGAGAAGTTCCTCCTCGCGAAGATCGACAAGGCGCTCGCCCGCATCGAGAACGGCACCTTCGGGATCTGCGAGAAGTGCGAGGAGGAGATCTCGATGAAGCGCCTCGAGGCGCGGCCGGTGACGACCCTCTGCATCCGCTGCAAGGAAGAGCAGGAGCAGAAGGAGAAGTCGTTCGGCTAGCGCCGAGCTCGCGCCTTCGGACGCGCGGCCCTCAGGCTTCCACTCGCAGCAGCTGTCCCCCCACGAGCAGCTCGTCCCCCGGCGCGAGCTCGGCCGCGCCCACGATCTTCACGAACGTCCCGTTGGAGCTCCCCGCGTCCGCGAGCGTGAGCGCGTCGCCGCGCACCTCGATCCGGGCGTGGATCGCCGAGACGTAGCGATCCGACGGGAACGTCACGTCGCCCGCCTCGCGCCCGACCAGGTTCTCGCCTTCGCGGAGCGGGAAGATCTCGCCGAGGCCGCCGCCGTCGAGGAGCTGCGAGAGCCGGAACCGCGCGCCGGCGTCGCGCGTCCCCCACGGCCGGATGCCGCGCTCGGCGGGCGGCGCGGGCCGCGGGAGGGGCTCGAGCCGGAGCACCTGGCGTCCGACGCGGATCTCCTCGCCGACCGTGACGTGCCGCGGGGCCCTGAGGCGCAGGAAGGTGCCGTTCACGCTGCCGAGGTCCTCGACGCGCAGGCCGCCCGCGCCCCGGCTGAACCGGGCGTGGCGCGGCGAGACGGTCGGATCGTCCGCGAACCGCACGTCTCCCTCGGTCCGGCCGCACACGACGGCGTCCTTCGCGAGCGGGTACGTCGCGCCGGCGCTGCCGTCGGCGCGCAGGACCGCGAGGCGGAGCGGCGCGCGCGCCGCGGCGGGGAGCGGCGGCGGGACCGGCCGCGCCGCGTGGGGGCCGGTGCCGGTCGGGCCGGTGGCG
>DASVZX010000100.1:0-3920 GCA_036391435.1 Anaeromyxobacter sp. | reverse complement strand
GCCGAGCCGTGCCGCGTCGTCGGCGTCGACGGCGACCACCTCGTACCGGCCCTCCGCGAGCCGCGCCCGCGCGTCGCCGAGCGCGGCGCAGAACCCCGCCATGGCGCAGCGCCGGCAGCGCTCGCCCTCGCACTCGAGGCGCACGCCGGCCTCCACGAACGCGCGGAAGCCCTCGGCGGTCCCGCGCACCTCGTCGAGCAGCTTGTGCGGGTCCTGGATGAGGTGCTCGACCCCCTCGAGGAGCGGCGCGGGCCAGCGGTTCGTCCACAGGTGGACGCCGGGCAGCGACGACATCCGGAGCGCCTCGAGGAGCCGCGGCGCCGCCTCGCCGGGATCGAGCGCGAGCGCCTTCGCCTCGTCCTGGGCGCGCCCGAAGGGGACGAGGTGGAGCAGGTCGAACTCGCGGATGCCCATCGAGAGGAAGAACCGGAGGACGTCGGGCAGGGCCTCGGCGTTCGGCCGGCAGACGACGACGTCGACCGAGACGACGAGCCCGAGCCGCTGGAGGTTCCGCAGCCCGCGGATGGCCTGGGCGAACGCGCCGGCGGCGCCGGCGAGCGCGTCGTGGAGCTCGGGCGTGTGCCCGTGCACGGACACCGTGGCCTCGTCGAGCCCGGCGGCGGCCGCGCGCCGGGCGAAGCGATCGTAGGCGAACATCCGGCCGTTCGTGACGACCTGGACCCACCGGTACCCCGCCGCGCGCCCCGCCGCGACCGCGTCGAGGAAGCCGGGGTGCAGCGTCGCCTCCCCGCCGGAGAGCACCAGCCGCTCGGCGCCGAGCGCGCGCCCGGCGCGGATGTCGGCGAGGACCTCGGGGAGCGGCACGTTCGTGCCGTCCTGGCGGTCGGCGTCGTGGCAGAACACGCACCGGTTGTTGCAGCGGCGCGTGAGGCGCACCCAGTGGCGCTCCTCCTGGGCCGCGCCCTCGCGCGCCAGCACCGCGGCCGCGCCCGCGTCGGTCACGGCGCGCCGCCCCCGACGACCGCGGCCGACGCGCGGACCGGCGCGAACTCCGACCAGCCGAACCGGTCCGGGTACTCGCGCCAGGGACCCTCGCATCCCGGGTCGTGCACGCAGTCGACGCAGCCCGGCCCCTTCGCCTTCCCCTCTTCGCGCCGGTAGCGGGTGTAGTCGGCGATCGTGCTCTCGGCGTCGTAGATCGCGGTGCGGGGGATCACCCGCTCCGCCACGCACGCCTCGTACCCCGGCAGGATGCACGGCGGGACCGCCTCGGTGTAGGCGCGGCGGCCCGCGTCGAGCCCGACCCGCAGCGCCGCGGCGAGGTAGGGCGCCGCGAGCTCCATCCGCGGCACCACCGACGCGAACCGCGCCCCGGCGGTGCCGACCGGGTGGACGAAGGCGAGCTGGTACTGGTCGACGCCGAGCGCGACGAGCAGCCGGGCGATCTCGGGCAGGTGCCGGTAGTTCGACCGGCAGACGACGGTGTTCGTGAGCACGAACCGTCCTGCGGCCTTGAGGTGCCGGATCCCGGTCAGCGTCTGCGCGAACGCGCCGGGCGCGCCGGTGAGGTGGTCGTGCAGCGCGGCGACGTGGCCGTGCAGCGCCGGCGAGAACTCGGTCGCCCCGGCCGCGACGAGCCGGTCGAGGTAGGCGCGGTGCGCGAACATCCGGCCGTTGGTCTGGATCTGGATGGCGCGATACCCGAGCTCGCGCGCGTGGGCCACGAGCTCGGGGAGGTCGCGCCGCACGGTGGGCTCCCCTCCCGTGAACACCACCGCGTCCACCCCGCGCGCCCGCTCGCGCCGGAGGATCTCGCGGAGCTCCTCCGCGGGCCTCGCGCCGAAGCGCTCCCGCTTCGTGCCCTGCACGCAGAAGACGCACCTGTTGTTGCAGGCGAATCCGACCTTGAGGTCCACGCGATCGGAGGCCGGCGCGGCGGCCGCGGCGGCTTCGCCCGGGAGAGGCACCACCGGATCATGCCCCGCGGCCGAGCCGCGGATCAACGGGCGCCCCCCGCTGGCGGGGGGCCCCCCGGCCACGCTAGAGTCGGCGCGTCCATCGAATGAGGGCGATCGTCAAGGTCGGCTACCGCTGCAACGGCGACTGCCCCTTCTGCCACGCGGCGGGGGCGCGCGGCGTCGAGGCGGGGCCGGAGGCGGTGGACGCGCTCGTGCGGCGCGCCGCGGCGCTCGGCCACCGGCTCGTCGCGTTCTCGGGCGGCGAGCTGTCCCTGCGCGCCGGTCTGCGGCGCTGGGCCGATCTCGCCGCGTCCCTCGGCCTCGACGTCGGGCTCGTCACGAACGGCACCGCGCTCGACGAGGCGACGCTGGAGTGGCTCCTCTCGCGCCGGCTCCGGTACGTGCACGTGTCGCTGCACGGCGGGACGCCGGAGGTCCACGACGCGATGGCCGGCGGCCGCACCTTCGACCGCGTGCGCCGCACGCTCGCGCTCCTCTCCGGGCGCGGGCTCGAGGCGTGGGTGGGCTGCGTGGTCGCGACGCCGAACCTCGACGCGCTCCGCGGCGTCGTGGACGCGCTGCGGCCCCATCCGGACCTCGCGCTCAAGCTCGCGCTCGTCGAGCCGCGGGGCGGCGCCGCCGCGCGGTTCGACGCCCTCGTCCCGCCGGTCGCGGCCGCCGCGGCCGCGGCCGCCGACGCGATCGGCCACGCGGACGCGACGGGGCGGAGGATCGCCGTGCACGAGGGGTTCCCGCTCTGCCTCCTGCCCGGCCTGGAGGACCGCGCGTCCGGGCTCCGCGCCCACGGCTTCGTCTCGATGGCCGAGGTGGGCGAGGCCGACCTCCATCCGGTCGACCGCCGGAGCTCGGTGCACCCGCCGGCCTGCGCCGAGTGCGCGCTCCGCGGGCGCTGCCCCGGGCTCTTCGCCGGCTACGCCGCGCGCCGCGGCGACGGGGAGCTGCGCCCCGTCGGCGGCCGCCCGCGGTCGAACGCGTTCCACTGGACGCTCGAGGGCGCCGTCGTCGGCGGGCCTCCCGGCCGCTGCCCGGTCCTCGCGCTCGGGATCGACCCATGGGATCGGGGCCGGCACCTCTTCGTCCGCAACGGCGACCGGGTCGCGCGGTTCCACGCCGCGACCGCCGACTTCACGGACGACGAGGTGGCCGAGGTGAAGCACCGGCTCGGGCAGGTGTACCTGGACCGCTCGGGGCGCGACGCCCTCGACGACTTCGCGCGCCAGCTCGTCCGGCTCCGGCGCAGCCCGGACTGCGATCCGTGCCCGGAGCGCGCCCGCTGCACGGGCCTCTACGAGCCGGCGGCCGAGAACGCGTTCGCGCAGGACGCGGCCCGCGTGCGCGCGCTCCTGGCCGGCCTCGAGGGCGACGTGCTCGACGTCGGGTGCGGCGAGGGGCCGTACGTGGACGCGCTCGCGCCTGCCGCCCGCGGCGGAAGGGTCCGCTACACCGGCCTCGAGCCGGACCCGGCGCGCGCGGAGGCGCTGCGCGCGCGCTGGCCCTGGGCGCGCGTCGTGGTCGGGCGGGCGGAGGACGCGGCGCTCGCGCCGGAGAGCCAGGACCACGTGCTCGTGCTCCGGAGCTGGAACCACCTGCGCGATCCGGCCGTCGCGCTGGACCGGCTCCTCGCCGCGCTCCGGCCGGGCGGCACGCTCACGGTCGTGGACAACGTGGCGTTCGGCCTCGCCCGGACGCGGGCGCAGGCCGCCCGGGGGGAGCGCTCGGCCGCGGGGTTCGAGCACTGGCGAAACGACGGCGCCGAGGAGGCGACGCGCCGGCTCTCCGGGCGCGGGCTCGAGCTCCTCGAGCGGCGGGACGTCGGGCCGGCGACGAGCAACGAGTGGCTGCTCCGCTGGCGCCGGCCGGCCGCGGCGCCCGGAGCGGGGGCGGCGCCGTGACGGGCGACCTGCGGATCCTCGCGGCCGCGCCCGCCGCGCCGCGCATCGTCGGGGCGGCGATCGCCGCGGCCGTCGACGCCTGGACCGT
>DASVZX010000099.1:0-5574 GCA_036391435.1 Anaeromyxobacter sp. | reverse complement strand
GGCGGGCGGAGGCGGTGGGCCTGCGCGGCCCGGCCCCGGTTCGATCCGCGCCACGCCGCTCGTCGCGTTTGCCCACAGCTCGTCCTCGCTCGGCTCGCGCGCGGGAGGGGGAGGAGGAGGCGGCGCCGGCGCCGGCCGCTCGGCCGGACGGGCCGCGACGCGCTCCTTGAGCTTCGCGAAGGGCGCGTGGAACAGGTCCTTGTCCTGCTTCTTGGCCACGCGGACACTAGACGCGACGGCGCGCGTGGATTCCGAGGTCCAGTGCCCGTACTGCGGCGAGTGGGTCACGATCTTCGTCGACCCGGGGGGCGGCGAGGAGCAGACCTACGTCGAGGACTGCCCGGTGTGCTGCCGGCCCTGGACGGTCCACGCGCGCGAGGAGGAGCCGGGGGGCTTCGCCGTCGCGATCACGCGGCAGGACGACTGAGCGGCGGCGGTCGCGCCGGGGCGGCCGGCCGCGCCCTTCGGCGTTGACGGTCGTTTGCCGAGAGGGTACGAGGCGGGTCCATGGCGATCGTGTCGGTCCGCAACGTCTCGAAGGACTACATGCTCGGGAAGACGGTCGTCCCGGCGCTTCGCGGCGTGTCGCTCGAGGTCGGCGAGGGCGAGTTCCTGTCCATCGCGGGGCCGTCCGGCTCCGGGAAGACCACGCTCCTGAACCTCGTCGGCTGCGTCGACACCCCGACCGCCGGGACGGTGATCGTCGCGGGCTCCGACACGGCGACGCTGTCCGAGCGCGCGCTCACCGACCTCCGGCTGCGCACCATCGGCTTCATCTTCCAGAGCTTCAACCTCGTCTCCGTGCTGTCCGTGTTCCAGAACGTCGAGTTCCCGCTGCTGCTGCAGGGGGCGCTCTCGAAGCCGGAGCGGCGCCGGCGCGTGCACGAGCTCATGGAGGCCGTCGGGCTCTCCGAGCACGAGCGCCACCGGCCGAGCGAGCTCTCCGGCGGGCAGCGCCAGCGCGTCGCCATCGCGCGCGCGCTCGTCACGCGCCCGAAGCTCGTGCTCGCCGACGAGCCCACCGCGAACCTCGACTCCGCGACGGGCACGAACATCATCGACCTCATGCGCGACATGAACCGCCGCGACGGGACGACGTTCGTGTTCTCGACGCACGACCCGAAGGTCATGGCGCACGCGAACGCGATCGTCCGGATCGCGGACGGCCGCATCGAGGGGCGCGAGAGCGTCGCCGCCGCGGGAGGGCGCTGATGTCGGCGCGCCGCGACGCCGCGCGGGTCCTCCTCCGGATCGCGTTCCGGAACCTCACCGCGAGCCCGGTGCGCACCGCGATCCTCGGGGCGATCGTCCTCGTGGGCTCGCTCATCGTCGTCGTCGGCGCCTCGTTGCTCGACTCGATCGATCGCGGCATGCGCACCTCGATCCAGGGGAGCCTCGGCGGGCAGATCCAGGTGTACGACGCGCGCTCGGAGGGGGCGCTCGAGCTGTACGGCGGGCTGCGGGGCGAGTCGCTGCTCGAGCCGATGGAGGACTTCGCGCGCGTGAAGGAGGTGCTCGCGAAGGTCCCGAACGTCCGCGAGATCGTGCCGATGGGGATCGACCAGGCGATGGTCGCGACCGGCACCACCTTCGACGCCGCGCTCGAGCGGCTGCGCGAGGACGTGCGCCGCATGGACGCGGGCGATCGCTCGCCGGAGCGGCTCCGGTCGTACGCGTCCCACGTCGCCCACGTGCGCAGCATCGTCGCGCTGCTCGTCTCGGACCTCGACCAGGCGCGCGCCATCGCCGACCTGGGTTCCCGCGAGATCCAGAGCCGCCGGGACGAGTTCGCGGCGGTCCGCAAGGCGGCGACCGACCCGTTCTGGGCGGACTTCGAGCGGGATCGCTACGCCGGGCTCGAGTTCCTCGAGAACCGCGTGGCGCCCTCCGCGATGGAGAGCTCGTTCACCTTCATCCGCTACGTGGGGACCGACGTCGAGGCGTTCTTCCGGGCGTTCCCCCTCGCGGAGGTGCGCGAGGGCGAGCGGATCCCGCCGGGGCAGCGCGGGGTCCTGATCGGCAAGCAGTACGCGGAGGAGTGGCTCAAGCTCAAGAACGCCCGGCGGCTCGACCGGATCCAGGAGCGGCGCGACGCGCGCGGGAAGCGGATCGCGACGGACGAGGAGCTGCAGCGCTGGGTCCGCGAGAACCGGACCGGGGTCCGGGAGATCCTCCTGCAGCTCGATCCGGTCTCTGCGGAGGCGCTCGCGGCCGCGCTGCGGCCCGCCCTCCGGTCGGGGGCCGCGGACGGGCTCGAGCCGCTCCTCCAGCGGCTCTTCGCGACCACCGACGCGGACTTCGACGAGAAGTACCGGATCTTCTACGACGTCGTCGCGCCCCGCATCCGCCTCTACAAGATCAACGTCGGCGACGTCATCACGGTGAAGGCCCCCTCGAAGAGCGGCTACTTCAGCTCGGTGAACCTGAAGGTCTACGGCTTCCTCGAGTTCAAGGGCATCGAGAAGTCGGGCATCGCCGGGATGATGAGCGTGATGGACCTCATGAGCTTCCGGGATCTCTACGGCTACCTCACCCGGGAGAAGGCGGAGGAGGTCCGGCGCCTCAAGGAGACGATGGCCGCGCGCGAGGTGGACCGCGACCGGGCCGAGGCGGAGCTGTTCGGCGCGCCGGCGGCGGCGGAGCCCGAGACGCGCTCCGCGACCATCGACGAGCGATCGCTCGTGCGCTCCGCGGGCGAGCGCGCCGCGAGCGCCCGGGCGATGTCGACGCGCGTGTACTCGCAGGACGAGCTGGATCACGGGGTCGCCCTGAACGCCGCGCTGGTGCTGCGCGACGGGACCCCGGCGGCGATCCGGAGGACGATGCGCGACGTGCGCGCCGCGGCGGACCGGGCCGGGCTCGGGCTCGCGGTGGTGGACTGGCAGCAGGCGTCCGGGATCGTCGGCAACCTCGTGACGCTGCTCCGGGCCGTGCTGCTCGCCGCCGTGGTCATCTTCTTCGCCATCGCGCTCGTCGTCATCAACAACGCGATGGTGATGGCGACGCTGCAGCGCGTGAAGGAGATCGGCACGATGCGGGCCATCGGGGCGCAGCGGCGGTTCGTGGTCGTCATGCTGCTCGTCGAGATCGCCACGGTCGGCCTCGTCTTCGGGGTGGCGGGCGCGGCGCTCGGCGGCGTCGCGGTCTGGCTGATCCGCGTCGCCGGCGGGATCCCGGCGGTCACCGACCTCCTCTACTTCGTGTTCTCGGGGCCGGCGCTGCTGCCGACCCTCGGGCGCATGCCGGTCGCGATCTCGCTCGTCCTCGTGCTCGCGGTCGCGATCCTCTCCGCGCTCTACCCCGCCGCGATCGCGATGAAGGTCACGCCCGTCGAGGCGATGGCGACGGAGGACTAGGACCGTGCTCCGCCTGGACGTCCAGATCGCGGCCCGGAACCTCGCCGCCCACACGCGCCGGAACCTCTTCCTCGGCGGCGCGCTCGCCGCGGTGACGGCGCTCCTCGTGCTCCTCGGCGCGCTCACGGCCGGGATGGAGGCGGCGATGACCCAGTCCGCCACCACGCTCATGACCGGCCACGTGAACGTCGGCGGCTTCTTCAAGATCACGAGCACGTCGACCGCGCCGCTCGTCTCGGGATACCCGAAGGTGCTCGAGGAGGTGCGCCGGCGGGTCCCGGAGATCGACTACGTGACGCTCCGGGGGCGCGGGTACGCGAAGGCGGTCTCCGAGAGCACGTCGATGGACCTCGTCCTGGCGGGCGTCGACGTGGCGCACGAGCCGGCGTTCCGGCGCGTGCTCCACCTCTCCGAGGGGCGGCTCGAGGACCTCGCCCAGCCCGGCACGATCCTGCTGTTCGAGGGGCAGGCCGAGCGCCTGAAGGTGAAGGTGAACGACGTCCTCACGCTCTCCGCGCCGACCGACCGCGGCGTGAACAACACCGCCGACGTCCGCGTCGTCGCGATCGCGCACAACGTCGGCCTCCTGTCCGCGTTCTCGGCGTTCATCCAGGGCGAGACGCTCCGGCAGCTCTACGGGCTCAACACCTCGACCACGGGGGCGATCCACCTGTTCCTGAAGGACCCCGCGCGGGCGCCCGCCGTCGCCTCCCGGCTGCGGACGGCGCTCGCCGAGGCGGGCTGGCGCGTGATGGAGCCGGACCCGCAGCCGTACTGGATGAAGCTCATGCAGACGGTGCCGAGCGAGGACTGGACGGGCCAGAAGCTCGACGTCACGACGGCCGACGACGAGATGGGGCAGTTCAAGCAGTTCATCTTCGCGCTGCGGGTCGTGACGCTGCTCCTGGTCGTCATCCTCATGGCCGTCGTCGTGATCGGGATCCTGAACACGCTCGCCATCGCCGTCCGCGAGCGGACGCGGGAGATCGGGACGCTCCGCGCGATCGGCATGCAGCGCAGCAAGGTGCGGTGGCTCATCCTGCTCGAGACGGCGCTCCTCGCCCTCGCGGGGACCGCGGCCGGGGCGGTCGCGGCGGCCGCGGTCGCCGCGGGGCTGAACGGGATCGGGATCCGGATCCCCGAGTCGATGCAGATCTTCCTCTCCCAGGAGCGGCTCACGTTCCTCCTCCAGCCGGGCGTCATCGCGTCGTACGTCCTGTTCCTCTCGACCGTGACCGTCCTCGCGTCCTGGTTCCCCGCGCGCCGCGCCGCGCGCCTGCGGCCGGTCACGGCCATGCACCACGTCGGGTGAGCCCATGCGCCTCGCGATCGCCGTCCTCGCCGCCGCCGCCGTCCTCGTCCCCGCCGCCGCGGCGGCGCTCACCGCCCCGGAGCTCGCGAAGGTCGTGCGCGAGATCGACGCGCGCCAGCGGAACCAGGGCGACTGGAAGGCGCTCTGCTACATGGAGCAGAAGGAGAAGGGGAAGACCGACGTCGTCTACGAGCTGCTCGTCTTCCGGCGCGACGCGGACGACAAGCAGATGTTCCTCTTCACGAAGCCGAAGTCGGAGGCGGGGAAGGGCTACCTGCGGATCGAGAAGAACCTGTGGCTGTACGACCCGGCGACCGGCCGCTGGGAGCGACGCACCGAGCGCGAGCGGATCGGCGGGACGAACACGCGCCGGGGGGACCTCGACGAGTCGCGGCTCGTGGAGGAGTACGACGCGAGGTGGGAGGCGGACGAGAAGCTCGGCGTCTACGAGGTGCACCGGATCCTGCTCACCGCCAAGCCGGGCGTCGACGTCGCGTTCCCCGTGGTGCGCATCTGGGTGGATCGCGCGACCCTCAATGTCCTGAAGCGCCAGGAGCTCGCGCTCTCCGGGCGGCTCATGCGCACCGTGTACCAGCCGCGCTGGCGCAGGATCTTCTCCGAGTCGAAGAAGGCCGACGTCTGGTACCCGGAGGAGATCCGGATCTACGACGAGATCGAGAAGCAGAACTCGACGATCATCCTCGTCAAGGAGATCGACCTGCGTTCGCTCGACGCGAACCTGTTCACGAAGGCGTGGCTCGAGTCGCGGAGCCGGTGATGATCTCCCGCGCGCGCGCCGCCGGCCTCGCCGCCGCCCTCGCCGCGAGCCTCGCCGCGCCCGCGGGCGCGCAGGACCGGCCGTCGGAGGGCGAGCTGTTCGGGGCGCCGCCGGCCGCGGAGTCGGCG
>DASVZX010000098.1:0-16938 GCA_036391435.1 Anaeromyxobacter sp. | reverse complement strand
CGCGATCCCGCGCTGCACGTCCGCCATCACCGCGCCGAGGCTCCTCCCCTCGATCCGGGCCGTGACGCCGATGAACGTCTCGAGGTTCTCGCGGTCGATCTCCGTCTCGGGCGCGCCCGTCGAGACGGACGCGACGTCGGCGAGGCGGACGAGCGCGCCGGACGGGCTGCGGATGGGGAGGTCGGCGAGCGGCGTGCCGGCCCGGGTCACCACCCGGAGATCGTACATCCGCTCGCCCACGCGGACCTGGTCCACCACCGTTCCGACCACGGCCGCGCCGACCGCCGCGTGCACGTCGTCGGTCGTGAGCCCGTACCGCGCCGCCGCGATCGGGTCGATCCTCACGTCGAGTGCGGGGCCGGCGACGACGATCCCGTCGAAGGCGTCCGCCGTGCCCTTCACCGACGACACGACGCCGGCGATCGCGCGCGCGCGCCGCTCGAGCACGGGCTGCTCCTGCCCGAACACCTTCACCTCCACCGGCTGCGGCGCCCCGCCGGCCAGGTCGCCGATGTTGTCCTCCAGGAGCTGCCCGAAGTCGGTGTGGATCGCGGGCTCCACGCGGGCGATCCGGGTGCGGAGGTCCTCGATGACGTCGTCCACCGGGCGGCGCCGGCCTCGGGGCTTCAGCTTGATGACGTAGTCCCCCCGGTTCGGCTCCGTGATGAAGAACCCGAGCTGCGTGCCGGTGCGCCGCGAGTAGCTCTCGACGTCCGGCAGGGACGAGATCACGCGCTCCGCCTGATCGAGCATCTGGTCCGTGTCGGTGAGCGAGGTTCCCGGAGGCGTCCAGTAGTCGAGGATGATCGAGCCCTCGTCCATCGACGGGAGGAAGTCCGTCCCGATCCCGCGGTACATCCCGTACGCCGCCGTCACGAGGACGCCCGCCGCGAGCGCCGCCACGATCCCGTGCCGGACGAGGACGCGGACGACGCGCTCGTACCCGCGCATGGCGGCGGCGCCGCTGCGGCGGAGAGGCGCGAGCGCCCTCGCGCGTCCGAGCCGTGTCCAGGCCGACGAGAGGCGCTCCTGCCACACCCGCGGAGCGCGCCGGCGCTGGCCGAAGAGGCTCACCGCGACCGGGACGGAGAGCAGCGCGAGGAAGAACGAGGCGGCGAGCGCGAGCGCCATGGTGAGCGCGAGCGGCCGGAAGAACGCCCCGGTGATCCCCGAGAGGAGCGCGAACGGGAGCAGGATCACGGTGGTGGAGAGGCTCGAGCCGACCAGCGCGGGCAGGAGCTCCCGGAGCCCGCTCTCGGCCGCGGCGCCGCCCTCCCCGCCCTCCTGGGCGTGCCGGTGGATGTTCTCGACCACGACGATGGCGTCGTCGGCGATGAGCCCGAGCGCGGCCGCGACCCCGGCGAGCGTCATGAGGTTCACCGTCTGGCCCAGGACCGCGAGCCCGAGCCCGACCATCGCCGCCGCGAGGGGGACGGTGACGACCGCGATGAGGGTGAGCCGCCAGCTCCGGAGGAACAGGAGCAGGACCACCGCCGCCAGGACGACCCCGACGGCGATGGCGTCCCGCGTACCGCCCACGGAGTCCGACACGAAGCGCGCCTGGTCGTAGAAGTCGATCCAGCGGACGTCGCCGGGGACGAGCTTCTCCCGCGCGAGGAGCCGGTCGATGCCGCTCGCGATCGAGATGCTGCTCGCAGATGGCTGCTGCAGCACGTTCACGAGGACGGCCGGGCGGCCGTTCGCCGTGGTCCGGACGTACGAGATCTCGTCGTCGACGAGGACGCGGCCGAGGTCGCCCAGCGTGACCGGCGGGCCGTTCGCGACGGGGACGGCGATCCGGGACAGCGCGGCGACGTCGTGCACGCGTCCGTCCACGAGCGCGAGGTAGAGCTCGTGGTTCCGCTCCGTCAGCCCCGCGGAGAGGATCTGGTCGTTCTTCTCGATCGCCGCGATCACGTCGGCGACGGCGAGCCTCCGCCCCTCGAGCGCGGACGGCTCGAGCTCGACCCGGAACTCCCGCTTCCGGCCGCCCTGGATCTGGACCTGCGACACCCCCGGGATGCGGATCAGCGCGGGCTTGAGCGTGTACTCGGCGAACGCCCGGAGCTCGGCCTGGGAGCGGGTGTCGGACACGAGGGCGTAACCGAGGATCGGGAACGTCGCCGGGTTCATCCACTCGACGTCGAGCGTCGTGCCCGCCGGCAGGGTCTGAAGGACCCGCTGCGACTCCGCCTGCACGCGCTGGAGCGCGACCGCCATGTCCGTGCCCCACGCGAACCGCGCGGACAGCTCGGAGGACCCGCGGGAGGTCGTGGAGCGGACGCGCTCGATCCCGGGCACCCTCAGGATCCGCTCCTCGAGCGGCCGGGTCACGGTGGGCATCATCCGCGCGGCCGGCTCCTCGCCGACGTCCGCGATGACCTTCACGATGGGAAAGGTCACCTGGGGGAAGATCGAGGCCGGGAGCCTGAGCGCCTCGTACCCGCCGAGCAGCGCGAGGATGGCGACGAGGAGGTAGAGCGCCACGGCGCGCCGCCGCGCCGACGCGACGAGGTTCACGGCTGCACCTGGACGGGCGCTCCCTCGGGGAGGCCGACGAGCCCGCTCGTGATCACCCGGCCGTCCTGCGGCAGCGCCGGAGAGACGATCTGGACCGCCCCGCCCTCCGCGACCCCGATCTCCACGTCGATCCAGTGCGCGAGGTTCCCCGGCGCCACGACGGCGACCCGGGTCACTCCGGTCACGTCGTCCCGGAGCGCGGCGGCGGCCGGGACGACCTGCGCGTCCGCCACCTGGGCGACGACGATCGAGGCCGTCCCGAAGAGCCCCGGCGCCGCGGGACGCGCGGCGGAGGTGAAGTCGATCCGCACCGGCGCGCTGTACTCGGTCGCGCTCGCGAGCGGGAGGAGGGAGTGCACGCGGCCGGGGACGCTCGCGCCCATGGCGGGGACCTCGACGGTCGCGGCCTCCCCGGGTCGAACCCGCGAGAGCGCGCTCTGGTCGATCCGCGCGACGAACACGATGGCTCCGGTCGCCGCGATCGTGAGGACGTCCTGGTCCTGCGCCACGAGGGCGCCGGGGCCGGCCTGGTGCGACACGACCACGCCGGCCCCGGGGGCGCGCAGCGCGGCCGCCACCTGGCTTCGCTCGGCGATCGTCAGGGCGCGCTCGGCGTCGCTCCGCTCCTGCGGGGTGCGCGCGGACCGCAGCATCGAGCGCGCCCCCTCGAGGGCGGCGACGCTGTCGCGCGAGGCGAGGTGCCCGAGCACCTGCCCGGCCGCCACGCGGTCGCCGTCCTGGACGAGGAGGTCGGTGAGCGTGCCCGCGAACGGCGCCCGGATCGCCTGGACCTGGAGCGCCGCCGTGGCGCCCGGGCCGCTCACGCGCACCGAGAGCGTCTGGCGGCGGACGGGCGCGACCGTGACCGGCGTGGCGGTGGGCGCGCTCTCCTGCGGCGCCGCCGCCGGCGCGGCCGCGGGGTCGGACGGAGGTGCCCCGCTCCGGCCGCACGCCAGCGCGATGCATGCGCAGGCCGCGAGCGTTCCCCGGCTCAAGGGGCACCCCACCGCGCGGCCTGCGCCGCCGCCACCCGGTACTGCTGCACCGCCGTCGCGTGCGAGATCTCGGCGTCCACCAGCGCTGCGTACGCGTCCAGCACCTCGAGCGAGGTGCCGAGCCCGCCGCGGTAGAGGCTCTCGGCGAGCACGTACGAGTCGCGCGCGGCGGGCACCGCGGCGGCGCGGATCTCGACGGTCCGGTACAGCGCCGCGAGGTCGGCCTCGGCCCGCTCCCACTCGAGCCTCGCCTGACGCCGCATCACGACCAGCGACCCCTCCGCCTGCCGGGCCTTCAGGCGCGCCTGGGCGAGCCGCGCGCCGGACGCGCCGAAGTCCCAGAACGCCCAGCTGAAGCTCAGAGTCAGGGAGACCCCGAGATCGTCGCGGAGACGCGCGGGGACGGAAGGCGCGGCCCCCGGGAACGGGAACCCGGGGCCGAAGATCCCGGCGTCGAGCGTGAGGTCGAGGTGGAGCGCGCGCGCAGCCCGCGCCTCCGCGATCCCGGCCACCGCCGCCTCCCGATCCGCCTCGGCCTGGAGGAGATCGGGCGCCGCGAGCCACGGCTCCTCGCTCGAGGGCGCAGGCGGCGAGGGCGCGGGGAGCGGAGCGAGGTCGAGCGCTGCCCGCGGATCGCGTCCCATGAGATCGTTCAGCTCGAGCTTCGCCCCGGCCAGCCGGCGCTCGGCATCGGACACGTTCGCCTCCCCGTCCGAGAGCCGCACCTCGGTGCGGAGCCGGTCGGCCTCCAGCCCCTGGCCGGCGGCCATCCGCTCGCGCACCAGCGAGAGGTACGATCGGAGCCGCTCGAGCCCCTGCCGGCGGGAGGCGAGCTCGGCCTCGACGGCGAGCGCCTCGGCGTACCGGGCCCGCACCTCCAGGTCGAGGTCCCGCTCGGCGACGCGATACCGGGCGCGCGCTGCCCGGAGCTGGGCCGCCGATGCGTCGATCCTCGCGCGCAGCGCACCTCCGTCGTAGAGGGGCTGGTCCGCGAGCAGCTGGAGCCGCTCCTCGCTGATCGGGGCGACGGCCGGGCTGTAGGACGCGGGGCCCGGCGCGTAGCGGACGTCGCCGCCGACGGACACCCTGGGGCCGAGCGCCGCGCGGGCCTCGCGGACCGCCTCGCTCCCGATCGCGACGTCAGCCTGCGCCACCGGCAGGCGCGCATTCGCGGCGCGCGCGGCCGCCAGGACCTCGTCCAGGGTCTCGCTCCCGGCGGCTCGGGCGGCGACGAGGGCCACGGCGGCGACGAGCGCGGAGCGGAGTCGAGCGGAGGCGGGCATGCGCTTGGGGCACCGTGCCCCGTTCGATCCCGCGGCGGACCCGCCGAGGGCGTATTCACCAGCGGGAGCCTAGGCGATGCCGCCGGTCGCGTCACCTCCGATGCGGGGCTCCATCGTCGGCGGCACCGAGAGCGGGCGCCACGAAGTCGACACCGAGCTGCGCCTCGAGCTGCCGCACGGCCGGGGGGGGACGGCATTGTGAAGGATGCCTGAACAGGCCATCCGCTCCGTGCGCCTGGCGGAGCGAGGGGGCGGCGCGTAGATCCGGCACATGCGCATCGCACGTGCAATCACGCCCCCATCGCAAGAAGGGCCCGCCGACGGGTTCTCCGGCACGGTCCGCATCGACCCGCAGCAGCGCGAGGGAGGGACGCGATGAAGGGAGCCGTCATCCACGGGCCGCGCGACGTCCGCTTCGAGGACGTGCCGGCGCCGAAGATCGAGAAGCCGACGGACGCCGTCATCCGGATCGGCGCCGCCTGCGTGTGCGGTTCCGACCTGTGGCCCTACCGCGGCGCGAACCCGATCGCGCGGCCGACGCCGATGGGCCACGAGTACTGCGGCGTCGTCGAGGAGGTCGGGAGGGAGGTCTCCCGCGTGAAGAAGGGCCAGTTCGTCATCGGCTCGTTCTTCGCCTCGGACGACACCTGCCCGCACTGCCGCGCCGGCTACCCCTCGTCCTGCCAGCACCGCGAGCTCGTCGGCGGCGCGCAGGCCCCGTACCTGCGCGTCCCGCTCGCGGACGGCACCCTCGTCGCCACGCGCGAGGCGCCGCCGCCCGAGCTCGTGCCGAGCCTCCTCACGGCGTCCGACGTGCTCGGCACCGGGTGGTTCGCGGCGGCCGCCGCCGGCGTGCGGCCGGGCATGACGGTCGCGGTCGTCGGCGACGGCGCCGTGGGGCTGCTCGCCGTGCTCTCGGCGCGGCAGAAGGGCGCCGAGCGCATCATCGCGGTGAGCCGCCACGCGCCGCGGCAGAAGCTCGCGCGCGAGTTCGGCGCGACGGACGTCGTGCCCGAGCGCGGGGACGAGGCGCTCGCCCGCATCCTGGAGCTGACCCGCGGGGTGGGCGCCGACGCGGTGCTCGAGTGCGTCGGCACGCCGGACGCGATGAGCCTCGCGATCCGCGCGACGCGGCCGGGGGGCACCGTCGGCTACGTCGGCGTCCCGCACGGCGTCGAGCTCGACGCCCAGCAGCTCTTCTTCGGGCACGTGCGCCTGTTCGGGGGCCCGGCGCCCGTCCGGCGCGACCTCCCGGAGCTCATCGAGCTCGTGCTCGCGGAGAAGATCCACCCGGGCAAGGTGTTCGACCTCACCCTGCCCCTCGAGCAGGTGGCGGAGGGCTACCGCGCCATGGACGAGCGGCGGGCGATCAAGGCGCTGCTGCGGCCGTGAGCGGTCAGAACCTCACGAGATCGGAGAGGCCCGCCGCCTGCTCCAGCGCGGCGATCGCGTGGGCCCGGTCGTCGAGCGCGTCGAGGTAGGCGAGGTGGACGTCGGAGGCGGTGCGCTCGGCGACGAGGTAGTCCGTGAGCGTCGCGCCGCCGCGCTGGTAGTTGTAGAGCGTCTTCTCGAGCACGGCGTCGGCGTCCGCGAGCGTGCCGGCGTCGTAGAGCTTCACGCGCTCGGCGGCGGCCTCGAAGCGGGCCAGGGCCTGGCGCACCTCGCTCTCCGCCCTGGCGCGCACCGACGCGAGCTGGTGCTCCGCTTGCCGGACGGAGGAGCGGGCCGCGTCGAGCTCCCCCCTGTACGCGCGGGAGAACGGCAGCGGGATCGTCAGCGAGGCTCCGACGAGGTCCGCCGCGGGCGAGCCCCCGTCCCCCGAGCCGGGATAGCTGTGCGTCCACCCGACCCCCACCGACACGTCGATCACCCGCCTCGCCTCCTCGAGCCTCACCTGCCGCTCCGCCTGCTCGACGCGCGACGCCGCGGCGAGCACGTCCGGGCGCTTCTCCACCGTGGCGAGGACCCGCTGCGCGTCGACGCTGGACGCGACCGAGCGCAGATCGCCGGCGAGCTCGAAGGTCGGCGGCACGGACGACGCGGCCGGCCCGAGGAGCTGCAGCAGCGCGACGTCGAGCGCCTTCCGCTCGCCGACCGCGGTGAGGACGTCCGCCTCGAATTGCCGCGCCTCGACGCGCGACTGAACGAGCGCCACCTCGGGCACGTCTCCCACCGCGAGCCGCCGTTCGTTGATCTCGACGAGCCGCTTCAGGTCCTTCAGCACGCGCTGCTTGTGCAGGACCACCTGGCGTGCGTGGAGCGCGTCGGCGAACGCGCCCGCGGCGCCGGCGCGCAGCGCGCGCGCGGCCTCGTCGTCGTCGTGACGCGCCGCCTCGACGCCGGACCTCGCCACCGCCACGCGCGCCCCGCGCTTGCCGCCCAGCTCGATGGGGATGGAGAGCGCCGCGCCGGCCGAGGTCGCGGTCCCCCGGTGCGAGAGATCGTAGGACGTGAGCCCCGCCGTCAGCTCGGGATCCGGGAGGACCTTGGCGACGTCGATCTGGGCGTTCGCGACGGCCACGCCCTGGTGCGCCGCGGCCAGATCCGGGTTCGAGGCGAAGGCGCGCGCCACGTAGGTCGGGAAGTCGATCGTCGCGGGCGCGGGCGGCGAAGGGTCCGGCGCGGCGGCGAGCGTCGTCCGCGGCAGGAGCAGGAGCGCGAGGAGCGCGCCGGTCACGACCGGCGCCACCGAGGCCCTGGCCGCCGTCTTCCCGGCGGCGACGCGCCGCTCGACCACGAGGTAGAGCACCGGGAGGAGGACGAGCGTCAGGATCGTCGCCGTCACGAGCCCGCCCACCACGACGGTCGCGAGGGGGCGCTGGACGTCCGATCCGATGCCCCGGGCGAGCGCCGCCGGCAGGAGCCCGAGCGTCGCCACCGTGGCGGTGAGGAGCACCGGCCGCAGGCGCTCGCTCGCGCCCCGCAGGACCGAAGCCGCGAGCGAGATCCCCGGGTCGCGCGAGCGGTTCAGCGCCGAGACCATGATGACGCCGTTCTGCACCGCCACGCCGAAGAGCGCGATGAAGCCCACCGCGCTCGAGACGTTGAGGGTCATGCCGCGCAGGTGCAGCGCCGCCATCCCGCCGAGGAGCGCGAGCGGGACGCTCACCAGGATGAGGACCGCGTGCCGGAGCGTCCCGAAGGCCCCGTAGAGGAGGAGGAAGATCAGCGCGAGCGCCATGGGGAGGATGATCGCGAGGCGCGCCGCCGCCCGGTTCTGGTTCTCGAACTGGCCGCCCCAGGCCAGCTCCACGCCCTCCGGGAGCGCCGCGACGACGGGCGCCAGACGGGCCTGCGCCTCGGAGAGGAAGCTCGCGAGGTCCCGGCCGCGGAGGTCGAGGCGCACCGTCATGTGGCGGCGGTTCATCTCGCGGGTGATGGTGCTCTCTCCCTCGCGCAGGCCGATCCGGGCGACCTGGGCCAGCGGGATGCGCTGCCCGTCGGGGGCGGTCAGCGTCAGGTTGCCGATCGCCTCGGGGCTGCTGCGCGCCTCGGCGACGTACCGGGCGGTGACGTCGTAGCGGCGCTCGCCCTGGAAGACGGAGCCGATCGATCGCCCGCCCACGCCGATCTCGATGAGATCCGCGATGTCCGAGACGTTGATGCCGAAGCGGGCGGCGGCGGCGCGATCGATCTCGATCTGGAGCTGCGGGAGCGGCGGCTCCTGATCCACCGTCACGTCGGCGGCGCCCGGCACCGCCTCGAGCACGGCGGCGACCTTCCCCGCGACCGGGCGGGTGAGCGCGTAGTCCCGTCCGAAGACCTTCACGACGAGCTCGCTGTGCGCGCCCGCGATCTTGTCGTTCACCATGTCGAAGATGGGCTGGGAGAATCCGACGGTGACGCCGGGCAGCTGCTTGTAGCGCCGCTCGAGCCGCGCGACGAGATCGCCCTTCGTCACCCCGCGGGGCCACGCGCCGTAGGGCTTCAGACCCACGAACGCCTCGATGTGCGACGGGGTCCAGGGATCCATCCCGTCGTCGGTGCGGCCGAGCTGGGTGACGATGGTGCTCACCTCCGGCGACTCCCGCGTCGCGCGCCGGAGCTCCCCTGCCATCTCGCTCGCCTTGTCGAGCGAGATGCCCGGCGGGAGCATCACCTGGAGCCAGAGCGAGCCCTCGTCCAGCTCCGGCAGGTACTCCCGGCCGACGGTGAGGCAGAGGACGAGCGCGAGGGCCGCCGCCGCGAGGCCCGGGAGCAGCGCGCGGCGCGGCGCCGCCAGGAGCCAGCCGAGGACGCGCTCGTACCGGACGCGCAGCCACGCGAGCGCGGGGTTCCGGTACGGCTTCCGCGGCCGGCGCAGCGCGAACAGCGCGAGGCCCGGGACGAGCGCCAGCGCGACGAGGACCGCACCTGCGAGCGCGTAACCGACGGTGTACGCCATCGGCGTGAAGAGCTTGCGCTCGACGCGCTGCAAGGCGAACAGCGGCAGGTAGGCGGTGATGATGATGACGGTCGCGAAGAACATGGGCCGGGCGACCTGGGCCGCGGCCTCGCGCACGTCCCCCTCCGAGAGCGCGGCGTCCGGCTTCTCCTCGCGCCGGCGCAGGACGCTCTCGAGCACGACGATGGCGCCGTCGACGAGGATCCCGAAGTCGATCGCGCCGAGGGAGAGCAGGTTCGCCGGGATGTCCGTCGTCGCCATGAGGATGAATGCGAAGAGGAGCGAGAGCGGGATCGTGACGGCGACCAGGAGCGCGCTGCGGGCGCTGCCGAGGAAGAGCAGCAGCACGACGAGGACGAGCCCCATGCCCTCGAGGAGCGTGTGCGACACGGTGCTCACCGTGGTCTTCACGAGCTCCGTGCGATCGAGGTAGGGGACGACCTTCACGTCCGGGGGGAGGAGCCCCTGGTTGAGCGCGTCCACCTTCGCGTGGACGTCGGCGAGGACGCGCGACGGGTTCCCTCCCCGCAGGAGCAGGACGATCCCCGTCACGACGTCCGGCGCGCCGTCCTTCCCGGCGACGCCGTTGCGGGTGAGCGCGCCGAGCTCGAGGCGTCCCAGGCTCTTCAGGAAGACGGGCGTCCCCTGCTGCGCGGCGACGACGATGTTCCCGAGATCGTCCAGGCTGCGGATGAGGCCGATGCCGCGGATGACCGCGGCCTGCTCCCCGCGCACGAGCAGGCTCCCGCCCGCGTTGGCATTGTTCGCCTTGATGGCGGAGACGACCTGCGGCAGCGACAGGTTGAACTGGGCGAGCTTCGCCGGGTCGAGCGCGATCTGGAACTCCGTCGTCTCGCCCCCGAAGTTGCTCACGTCGGCGATGCCGGAGACCTGCTTCAGCGTCGGGATGACCACCCAGGTCTGCAGCTCGGTGAGCTCGCGGACCGAGCGGGTCTTCGACTCGAGACCGTAGCGGTAGATCTCGCCGACGGCCGACGTGAGCGGATCGAGCCGTGGCTGCGCGCCCTCCGGCAGCTCCGCGTCCGCGATGCGCTCCCGGATCCGCGTGCGGGCCCAGTAGTCGTCGACCCCGTCCCGGAAGACGAGGGTGATGAGCGAGAGGCCGAAGGTGCTGCGCGACCGCATCACCGCGAGGCCGGGAATGCCGTTCAGCTCGCGCTCGAGCGGGACCGTGATCTGCTCCTCGACCTCCTCCGCGGCGTGGCCCGGGTGCTGGGTGATGACCTGGGCGCTCGTGTCGGCGATGTCGGGATAGGCCTCGACGGCGAGCGTCTCGAACGACAGGTAGCCGAAGATCGCGACGAGGACGAACGCGGTGACGGCGAGCCACCGCTTCCGAAGGCAGATGGAGACGAAGCGATTGATCATGGGGTCGCGGAAGGGTCGGCGCTCGTCGCGCGGTGGTCAGGGAAGGAGGATCGTGTTGGCGGTGACGATGCGCTCCCCGGCCGCCAGGCCGCGGGTCACCGAGACGCCCGCCGGGAGGGGCTCACCGACGTCGACCGGCCGCCGCTCGAGCGTCCACGGGGCCTTCTCCACGAACACGTAGCTCTTGTCCCCGCGCACGAGGAGCGCCGACGGCGGCACGAGGAGCTCGGGAGCTTCCTTCCCCTGCACGAGCACCCTCGCGAACATGCCGGGCTTGAGCCGGTGCTGCCGGTTGTCGAGCTGGATGCGCACCTTGACCGTCCGGGTCTCGGGCGCGAGCACGTCGCCGACGAACTGGACGCGCCCCTCGAACTGCTCGGCCGGGTACGCGGCGAACTGGACGCGGGCGTCGTCGCCGACGCTCACGCGCTGGATGTCCTTCTCGGGGACCTGCGCCGTCACCCAGATCGTCGAGAGATCGGCCACGACCATGAGCACGGCCGCGGGGTCGTTCTGGTACTGGCCGGGAGACGTCGCGAGGTCGATCACGCGGCCGGAGATCGGAGCGCGCACCACGAGCGGCCGTCCCACCTCGCCCGGGTCCATGCCGAGGAGCTGCAAGCGCGCGGTGGCGCGAGCGAGCTCGCTCCTCGCCTGGTCCTCGTCCGTCTCGGCCTGCTCGAGATCCTTCTTCGCCCCGATGCCGTGCTCCGCGAGGTCGCGCTGGCGGCTCAGGGCCCGAGCGGCCTGCGCCTGCGCGGACCTCGCCTTGAGGTAGTCGGACTGCGCGGCGGCGAGGTCCGGCGAGTCGAGGGCGTAGAGGGGAGCGCCCTTCTCGACCGCCTCGCCGAGCCGCACCATGAGCTTCACGACGCGGCCCTGGAGCGGCGGCGAGATCTTCGCGATCTTGGCGGGCTCGGCCTCCGCGGTCGCGGGGACGTCCAGCTCGTGCCGGACGCGCTTCGGAGCGACGGCCTCGATGGTCAGCCGGCCGCGCAGCGGCGAGCGCTCCGGCACGACGAGGTCGCCGCCGCGCTGCTCGAACGCCGGGACCTCGTCGGGGGGCACGCTCGCGCGCGCGTCCCGGGCGCAGCCAGCGTCTCCGAGGGCGAGCGCGAGCAGGGCCGCACAGGCGGCGAGGTCGACTCCGAAGGTGCGGTGATTCCTCATGGGCTTGCGTCCTTCCTTCTCCGGTGCGGCACCGCCCTTCTCCGCTACGGCACCGCTCCTGATCCTGACAACGATTATCAGTATCACAGTCTGGCGCGGGGCTGTCTTGATGGGCGTCAAGTGCGCATCGGACCCGGATTCCCGGGCGGGCGGCGGCGCTCGTCGCATCGAAGGGCGCCGGACGATTCCTGGTGCAGCGGGCGACGGCCGCGACTAGCACCTCCTCCGGACCGACGGTCCCCTGCTGATGGCCGGCCCGGCGGCCACCGCTACGAAGACGGAGGACGAGCGCTTGGCCAAGAACACGATCTTCCTCTGGTACGACAGGGACGCCGAAGCCGCCGCCCGCTTCTACACCCGGACCTTCCCGGACAGCGCGATGGGCCGCATCGTCCGCGCGCCCGGCGACTTCCCCAGCGGCAAGAAGGGCGACGTGCTGACGGTCGAGTTCACCGTGGCCGGCGTGCACTGCGTGGGCCTGAATGGTGGGCCCGAGTTCAAGCACAGCGAGGCGTTCTCGTTCCAGATCGCGACCGACGATCAAGCGGAGACCGATCGCTACTGGAACGCGATCGTCGGCAACGGGGGCCAGGAGAGCGCGTGCGGCTGGTGCAAGGACCGGTGGGGCGTGTCCTGGCAGATCACGCCGCGGGTCCTGACCGAGGCGCTCGCGGCAGGCGGCGAGGAAGCTGCGCGCGCCTTCCAGGCGATGATGCCCATGAAGAAGATCGACGTCGCCGCGATCGAGGCGGCGAGGCGTCGCTGAGGCCGGCGGCGGACCCCGAAGGGCCTGTCGCGGCGAGAGCCCCCGGATATTTCACCGGCATGGATCTGGAGCGCGCGAAGGATCCCACCTTCTTTTTCCTCCGAGTCGTCGCCGGCCTGCTGTTGCTGCAGGCGGGCGGCATGAAGCTGTTCGACTTCTTCGGCGGCATCCCCGCCCCGATGGGCGGGCATCCGAAGCCCCTGTCGCTGATCTGGATCGCCGGCGTGCTCGAGTTCTACGGCGGCGTGGCGATGATGCTGGGCCTCTGGGCGAGGCCCATCGCGTTCATCCTCTCGGGCGAGATGGCGGTCGCCTATTTCATGGCCCACCAGCCGCGCGGAGCCTGGCCGATCCTGAATCACGGCGAGCCCGCCGTGCTGCTGTGCTTCATCTTCCTGTTCTTCGCGGCCCACGGCGCGGGCGAGTGGAGCCTCGATGCGGTGATGCGCCGGAGGCGTCCGGCCCGGATCGCGCGGGAATGACGCCTCGCAGAGCCCCTCGGCCGCGGGCGCACGCGTCTCGCTCGCGCAGACACGGGGCACCCGCCCGGCGAGCGGGCGAAGGGGCGGTGCGAGTCCGGCTGCGCGCGCGGTCGATCGCTCCACCTTCGATCCCGGGCCGCAAGAGAAGGGGTCAGCCCAAGTGCCCCACGCTCGCGAGCTCGAGCGGACTAGATCACGTGCAGGCGCTTCGCCGTCCTCGGCGGCGCCCGCCATGGGCGGCTCGTGCACACGCCGCCGCGACCCAGGACGACGGAGGCAAGGATGAACGCGTCAGAGGCAGCAACGCGCGACCGGGGCGGTCGAGGCGTGCCGCGCGGGAGCGGATGGCCGATCAGGGCGCTGACACTGGCCGGAGCGACGCTGCTCCTCTTCGGGTGTGGGGGGAGCAGCGAAACGACCCCCTCCACCGGCGGAGCGATCAGCGGAACGGTCGCGAAGGGCCCCGTCGGCGGAGCAGCCGTCGTCGCGTTCTCCATCAGCGGGGGGACCATGGGGTCGCAGCTGGGCGCGGCGACGTCGGACGCGCAGGGGAATTTCACGCTTCCCGTCGGCGGCTACGCGGGGGCGGTCATGCTGCAGATGAGCGGCGGCACGTACACGGACGAGGCGACCGGCACCCGCATGACGATGCAGGCGGGTGACGTCATGACGGCGGTCGTTCCGTCGGTGACGGCCGGCGCGACGGTGAGCGGGATCCAGGTCACCCCCCTCACGTCCATGGCCCAGGCGTGGGCACAGACCATGACCGGAGGGATGACGCCCGCGAACGTCGCCACGGCCAACGGAGCGGTGGGCAGCTACTTCTCGGTGAGCGACATCCTCCACACGGTGCCGATGGATCCGCTCGCTCCGGGCTCCGGCGCCGGTGCGACGCAGGACGCGAAGAACTACGGGATCTGCATCGCCGCCATGTCGGAGTATGCGAAGAGCATCGGGATGACGACGTCGTCCTCGGGCGTCGTGACCGCCATGATGAAGGATGCGTCCGACGGGGTCATGAACGGCATGATGGGCTCCACCGCCATCTCGATGTCCGGGATGGGCGGCATGATGGGCGGCAGCATGTCGCCCACCGCGGGGACGACCGGGCTCGCCACGGCGATGTCGCAGTTCGTCGGGTCGACGATGAACAAGTCGGGCGTCTCGACGTCGGACATGCAGGCCCTCATCGACCGGCTGAGCTCCTCGGGAGGAGCACTCTAGCGGCCGCAGGAAACCGAGCGTCCTCCGGCCGGAAGCAGGCGAAGACAGGCAGCGGAGGGACACATGAGGATCGCCGCCGCGCTCGTCGCCATCGCCGGCGCCGCCTGCACCGCCCAGCTCACGGAGGGCGGCGCCCGCGTCCGCACGATGCCGCCGGAGTCGGCGCCCCGCTGCCGCGCGCTCGGGACGGTCGAGGGGACGGGCGCGAACGGCGCGAGCGCCGCCGACAACGACCTCGCGGCCTCGAACGACGCCCGCAACCGCGCGGCGAAGCTCGGCGCGAACGCCGTCGTCGTCACGCAGCGCACGTCGAGCATGTGGCGGAGCTCCGTCCGGGCGGAGGCCTATGCGTGCCCGCAGTGGGAGCCCGTGCCGGGGCTGCCGCCCCGCTGACTCGACGCGCGGGCGGGCTGCACGATCAGCCCGCGTATCGCGGACGCCCCCTGGGTCGGTAGACCTGGATCGTCACGCCCTTCGAGTCCGCCCGTGAGCCGACGAGCTCGAGCGCGATGTCCGGGCCGCGGTCGGGGAACAACCGCATGCCCTGGCCGACGACCACCGGAACGACGAGCAGGGTCATCTCGTCGACGAGGTCCCTTTCGAGCAGCCAGCGGATCAGGGTGCCGCTGCCGTGCACCTGCAGCTCGCCCCCCGCCTGGCCTTCAGCTCGCCGATGGCGGCCGCGAGGTCGCCGCCGAGGACGGTCGTGTCCGCCCAGCGCGCCTCGGTGAGCGTGTTCGACGCGACGTACTTGGGCTTCGTGTTCAAGGCACCCACGATCGGGTTCTCCAGATCCTTCCTCACGCCCCAGTATCCGGCGAACAGCTCGTAGGTCCGCCGGCCGAACAGGAACGCGGCGGCGTTCCGGTAGGTCTGGCCGATGAGCCTCAGGGTCTCCTCGTCGAACACCCCCATGGCCCAGCCGCCGCGCTCGAACCCGCCGCTGCGGTTCTCGTTTCGTCCGCCGTTCCCCTGCACCACGCCATCGACGGTGGATCTGCGTCATGGTCGTCAGCTTCATCGGTTCGTCCGTTCTCTCGTCGGGGTCTCACTCGCTCAAGGCCCGAACCGAGGCGCGCATCGGTCGGACGGGGCTCCGCGCTGCGAGACGCGCCCGCATCCTCGTCGCCCGGCTGCGGGGACGCGCTCCCCTCAGGCGAGCCGGGGAGGAGTCATCCGGGCTCGTCCGTCCGTCGCGGCCGCCGCGCCGGGCTGCCCGAGCGGCGTGCGGTCGCCAGCGAGACCGACTCGAAGCCGAAGCGGGCGCGGATGCTGTCGACGACCGCGCCGACCCGGTCGTTGCGATCGAAGAGGGCGAGCTGCTCGAACGAGCCGAGGTTCGAGAGCTGGACGCCGAGCAGGCGGATCGGCAGCGACCGCGTCCGCGCCGCCACGAACATCTCCTTGACGATGGGATAGAGCTCGAGCTCCGAGTGGGTCGGCACCGTGGTGCGCGAACGCGTCAGCGTGTGGAAGTCGGCGTAGCGCAGCTTGAGGGTCACGGTGCGCGCCTTCACGTGGCGCTTGCGCGCGCGCCAGCAGACGCGCTCGCACAGGCCGCACAGGACCGCCCCGATCGACGCCGGATCGGCCGTGTCCTCGCGGAAGGTCCGCTCGTTGGAGATGCTGCCGACGGTCTCGTCCTCGGGATCGTGCTCGGCGAACGCCGGGCGCTCGCGGCCGAGGTCGCCCGAGCCCAGCCCATTCACGCCTCGTGAGATCGACGCCGCCCACGCGCCGAAGATCTCCTGCAGGTCCTCGACGGAGGCCTCGGCGACCGCGCCCAGCGTCCGGTACCCGCCGGCGTGCAGCTTGGCCTCGGCGACGGGCCCGATGCCCGGGAACGACCGCACCGGGAGCGGCGCCAGCACCTCGCGCTCGACGCCCGCGGGCACCAGCATCACCCCGCGCGGCTTCGCGAGCGCCGATGCCACCTTGGCGACGACCTTGCTGGTCGCGACGCCGGCGCTCGAAGGCAGGCCTATCTCGTCGAAGATCGCCGTGGTGAGCCGCAGCACCGCGCCTTCGGTGGCCACGTCGCCGGCGCGGTCCTCGCAGCCGCTCGCGCCGGCCGCGGCGCCGCGACCGTAGAGCCGCTCGCAGCCGGAGAAGTCGAGGTACATCTCGTCGATGCTGGCGACCCGCACCGTGGGCGCGAAGCGCCGGGCGACCTCGCGCACGCGCTCGGCGTAGGTGCCGTAGAGCTCGTGGCGCGTCGGCAGGTAGATCGCGTCGGGGGCGCGCCTGCCGGCCTCCACCAGCGACATGCCCGACTTCACGCCCAGGCGGCGCACCTCGTAGCTGGCGGCGGTGACCACGCCCCGGCTCCCCGGCCTCCCCCCGACGACGACCGGTTTGCCCTCCAGCGCCGGATCGAGCAGCCGCTCGACCGACACGAAGAACGTGTCCAGGTCCAGGCAGCAGATGCGCGGCGCGGACAGCGGCTGCGCGCGCGCGAGGTCCGACGCCAGGCCCATGAGCCCGACGCTACCTGATCATCCGTTCAGGCGCAACGCGGCGGCGAGGAGGTCGTCCACGAACCCCAGGCGACCCGCCGTCCCCGCACCCACGCGCACGCCAATTCGCCGGAACTAACGCCGCCTGTCGATCGAGACCCGTGCCGAGCCCCGACTACTTCGGCACGCGGTAGAGGCTCCCCGTGCATGTGACGGTGCCGTCGAGCCCCGGATTTGAACCTGCGACCCCTTGGTCCCGAAGCGCGCCT
>DASVZX010000097.1:0-18149 GCA_036391435.1 Anaeromyxobacter sp. | reverse complement strand
CGAAGCTGCGCGCCGAGGTGGACACCCAGCCGCAGGCCGCCGTCGCGCTCGCCGAGGACGGCGAGCGGCGCTTCCCGTCCGGCCCCTACGCGGAGGAGCGCGCGTGGCTCCGGATGCGCGCCCTCGTCCACCTGGGCGAGATCGGGATCGCGCGCGACGCCGCGCGCAGGTTCTACGAGCTGTACCCGGACAGCCCGCTCGCGCGCTACGTGTTCCGCCTCACCGGCATGCGGCCCATGCCGCCGCTCGGGCCGCCGCGCTGAGGCCGCGCGCGGGGTCGGTCAGGGGCTCGCGAAGGCGCGCACCACCGAGCGCGGCGCCGACCAGCGCTCCACGCACCGGAGCGAGCGATCGAGCTGCGCGCGCGTCAGCGCGTGGTGGACGGGGAGCTCGACGACGCTCCGCGCGAGCGCGCGCGTCCGCGGGAGGCCGTCGGCGAACGGCGACTCGGGCCAGCCGGCGGCCGCGAGGACGCCGTCCCGGAGGAGCGCGCCGCGGAGATCGTCGCGCCCCTCGCGCACGACCATCGGGAAGCTGTAGGGCGTGACGCCGTCGGGCAGCTCCGGGAACATGGGCCGGACCGCGGGGGTCGTGGGGAAGCGCTCGAGGAGGTGCCGGTAGTTCGCGCGCCGTCGCTCGGCCATCCGCTCGACGTCGGCGAACGGCAGGCGCAGGCGCGTGAAGGTGGAGAGCATCTTCACCTCGAGCTGCTGGCGGGCGTTCCCGTCCATGAACCCCTCCGGCCCGATCCGGCCGATCCGGAGGGGATCCGCGCCGCCGGTGACCCGGTTGTACGCGCGCTTCGCGCGCTGCGCGAGGAAGCGCGGGGCGGAGTAGCAGCTCGAGACGCGGCGCACGTACCTCGGCCGGAACGCGCGGAGCCGATCGCTCACGACGAGCGCGCCGCCCTCCGGGTAGAGGAGCATCTTGCGCATGCTGAAGAGCGCGACGTCGCCCCACGTCCCGAGCGGGCGGCCGGCGTGCGTCGCGCCGAGCGTGAGGGCGCAGTCCTCGACGAGGGCGACGCCGCGCGCCGTCGCGAGGTCGCGGACGGCGGCGATCTCGCCGGGGAACCCGAAGTAGTGGACGTGGAAGATCGCGATCGCGTCCGCGTCGAGGAGGGACGCGATCTCGTCGAGGTCCGCGCGGCAGTCGCCGTGCACCTCGTAGAACCGGACCTCGCACCCCGCGGCGAGCGCGGCGCGGTTGAGCTTCGCCGGGATGTAGCTCGGCATCACGATCGCGGGCCGCGCGCGCCCGGACGCGGCGGCGAGCCAGGCGAGCACGTCCTTGAACCCGTTGCTCGCGTTCGCGTAGAGGTACGACGCGGCGCCGAGGCCGGCGAGGTGATCCTGGAACGTCATCGGTTCCTCCAGCGCCGCAGCACGCGGCGTACGTCCGTGAGCCCGCGGCGGAGCGTCCGCGCGAGGTGCGCGCGGACGGCCGGGGACGCCCAGCCGCCGCCGCGGCGCGCGGCGCGGAGCGCGTAGGCCTCGTTCCGCGCGCGCCGCCGCACCGTCGCGACGGCCCCGTGGAGCGCCTGCGCCGCCGCGGCGAGGCGCGGCCGGTGGCCGTAGGCGACGAGCCGCCAGTTCGGGACGTCCACGGCGTCGAACTCGTACTTGTACGGCTCGGCGCCGCGCATGAAGTCGTAGACGGGCAGCCCGCGCTCGATCGCCCACTGCATGGAGAGCGCGTGGAGCACGCGCCCGGGGGAGTGGCGCGCGAGCGCCGGCGCCGCCTCGCGCGCCCCCGGGAGGTAGACCGCCACCGCGTCACGAGACTGGAAGCCGTAGTTCACGGCGACGCGCCGGCCGTCCACGCGCAGGAAGGCGAGGAAGAGCCAGCCCCGGCGGGCGAGCCGCTCGGCGACGTCGTACTGGAACGCGGCGGCGGCGGGATCTGCGAACGCGCCCCACCAGCCGTCCCGCGCCCAGCGCTCCTGGTGCATCTCCACGAACTCGCGCATCGCCGGGCCGACGTCCGGTCCGGAGGCCACGAGCTCGAGCTCCACCCGGTGCTCCTTCTGGATGTTGCGCAGGCGCCGGCGGACCTCGCGGCGGTCGCTCTGGCCGAACCGCGCGATCGTCTCCTCCCACGTCCGGCCGAGCGCGGTGCGCGGGCAGGGCGAGTCGGGGAGGCGCGCCACCCGGAAGCCGCGCCGCGCGAGCGCGGCGGCGAGGAGCGGGCCGCTGCGCGA
This sequence comes from Anaeromyxobacter sp., assembly GCA_036391435.1. Lineage (GTDB taxonomy): Bacteria > Myxococcota > Myxococcia > Myxococcales > Anaeromyxobacteraceae > Anaeromyxobacter. The sequence goes on along the minus strand of DASVZX010000097.1, from coordinate 15,949 downwards.
GCGATCGGGGGTCTCCTCGAGGACCGCGACGTCGAAGCGGGCCCGCTGCGCCGCGAGGTGACCGGCGATCGCGTCCGCGGCCTCGGCCTCGAGCCCGCGGGCGGCGAGGACGTCGAGGTAGTCCGAGTCGCGGTGGCCGAGGAAGAGGAGGCGCCGGAAGGGCGCGAGGCCGAGCAGGCGGGACCGCTCGATCCACAGGGGCGCGAGGGCGACGAGCGCACCCCCGGCGCGCACGGTCACGACGTGGAGGCGCGCGTCCCGGCGCCGCTCGCCGAAGTGCCGCCACCAGGTCCGCAGCCACTCGAACGACTGGAACACCGACGCGTCGCCGCGCTCGAGCAGCGCGTTCCACTCGGGCTCGAGCGCGTCGAGGGCGCGCTCGTCCTCGATCAGGTGGACGGCGAGATCCGGCGCGCGCCCCGGCGGGGCGCCCCGGGCGACGACCGGGGTCGCCGCTTCTGGAGCGATCGTCGACACCGGTCTCCCCTCACCCCTCGCTCGGGACCGGGCCCGCGGGGTGCCGCGTCCACGCGAACCCCCTGCGGACCTTCCACTTGGACCAGGCGTAGAGCTTCTCGGCGCCGGAGACGATGAACCGCATGTACGCGTCGCTCGAGGCGTCGCCCACCCGCTGCCGCCGGATCTCGTAGGCGTCGTCGCGCCAGTCGAGCGGGCCCGAGTTGACGGCGAGCGCCGCGTCGTACCCGGCCGCCCGGGCCGCGTCCTTCACCCGCTCGTCCACCTCGCCGTACGGGTAGGCGAGCGCGGGGATGGGGCGAGCCGCGATCTCGGCGAGCACCTCGCGCGAGCGGACGAGCTCCCAGCGCAGCGCGCCGTCCGTCGCGCGCGGGAGCGCGGCGTGCGTCATGGTGTGCGAGCCGAGCTCGAGGCCCGCGTCCTCGACGGCGCGGAGCTCGTCCGGGGTGAGGAGCGGCCCCGCGAGCTCGGACGCCTCGTCCCAGTGGTTGAACCGCCGGGCGAGATCGAGCACGGGGAAGACCGCGGCCGTGAACCCGAACGCCCGGAGCACGGGGACGGCGTTCTCGAGGACGTCGCGGTAGCCGTCGTCGAAGGTGAGGACCACGGGCCGCCCGCACACGCAGGGCGCCCGGCCGCCGTCGCGGAGCACGGCGGAGATGCGGGGCGTGTAGTAGCCGTGGCGTGCGAGCCAGCTCATCTGCCGCCGGAACGTCGCGGCGGAGACGACGAACTCGCTCGGGCGCCGCGGCTCGTCGCGGCAGACCCGGTGGTACATGAGGACGACGGGGCTCATCGACGTGCCGTTCACGCGTTCCTCCCTCACCTCGCCAGGGGCGCGAGGACGACGCCGACGCTCGTGCCGGTGTAGGCCGCGGCGCCGTTCACGGCGGCGGGGTCGAGATGACGCTCGTGCCACACGTCTCCGTAGAGCGTCAGCCGCCGCGACGCCTTCCACTCCGCGCGCACGTCGCCGCGCCCGGCCGAGTAGCCGAGCCGATCGAGCACGCGGCCGTACATGCCGATCCCGCCGAAGCTCCACCGCGGCGTCGCGGCCCACATCGCCGCGGCGTTCACGCCGGCGCGCTCCAGCACCCCCGCCGCGAAGCGATCGAAGGCGGGCCCGGCGCGGACGCTCGCGGAGAGCGTGAGCGGGCGGCCGAAGAGCGCCGGCATCCCCTCGAGCCCGAGCTCGCCGCCCGCGAGGACGCGCGACGCCCCGTCCGCGTCGCGCGCGTCGGACGCGGACGCGGAGACGTGGACCCGCAGCACGCGCGCGGCCTGGCGCGCCCACCCCGCCGAGATCGTGCCGAGCGCGGCGGCGCCCCCGAGGTCGAACGCCGCCGTCGCCCCGGAGGCCTCGAGCTTCAGCTCGTCGATCGAGGTCTGGGCCCGCGCGACGCTCCCCCCGACGCGCAGCTCGCGCATCCCCGGGACGGCGGCGGCGCCGTCCGCGCCGACGCCGCCGGTCGAATCCACCGCGACCGTGACGCCGACGGTGAGGAGGTGCGTCGGGCGTCCCTCGAGGCCCGCCGAGGCGGCGTCCTCGCGGTAGCGGAACACGGGCGGCGCGTGGCGGAGGTCGAGCAGGCGCGAGAGGTCGCCGCCGCCGGGCGCGACGAAGTCGAGGATCCGGATCGACGAGCGCGCCGTGCCCGTCGCCCGCCACAGCGGATCGAGCTCCCACTCGCCCCGGGCCGAGGCGCCCTGCGCCATCGTCGCGTCGGTGGTGGGGTAGGAGAGCGCCTGCGACAGGCGGAGCTGCGGCTCGTACGCGAGCGTCAGCCGGAGGGTCCTGTGGTCGAGCGCGAGCGCCACCCGCGGCAGCACGTCGACCGCCGCGAGGCCGCGCACCGGCGCCCCGCCGGCGGAGAACGCGAGCGCCGAGGTCTCGGTCCGGCCGCTCGTCTGCAGATCGACGGCGGTCCCGTCGACCCCGGCGAGCGCCGCCGAGAGGAGCGCGGTGGCCGCGAGCAGGAGCACGCGGCGTCACTCCACGACGACGACGTCCCCGCGGCGCAGGCGGAACGCGGCCGAGCGGTCCTCGGCGTGCGCGAGCGCCTCCTCGGTGAAGCGGATCCGCGTCGGCCGCGCCTCGCCCCCGGCCCGGCGCAGGACGAAGATGCGGTCGCTGCTCGCCCACGGCGTCATGCCCCCGGCGCTCGCGAGCGCCTGCAGCACGCCCGAGCCCGCGGTGAGGTCGTAGACGCCGGGCTTCGCCACCTCGCCGAGCACCGAGACCGAGACGAGCTTCTCCTCCTCCAGCGCGACGGTCACCCGCGGGGTGTTCACGTACCCGGCGAGCCGGACCTCGAGGGCGCGCGCCAGCTTGTCGGGGGACAGCCCCGCCACGGAGACGTCGTCGAGGAAGGGGAGCGAGATCCGCCCGTCGCTGCGGACCTTGGCCCGCCCGCCGAGGGTCTCGTCGTTCCAGACGCGCACCTGCAGGAGATCGCCGGGGCCGATCACGTACCCCGGATCGGACAGGGACGACGCCGGGAGGTCCTTCGCCCAGACGAAGCTCCCGGTGTGGCTGCACGCCGTCGAGAGCCCGAGGGTCGCGAGCAGGAGGACGGTCTTATGGGTCTTCACGGGAGCCTCTAGTGAGCGCCGCGGCCGGTCAGCACCGCGGGAATGGTCCGCGCCAATATCTTCACGTCGTGCCACAGCGACCAGTTGTCGATGTAGCTGAGGTCGAGCTCCATCCAGCGGTCGAAGCCGATCGAGCTGCGTCCGCTCACCTGCCAGGTGCAGGTGATCCCCGGCTTCACCGAGAGACGACGGAGGTGCCGCCGCTCGTACTGCTGGACCTCGGAGGGGATGGGCGGGCGCGGCCCGACGACGCTCATCTCCCCGCGCAGGACGTTCCAGAACTGGGGCAGCTCGTCGATCGACGCGCGCCGGATGAGGCGCCCCACCCGCGTGACGCGCGGGTCGTCCTTCATCTTGAAGACCGGGCCGGAGACCTCGTTCCGGGCCCGCAGCGCCTCGAGCCGGGCGTGCGCGTCCTGGTACATGGAGCGGAACTTGAGGAGGGTGAACTCGCGGCCGTTCATCCCCACCCGCCGCTGGCGGAAGAACACCGGCCCGGGCGAGTCGAGCCGGATCGCGATCGCGACGGCGAGGAAGACGGGCGAGAGCACGAGCAGCGCGACGGCGCTCATCGCCACGTCGAGGGCGCGCTTCGCCGCGAGCGCGAACGGGTCCTGGGGGACCGTCGAGAGCGCGAGGAGCGGGATCCCGTCGAGGTCCTCGACCGCGAGGCTCGAGATCCGGGTCGCGAAGAGGTCCATGCACACCCGCGCCGAGACGCCCTGCTCCTCGCACTCGAGCACGGCGCCCTCGACCGCCGGGAGGCGGTCGTGCGGGACGACGAAGATCACCTCGTCGAGCACGGCCGTCTTGAGCAGGCGGCCGAGCGAGCCGAGGGGGCCGAGGATCTTCCGGCGATCGAGCGCCTCCGGAGCCGCGCCGTCCACGACGTAGCCGGCGAACTCGTAGCCCCACTCCGGGTGGGCCGACATCGTGCGGACGATCTCGCGGGCGAGCGGGCCGTGGCCGGCGACGGCGTAGCGGCGCGTGTTGTACCCGCGCCGGCGCGCGGAGCGCGCGAGGAAGCGGATCGCGACGCGGTGCCCGGCGAGGCCCGCGAAGGCGACGAGGAAGTAGACGCCGACGAGGATGCGCGAGACGGTGCCCTTCTCCGCGTACCCGAGCGCCGCCACCCCGACGGCGACCGCGAGGAGCGCCTTCCCGAGGCGGAGGAGCTCGGTCGTGAGCGGCCGCCGGCGGTAGGAGCCGTAGACCTTCATGAGCGTCGCGACCGCGATCCACAGGAGCAGCGTCTCGGCGACGAAGGGCCAGTAGCGATCGAGCGGGACGAGCTCGGGGAGCCCGCGCCCGAGCCGCGCGCGGATCGCGTACGCGGCCGGGAACGCCGCCGCGAGCCCCGCGACGTCGAAGGACCGGACGGACGCCTCGATGAGCCGGGAGTTTCGCTTCAGCATGCGCCTGCGCCCCCCTCTACTCGCCCGACGGGGTCGGGTCGCCCGCGACGCCGGCGCCCGGGGGGATCCGCCCGCGCACGACGCTGCCGGCGGCCACGACCGCGCCCGCGCCGATGACGGTCCCGGGGAGCACCCGGACGCCCTCGCCGAGCGTGACGTCGTCGCCGATCCAGATCTCCGCGTCGGGCTCCCCGGCGGCGCCCGCGTCGGAGACGAAGCACCCCGCCCCGATCCGCGCGCGGTCGCCGATCTCGACGTAGCGCACCGTCTCGATCCGGGTGGACGGCCCGATGCGGGCGCCGTCGCCCACGACGAGGCGGCCGCGGCCGTGGCAGGCGAGCACGACCGGGCCGGCGCGCGAGTCGATGAGCACGTCGGCGCCGAGCTCGAGGTTCGAGGGGTTGAGGAGCAGCGGGCGGCCGAGCGTCCGGGCGCGCGCTCCCACGCGGCGGCACCGCCAGAGGTAGGCGTACGCGGTGAGCGCCGCGACGACCCCCTTGCCGCCCGCCTCGGCGCCGCCGGCGCTCGCCGCCGCCGGCGCGAGCGCGCTCGTGCTGCCCGCTGAGTCCACGGTGCCCCCCTCTGCGTTCCCGGGAGAATCTGGCGCGGTGCGCGACGGGACCACACTGCACGCTTGGGGGGACGCTCCCGTCGTGATCCCGGAGACGCCGCCGGCGCGCCCCGCGCGAAGCGCGCCGCGCGCGCCCCGGTCGCAGATCCTTCCGCGCGAGAGGAACGCGGGTTCCACGCCGGTCCGGTCGCGTTCCCTCCGCGCCCCGCCGCGCCGCGGCTTGCGGCGGCTGGCGCGGCGCTCGCATCGCGCACGCGCGTCTCGCAGACCGGGCGGGAACGGGAGGGGACATGGCTCGACGGCTCACGACCGCGGTGTGCGCCGCGCTCGGCCTCGCGGCGGGGGCGTGCGGCGGCGGCCACGGCGCGACCGGGAGCGGGGGGACCACGGCCGGGAAACCCGGTCCGGGGCCGTGGCCCGTCGCGAACGCGACGTACGGGATGGCCGACGGCATCGAGGAGCTGCCCGTCGTGGCGATGACGACCGACGAGGGGCAGAACCGGTGGGTCGCGACGGCGCGCGCCCTCTACCTGCTGCGCCCCGGCGACAAGCGGTTCACCCGGTTCGACGAGGCGAGCGGGCTCCACCTCGGCATGGTGACCGGCACGACCTCCGGCGCGCCCGGCTGGGCGAAGTACTGCGACAACGCGCCGATCGCGGACGACGCGCCGTGCGGCGGGACGGTGACCTGGGGCGGCGCGGCGCTGAACGGGATCGTGTCCCTCGCGGGCGGCGAGGCGAACGAGGTGTTCGTCGGGTACGGCGGGACGCACACCGTGCCGCTCCCCCCGCGGCCGTCCGACGGCCAGAACCTCTGCCCGGACGATCCGGGCTGGGCGGACTACGACTGGTGCGATCCGTACGCGCACACCGGCAAGATCGACTGGGTCCGGCTCCGGAAGGACGGCACGCTCGCGGTCGTCCGCTTCGACCTCGTCGCGAACCAGATGGGCGCGAAGTACTGGCACGACCGGCTCATGTACCGGCTCGCCTACGACCACTTCGTCCACAAGCGGACGCTCTACAGCGCGAGCGAGCACGGCGTCACGATCCTGTTTCCGGACCGGTACCGCGCGCCGAACCCCGGGGAGTGGTTCGACTCGGCGTACAGCGAGTACATGGGCGACCACCTGCACGCGCGCGTCTGCCGGTTCGATCCGCCCGCGCCCTGCCCGGCGAACAGCGAGGACGGCCAGCGAATGGGCGACTGGCACGGGCTCGCCATCGACGCGAACGGCAGCCTCTGGCACGCCGGGAAGTGGACGGCGGGCCGGATCACCTGGGTCCCCGATCCGCACGTCTGGGTCTTCCGGAACGGCGCCGCCTTCGACGTCGCCTTCGGCGATCCGTACTCCGGGCCGGGCAGCGGCAACCCGCCCGTCTTCGAGGTCGCGGCCGAGGGGCACGAGCCTCGGATGACGGGGGTCGCGGTCTGCCCCGACGGACGCGTCTGGTTCTCCTCGCAGGGCGCGGAGGACGGTCCGGCGGCGACGAACGGCGACGTCCTCGCCGCCTGGGACGGCAAGGGCTTCACCTACCACACCGGGCCGCAGGTCGGGCTGCAGGAGTCGCAGGCGCGGGACGTCGCGTGCCTGCCCGACGGCCGCGTGGTCGTCGCCGGGTTCACGACGGGGCTCTCCCTCTTCGATCCCGCGACGGGGACGTCGAAGGCGATCCGCGCGTCGAGCGGGCTCATCCCGAGCGACGTCGTCCACGCGATCGAGGTCGACCGGCTCGTCGATCCGCCGACGCTGCAGGTGACGACGGACGCGGGCGCCGCGGCCCTGCGCGTCCTGCCGTAGCGCGCCGGCGGCCGGGGCTACGGCGTGCCCTCGCGCCAGATCGTCTCGGTCCGCGTCGGCGGCTCGCCGGCCGCCTCGATCCACTCGAGCGTCCCGTCCGGCGCGACGACGCCGGTCGCGGTCCTGCCGCCCACCTGGGTCACGACGCCGCGGCGCCGCGCCGGATCGCGCCGGTGGACGACCGGGGTCGCGCGCAGCGGATCGGTCTGCGGGTCGTAGGTCTCGACGCGCACCGGCCCGGCGGGCGGACCGCCGGCGCGCTCGCTGAAGAGGTCGATCCGCGCGAGCGTCGTCGCGAGCCCGCCCGGCGCCTCGAACCGGCCCCCGATGACCCGTCCGCTCGCCTCTCCCGAGAACGCGAACCCGCCGTCCCCGTCGCGGCGCACGTCGATCCGGTACTGCAGCGCGCCGCCGGCGAAGCGCGCGTACCGGCCGGAGACGAGCAGGCCCCGCGCGTCGGCCTCCTCGAGCTGGAGCGCGTCGGCGGCGTACCACCCCTCGCCGCTCGGCACGAGGAACGTTCCGCGCGAGAACAGGACGCGCGCGCCGTCGGCCCGCGCGCCGATCGCGTACTCGGCGAGCCCGACGGCGCGGCCGCCGCGGGTCACCCGCTGGACGGACCGGAACCTGACGGCCCCCGGATCGAGCCCCGCCGGCCAGCGCGTCGGCGCGCCGCGCCGGGCGGCGTCCGCGGCCTCGCGCTCCGCCTGCGCCGCGAACTCCCGGATCCGGGCGCAGAGCCGCGCCGCGGGCGCCGGATCGGCCGGCGCCTCGGCCGGCGCGAACGTCACGGTCAGGGCCGGGTGGCCGCGCTCGAGCGCGAGCCCGACCTCGCGCGGCTCTCCGGCGAGCCGCTCCTCGCGCGCGAGCTGCGCCACGTACGTCGCGAACGTCGCGGCGGGGATCCGCTCCAGCTCCACGCGGCAGCGCGCGGGCCCGTCGCCGATCCCGAACGCGAGGGCGACGCCGGGCGAGGGCGGCTCGAGCGGCGCCGGCCGCGCCGCGCGCAGCGCGCAGCCCGACAGGAGGGCGAGCGCGACCGGGAGGGCGAGCGAGCGCGCCGGCATGCGGCGCATCATAGCGCCACCCGGCGGCGCGGACGGCGAGGAGGCGGCCTACCCGTGCGCCGTGACCTGGCGCAGGATGTCGAGCTCCTCGAGCGCCTTCCCCGCGCCGATGACGACCGACGAGAGCGGGTCCTCGGCGAGGAACACCGGCAGGCCGGTCTCCTCGCGCAGGAGCACGTCGAGGTTCTTGAGGAGCGCCCCGCCGCCCGCGAGCACGATGCCGCGGTCGGCGATGTCGCCGGCGAGCTCCGGCGGCGTGCGCTCCAGCGTCACCTTCACGGCCTCGACGATGCCGTTGATCGGCTCGGAGAGCGCCTCGCGGATCTCGGACGACGTCACGGTGAGCGTCCGGGGCACGCCGGCGACGAGGTCGCGCCCCTTGATGTCCATCGTGAGCTCCTCCTCCGTCGGATACGCGGTGCCGATGCCCATCTTGATGAGCTCGGCGGTGCGCTCGCCGATGAGGAGGTTGTACTTGCGCTTGATGTGCTGGATGATCGCCTCGTCCATCTTGTCGCCGGCGATGCGCACCGAGCGGCTGTAGACGATGCCGCCGAGCGAGATCACCGCGACGTCGGACGTGCCGCCGCCGATGTCGACGATCATGTTGCCGGACGGCTCGGTGATGGGCAGGCCCGCGCCGATCGCCGCCGCCATCGGCTGCTCGATCAGGTAGACCTCGCGCGCGCCGGCGCTCTCGGCGGCCTCGCGCACCGCGCGCTTCTCCACCTCGGTGATCCCCGAGGGGATGCCGATGATGATGCGCGGCTTCACGAAGCTCTTCCGGTTGTGCGCGGACTGGATGAAGTACTTGAGCATCGCCGCCGTGACCTCGAAGTCGGCGATGACCCCGTCCTTCATCGGGCGGATGGCGACGATGTTGCCCGGGGTGCGCCCGAGCATCTCCTTCGCCTCCTTGCCCACGGCGAGGACCTTGCGGCCGCCGCGCGCGTCCTGCTGGACGGCGACGACGCTGGGCTCGTTCGACACGATGCCCATGCCGCGGATGTAGATGAGGGTGTTGGCGGTCCCGAGGTCGATCGCGAGGTCGCGGGACAGGATGTTGTGGAGCCAGTTGAACACGGCGCGCGGACTATAGCAGGGAGGGGTGGAGGGACAAGGGCTGTCGGGGGGTTACGGCGCCCTGGCCGACGCGCCCGCCGCCGTGCCGAGGTGCTCGGCGAGCCACCCGAACACAACATCGTAGAAGACCTTTGAATTCTTCGGCCGCTGGATCCAGTGGCCCTCGTCCGGAAACACGAGCAGCTTCGACTCGATCCCGCGGCGCTGGAGCGCGGTGAAGGCCGCGTACGCCTGGTCGACCGTGCAGCGGTAGTCGAGCTCGCCGTGCGAGACGAGGGTCGGCGTCTTCCAGCGCGCGACCAGGCGGTCCGGGGAGAATCGCGACCAGGCCTCCGGGCGCTCCCACGGCGGCCCGCCGGCCCCGACGTCATACTCCGGGAACCACAGCTCGTCGGTCGTCCCCCACATCATGCCGAGGTCGTAGAGCCCGGCGTGCACGACGAGGCAGCGGAACCGGTCGGTCCGGCCGTTCACGTAGTTCACCATGAAGCCGCCGTAGCTCCCCCCGGCCGCGCAGGTGCGCGCGCCGTCGACGTCTCCCGCGGCGATCGCGGCGTCGAGCACGGCCATGACGTCGTCGTATTCGGCGCCCCAGTCGCGCGAGATCGCGTCCACGTACGCCTGGCCGTACCCCGTCGAGCCGCGCGGGTTGGGGAGGACCACCGCCCAGCCCTGGGCCGCGAACGCCATCACGTTCCAGCGCCAGGTCCAGGCGTGATCCCAGGCGCCCTGAGGGCCGCCGTGCACGAGCACGACGGCGGGCAGGCGCTCCCCCGGCCGCCGCCCCGGCGGCAGCACGAGCCACCCGGCGACCTTCGTGCCGTCCGGCGACGTCGCGGCGAGCGGCCGCACCTCGGGCCGCGGCACGGACGACAGCGCCGCCGTCGCGAAGGAGGTGATCCGCGCGACCTCGAGCGCGCGGCCCTTGCCGGGTCGGAGCACGGCGCTCTCGGGCGGATCCGTCATCGAGTGCACGATCGCGGCGACGACGCCGCCGTCCCGCGACGGGGAGAGGCTCGCGATCTGCCCGGCGTACGGGGGATCAGTGAGGCGGACGAGCTTCCCGCTCGCGACGTCGACCTCGTAGACGGCGGTGCTGCCCGCGACGTCCGCCGTGAACCGGAGCGCGCGCCCGTTCCTCGCCCACCACGGCTCCTGCGCGGAGAGATCCTCGCCCGCGGTGAGATCGCGCGCGCCGGACCCGTCCGCCGCCGCGACCATGAGGTGAAACCGGTCGGACTCGAACCCCGCCCGCGGCTGCGAGAGCCACGCGAGCCGCCTCCCGTCCGGCGACGGACGCGGGCTCCCGTCCCAGCCCGGCCCGGTGGTGATCCGCCGCGCCTCGCCGCCCGCGATCGGGACCGCGTAGACGTCGGCGTTCGTCGAGATCGCCTCCACCGGATCCGTCACGGCGACGAAGTAGAGCGTCGTCCCGTCCGGGGAGACCGCGAGGTCGCCGTCGCCGCCGCGCCCGAACGGCGGGACGTCGCGGTCGCCCGGGGTGAGGTCCACCGCGGGGCCGCCGTCGAGCGGCACCCGCAGCACGTGGGTGCGCACGCGCTCGCGCCAGGAGGTCCAGTGCCGGAAGAGGAGCCGCGTCGCGATCCGCGGCCGGTCCCTCGCGGCGGCCTCCGCCCGCTCGTTGCAGGCGGCGTCGGCGCCGCAGCGCGGGTCGACGTCGCTCGTGACGAGGAGCGATCGGCCGTCCGCGGTCCAGAGCACCGCGTCCGCGCCGCCGGGGAGGGTCGTCGCGCGGATCGCCTCGCCGCCCGCGAGATCGAGCACCCAGGCCTGCGTCGACCGGGGCGGGCCGCCCCGGTCCGAGAGGAACGCGATCCGCTTCCCGTCCGGCGAGAAGCGGGGTGACGAGACCCGCTCGTCGCCGCGGGTGAGCTGCCGCGGCTCGCCGCCCGCTGCGGGCACGAGGAAGAGCGCGGACGTGAGCCGCTCGCCACCCGGGGCCGCGCGCGCCACCGTGAACGCGACCCGCGCGCCGTCGGGCGAGAGCGCGGGCGACTCGACGCGGGGCAAGGCGAGGAGGTCGTCCGGTCCGAACCCTCGCGCCGCCCCGGCCGGCGGGGTGACGGGCGCCGGCGCGTCGGCGGCGAGCGCGAGGAGCACGATCGCGGGGGCGAGCATGCGGCCCTTGTACCATGCGCCCCGGCCTTCCCCCGCCCACGGGACGGCGTCGCCCCTTGCGGCGGGGCGCGCGCGCGGTAGGCTCGACCGCGGATGCCTCGCCGCATGGCCGCCCCGAGCGCCGCCGTCTCGCCCGAGCCCGCTGCGGCGCCCCGCGCGTGCCCGGGGTGCGGCCGCGCCGCGGATCCGGCCGCCGGTCCGCTCAACTTCTGTCCGGAGTGCGGGAAGGACCTGCGCGGCGGACCGGGAGCGCCGGACGCCGCCGCCGCGCTCGTCGGCCGGGTGATCGCCGATCGCTACCGGCTCCTCTCGGTGCTCGGCGAGGGCGGGATGGGCTCGGTGTACAAGGCCGAGCACATCCGGATGGGCAAGGCGCTCGCCCTCAAGATCCTGCGCGGCGGGTTCGCCGAGGAGCCGGGCGCGGTGGAGCGGTTCCGCGACGAGGCGCAGATCGTGTCGCGCCTGTCGCACCCGCACACCATCGCGGTGTTCGACTTCGGCGAGATCGACGACGGCTCGGGCTTCTACCTCGCGATGGAGTACGTTCCCGGCGAGGACCTGGCCGCGGTGCTGCGCGCGGCGGGGGCGCTCCCCGAGGCGCGCGCGGTCGAGATCGGCGAGCAGATCCTCGGGTCGCTCGCCGAGGCGCACGACGCCGGGGTCGTCCACCGCGACGTGAAGCCCGGGAACGTCATGCTCATGCGGACGCGCTCGGGGGAGGACTGGGTGAAGGTCCTCGACTTCGGGATCGCGAAGCTCCGCGACGAGGGAGGGCCCGCGCGCTCCGCCGCGACCACGAGCGCGGGGGCGATCGTCGGGACCCCGAACTACCTCGCGCCGGAGCAGGCCCGCGGAGAGGCCGTGGACGGCCGCGCCGACCTCTACGCGGTGGGGTGCCTGCTGCACGAGCTCGTCACCGGGCAGCCGCCGTTCGTGGCGCCGACCCCGATGGCGGTGGTGTCCGCGCACCTCCAGCTCCCGCCGCCGCGCGCCGACGCCCTCCCCGGCGTCGGGCGGCGGTTCGCCGACGTCCTCCAGCGCGCGCTCGCGAAGCGTCCGGAGGACCGGTTCGCGTCGGCCGACGCCATGCGCGACGCCCTCCTCGCGACGCGCGACGCCGCCGGGTCGCAGCGCTTCGGCCGACCGACGTCGCCGATGGTGACGGGCGAGCTCCGGATCGCGAGCCGCGAGGACTTCCACGACTTCGAGCGGCAGCTCCGCGCGCTGCGCCGCAGCCGCGTCGCCGCGCCCGTCACCGCCCTCGCGCTCGTCGCGCTCGCCGCCGCGACGGCGTGGCGCTGGGACGACGTCTACGCGCTCCTCGCCGCGCGCGCCCCGGGCGTCGCGGCCCGGCTCCCCGTTCTTCTCCACCCGACCGGCCTCTACGACGGCGAGGAGCACGAGCCGAACGACGTGCCCGCGCAGGCGAACCCGCTCCCGATCCCGCCCGGGCCGGACGGGCGGCCGGCGGGCGGCATCGCGGTCGTCCGGGGGTACGTCGGCGCGAAGCTCTCCGAGACCACCGGCGACGTCGATCTCTATCGCCTCGAGGTGCCGGCCGGCGCGGGGCGGAAGGTGCTCGTCGCGCGCTGGCGCGGCGAGCGCGAGGGCGAGGGGATCCGGGGGCTCGACGTGGTGCTCGCGCTGAACCGCGATCGGGCGGGCGAGGAGGGCCGCAGCTCGGCGCCGCTCGTCGCGTCGGTGAGCCGGGGCGGGCCGGGCCGGCCCAAGGCGCTCGTCGCCGCGGTCGAGCCGGGCGTCTACTACCTCTCGGTGCGCGAGCAGCACGCGGACGCGACCGGCCCGGTCGAGAAGCCGTCGGACCCGTACGTCCTCGAGGTGCGGCTCGCCGATCCGGAGCCGGGGCAGGAGGTCGAGCCGAACGACGAGCCCGACCTCGTGAACGCGCGGTTCGAGCGCTACCCCGAGTGGCGCGCGCTCGCCGAGCGGAACCCGCTCGTCGAGGGGACGGTGATCCACGGCGAGACCTCGCCCGACGACCCCGACGTGTTCGGCGTGGAGCCGCAGGCGGGCCCGCTCCTCGCGGCGATCCCCGAGGCGAAGCTCGGGCTCGCGGCGCGGCGGTGGACGCCGGACGCCGAGGACCTCGGCGCGCCGCGGCCGCAGGACCGGGTCCGCTTCGAGGCGGCCGGCGAGGCGCCGCCGGGGCAGGTGCTGCTCGTCGACGTCCCGGCCGCGGGCGGCCCCGTGATCGTCGAGCTGCGCGGCGCGCGGAGCGAGGGGCGCTACGAGGTCGTGGCGCTCGGGGCGGGGAAGGCCTCGGGGGAGGCGGCGCTCGCGCTCCTGCGCGCCCTCGCCGACGGGGGGCGGCCGGGGGCGGCCCTCGAGCTCGCGGCGGCGTACGCGACGCGCGTCCCCTCGGGCGCGCTCCGCGAGGAGGTGCTGCGCGCGGCCGGACGGGTCGCGATCGTCACCGCGCCGACCCTCGGCCCGGAGACGGTCCACGCCCACGATCGCGCCGCCCAGCTCCTCGGGACGGCGGTCTTCCAGGTCGGGGACGACGGCAAGGTGACGTACGCCGGCGCGTTCGAGGCGCTCGCGCGCCGAAGCCCGGTCCCGTCCACCCCGTGAACGTGAACGAGCCCGCGCCCGCGCCCGGTTTCTCCTCGGGCTCGGGCTCGGGCTCGTTCACGGAAACCGCCCGCGGGCGGCCCCGCGGGTCCGGTTCGGCGGTTACGCCTCGGCCTCGACCTTCACCCGGGCCTTGCCGACGACCTCGCTGTGGAGCTTCACCGGGACCTCGAAGTCGCCCGTCGTCTTGATGGGCTCGGCGAGGTCGATCGCCCGGCGGTCGATCTGGAGGCCGCGCGCGGCGAGCGCCTCGGCGACGTCCATCGCGGTGACCGATCCGTAGAGCTTGTCCTGCTCGCCGACCTTGCGCTTCAGGGTGACGGGCGTCTCGGCGAGCCGCTTCGCGACGGCCTCGGCGGACGCCTTCACCTTCGCGGCCTTGGCCTGCGCGATCTGGCGCTGGTGCTCGAGGTCGCGGACGTTCTTCGGGTTCGCCTGGACCGCGAGGCCGCGCGGGAGGAGGAAGTTCCGCCCGTAGCCGGGCTTCACCTCGACCACCTCGCCGCCCTTGCCCAGGTTCTCGACGTCTTCTCGGAGGATGACCTTCATGGACGCGCTCCTCTACATCTGCCCGACGGTGTAGGGCAGGATGGCGAGCATCCGCGCCCGCTTCACCGCGGTCGCGACCTCGCGCTGGTGCTTCGCGCAGTTCCCGCTGATGCGCCGCGGGATGATCTTGCCGCGCTCGGTGAGGAAGTACTTGAGCTGCCCCTGGTCCTTGTAGTCGACCTTCAGGGCCTTGTCGGCGCAGAACCGGCAGACCTTGCGCCGGCCGAAGCCGCGCCGGCCGCCGCCCTCGTCGCCGCCGCGATCGTCGCGATCGCCCCGGTCGTCGCGGCCGCCGCCGCGGCCGTAGCCGCCGCCGCCCCCGCCGCCGTAACCCCCGCCGCCGCCGAACCCGCCGGAGCGGCCGCCGCCGAACCCGTTGCCGCTCTTCGGACCGCCCATGTCAGGACGCGCCATGGCTAGACCTCCGTCCCTTCCGCGGGCTCGGCCTCGAACGGCTCCTCGCCCGGCGTCGCCTCGCCGCGCTCCTCGCGAGGCTTCTCGTCCTCGACCGGCGCGATCTTCACGTCGGCCTCGACCTGGCGGGCGTCGAAGTCGACGTCCTCCGCGATCTTCACCGACTGGAACTTCGTCACCGAGTCGATCATCTTGAGGTTGCGCTCGAACTCGCCCACGAGCCCGGGCCTGCCCACGTAGAGGCAGTGCATGTAGAGCGCCTTCGCGTTCTTCGAGACCGGGAAGGCGGTCTTCCGCTTGCCCTGGTTCGTGAAGCGGATCACCTTCCCGCCCTCGCGCGACACGACGCCGCGCAGGCGCTCCTTGATCTCCTCCACCTGATCGTCGGGCGTCTCCGCCTTGAGCAGGTAGATCGTCTCGTACTCGCGCACGAGCTGCTGCTGCTTCGTCTCGGCCATCGGTACTCCCCTCGGGTCCATGAGAGCGGCGGTTCGCCCGCCGCGAGGAGTGTTCGCCGCCCGCCGGCCCCATGCCGGCGCGCGTCCCTGCTCGTTCACTCCGCCGCGCGACCGCGGCGGTTCACCTGGTTCATCGCCTTCGCGGCGCCGAGCTCGACGCACAGCCGCGCCGCCTCGGTCGCCCGCTCCACGCAGTCCTCGAGCTCCGCCTCGCTCGCCTTCGGCCACTTGCCGAGCACGTAGTCCGCCGGGTCCACGGCGGGGGGCGGCCGGCCCACGCCGACGCGCACCCGCGCGTACTCGGGGCTGCCGACGTGCGCGTTGACGCTCTTCACGCCGTTGTTCCCGCCGTGCCCGCCGCCCACCTTGAGCTGCACCCGGAACGGCTCGAGCTCGAGATCGTCGTGCACGACGACGAGGTCCTCGAGGCCGACCTTCCAGAAGCGCAGCGCCGCGCCGACCGCCTCGCCGGAGTGGTTCATGAAGGTCTGCGGCTTCATGATCCAGACCCGCTCCCCGCCGGCGCGCGCGTCGGCGAGCTCGGCGGCGAACTTCCTCGTCTCGAACGCGGCGCCGAGCGCGCGCGCCAGCCGGTCGGCCACGAGGAAGCCGACGTTGTGGCGCGTGCGCGCGTACTCCGGTCCGGGGTTGCCAAGGCCGACGACGAGCTTCAAGAGGGCCTCTACTTCTTGCCCTTCTCGCCCTTCGCAGGTGCGCCGCCCTTCGCGGGGGCCGCGCCGGCGGCGGGAGCCGCCGCGCCCGCGGCGGGAGCGGCACCGGCCGCGGCCGG
>DASVZX010000096.1:0-4577 GCA_036391435.1 Anaeromyxobacter sp. | reverse complement strand
CCGCCCCGCCGCCCGTCGCCGCGCAGGCGTCCCAGAGCATCACCGGCGACATCCAGATCGACGAGGACGCGCCGACCCCGACGCCGGTCCCCGACAAGCGGGCGCGCGGAGCCGAGCTCGCGCAGGCGCTCGCCGACAAGTACGCGACGCGCGAGTTCACGCTGTCGGCGCCGGTCGGCTCGAAGCGCCGCCCGCCGTCGAAGAGGGGCACCATCGCGACCACGGTCGGCCTCGTCGCCGTGCTCGCCGCCGCGCTCGGCGGGTGGGCGCTCTTCCAGAAGACGCGCAGCGAGCGGATCAAGGAGATCGATCGGCTCCTGAAGGACGTCGTGCAGCTCGTCGAGAAGGACGGCGCGGCCCCCTACGCGGACGCGGCGGCCAAGTGCAAGGAGATCCTCGACCGGGACGGATCGTCGCTCGCGGGACACTCCTACCTCGCCTACGTCGACGCGATCCGCGCCGGCGAGCACGGCGAGGGCGACGCGGTGAAGGCCGAGGCGGTCCAGCACGTCGACGCCGCGCGCAAGCTCGGCCAGCGCCACTCGCACCTCGTCGCCGCGGAGGCCTATCTCAAGCTGTACGGGGGCGACGCGGCGGGCGCGAAGGAGACGCTCAAGGCGGTGCTGGAGGGGGACGAGGGCGTGCAGAGCCCGTTCCTGCTCGGCGTGCTCGGCGCGGTGAACCTGCGCGAGGGCGACCTCGACGCCGCGCGCGACGCGCTCGCGAAGGCGCAGAAGGCGAGCCCGGGCGACGTGCGCGTCGCGTGGCTCCTCGCCGAGCAGTTCCGGCGCCGCGGCGAGGGCTACGAGCTGCAGGCGTCCGGGTTCTACGACTACGCGCTCCGGATCCAGAAGGACCACGTCGGCTCGATCCTCGGCAAGGGGCTGCTCCTGCTCGCGCGGGGGCAGATCGACGAGGCGGGGAAGGCGGCGGACTTCGTCCTCTCGCCGCAGGTCGGCGCGTCGAAGCCGCAGCAGGCGCTCGCGCACGCGATCAAGGGCGGCGTCCTCGCGACGATGGGCAAGCTGGGGGACGCGGCCGCCGAGGAGGACCGCGCCTCGAAGCTCGATCCGGCGAACGCGGACGTCCCGGCCCTCGTCGGCGCGCGCAAGCTCCGGGAGGGCGACGCCGCCGGGGCCGTCGAGGCCTACCAGCGCGCGGTCGGGCTCGACGCGAAGCGCATCTCGCTCTACGTCGATCTCGTCAAGGCGCTCCTCGCGAAGGAGGGCGGCGCGAAGGTCGCCATCGACACGGTGAAGCGCGCCATCACGCGGCTCGGCGAGAGCCCGCGCCTCGCGCTCGCGCTCGGGGACGCCTACCGCGCCTCGGGCGACGCCGACCTCGCGCAGGGGCAGTACGAGAAGGCGATCCAGCTCGGGAAGCCGTTCCCCGACGCCCGCGTCGCCCTGGCGCGGCTCCAGCGGGCCCGGAACAACATCCCCGGCGCGCTCGTCGAGCTCGACCAGGCGATCAACGAGTACGGCGCCGGCGGCTCCGGCGGCGCCGCCGCGGCGTACGTCGAGCGCGCCGAGGCGGAGCGCTCGCGCGGCGCGAGCGGCCAGACGCTCAAGGCGCTCTACCTCGAGGCGCTCAAGGCCGATCCCGCGAACTGCGAGGCGCTCTGGGGCGCGTCGAAGGTGGAGATCGACGCGGGCGCGGTCGGCGAGGACGGGAAGCGGCGGCTCGAGACCTACGCGAAGCTCTGCCCGCGGGCGGCGCACGCGAGCGAGGCGGCGCGGATCGCCGGGCGGTAGGCCGCGCGGGCGGGACGTCTCTCCCGCGACGAGCGCCTGGCCGGTGCGGGAGCGGGCTACTGCCCCGCCTTCTCCGCCGCCTTCTTCGCCTCCGCCTCGCGCTTGCGGACCTCGCGCTCGATCGCCTCCATCGGGTTCCCGGTCACGCGCTGCGGCTTCCCCGCGGCGGTGCGGGCGTCCACGACGGTGACGGGGATCTCGGTGCTGCGCGCCCCCTCGACCTCCACGAACGCGGTCGTCTTCCCCGCCGCCACGCCCCAGAGCTGGCCGCGGCCGTCGCCCCGGCAGACGCTCTCGTCCGCGCAGCGGCTGAGCGCGATGCGGCCGAGCACCGGCGCGCCCGAGTCGTCGTACGCGGCGACCTCGAGCGGGAACGGCTGGGGCTCGTCCGTCACCTTCAGGTCGGCCCGGTCCGGCTTCACCGTCACCTTCGCGACGACCCGCACCTGGACCGGCACCTCGGCGCGCAGGTCGCCGATCGTGCAGACGACGGAGGCGGAGCCCGGGCCCGCGGCGGTGACGGTCGCCTCGTTGTGAGGGCCCGAGACCGTGGCGACCTTCTCGTCGGTCGAGGACCACCGGCACACGTTGTCCGGCACCGGCGTCCCGTTCCTCGCGATCGGTGAGGCGCGGACCTTCGCCGTCTGGCCGCGGAGGCCGAACCGCAGCGTGGAGGGCTCCGTCTCGATGCGGGCGGGCGCGGGCCGGCAGGCTGCGACCGAGAGGACGGCGACGGCGGCCAGGGCGCGAGGGGACGGGTCCATGGCCCCGGATGGTACTTTCACCCGCGGCCGGGCGCGAGAGACTTCCGGCGGGAGCCGCCGGGGCCGGTGGCGAGCAGGACGGCGGCCGCGAGGAACGCCACGGCGCCGGAGGCGGAGAAGGCGGCGGCGCTCCCGAGGCGGTCCCAGACGAAGCCGAAGGCGGTGCTCGCCGCGAGCGCCGCGAACCCGATCGCCATGTTGTACGCGCCGAACGCCTTCCCCTTGCCGGCGCCGCGGGCGAGCTCGGCGACGAGCGCGCGCTCCGCCCCCTCCACGAGCCCGTGCGAGGTCCCGTAGACCGCGGTGAGGACGAACAGCAGCGGGACGCTCCCGACGAAGCCCACGGCGCCCCAGGTGACGCCGTAGACCGACCACCCGAGCGCGAGCGCGCTCCGCCTCCCGAAGCGGTCGGCGAGCCGGCCGCCGGTGGTCGCGGTGGAGGCCTTGACGAGGTGGAGCGCCAGCCAGAGGAGCGGCGCGACGATCGTGGGCGCGCCCAGCCGCGTCGCCTTCACGAGGATGAAGGCGTCGGTCGCGTTCGCGAAGGCGAACAGGGTGATGGGGAGGAGCGTCCGGCGGAGCTCCGGCGGCAGCGGCTGCGAGGGGGGCGCGCCGGCGGCCGCGGGCGCCCCCGGCGGCGGCTCTCGGGTGAGGGCGAGCGCGACGAGCGCGGCCGCTCCGGGCACCGCCGCCCACAGGAACACGGTGCGCATCTGCCCGGCGGTCGCCGCCCGGCCGGCGGTCGCGCCGAGGAGCCACAGCAGGACGACGGCGAACACGGTGCCGAGCGCCGCCCCCGCGTGGTCCATGGCGCGGTGGAAGCCGTACGCCTCGGCCCGGATCCCGGGCTCGGTCGCGTGGGCGATGAGCGCGTCGCGGGGGCTCGTGCGGACGCCCTTGCCGATCCGGTCGACCACGCGCACGACCAGCACGTGCCACGGGGCGAGCGCGAGGGCGACGAGCGGGCGCGCGGCGGTGGAGAGGCCGTAGCCCGCGAGGACGAGCGGCTTCAGCCGGGCGCGGCGGTCGGCGACGAGGCCGGTCACGTACTTGAGGACGTTCGCGACGAGGTCCGCGGCCCCCTCGACGAGCCCGATGAACGTGTTGGACGCGCCGAGCGTCGCGAGGAACGCCGGCAAGAGCGGGAAGATCGCCTCGCTCGAGACGTCGGTGAAGAGGCTGACGACGCCGAGCCCGACGACGGTGGCGGGGAGCCTCGCGCGGCGGTGGGGCGCGTCCACGGTCACCGGCGGGTCCCTCCCGGCCGCCCGGGGTGTATCGACGGGTGGCACCGGGGGCGACCCGACGATGGACGAACGCCCGGACGGCGTCAACGCGCGCGCGTCGCCGGCCGGACCGGGTCGCGAATCGCCGGCGACGGCGCGTGGCTCCAACGTGCGATGTCCGCCAGGGAGCCGCCCTTCGGGTGCAGTCACTGCGCCACCGCCGCCAGCTTCAAGGGGGACACCGCGCGCATGCCGAAGACGTGCCCCACGCGGACGCACGCCGCGGTGGCCGGGGACGCGAGCCCCTATCTCACGCCCGAGCGCCAGGCGCTGATGCGCGCGGCGGACGAGACCCCGTTCGCCGAGGGAGGTCGCCTGCGGACGCGCGTCGAGGAGCTCGTCGCGTTCGCGCGGGCGCGCGGCATGCGCCGGGTCGGCGTCGCGTTCTGCGTCACGCTCATCCGGGAGGCGCAGGAGCTGGGGCGGCGGCTCACGGCCGACGGGCTCGAGGCCTCGCTGGTCTGCTGCCGCGTCGGCGCCATCGACTACGACCAGATCGGCCTCCCCAAGGCCCACCCGGACAAGTTCGCGGCGATCTGCAACCCCGTCGCGCAGGCGAGGCTCCTGAACGCGGCGAAGGTCGATCTCGTCGCGCAGGTGGGCCTGTGCATCGGGCACGACCTCGTGCTGCAGGCGGAGTGCGACGCCCCCGTGACGACCCTCGTCGTCAAGGACCGCGCGCTCGACCACCACCCCGTGAGCGCCCTGCGCCCCGCCCGCCGCGCCACCGCGGGCGGGCCCTGAGCGGGCGGGCTCGCGGGCCGCGCCCGGCT
>DASVZX010000095.1:0-10582 GCA_036391435.1 Anaeromyxobacter sp. | reverse complement strand
GGGGTGGAGCCGGCCGCTTCCCGCGCGAGGACTCCGCGTGCGCGGCGGGCTCGTTCCGGCGCGACGGCTCGCCGGCCCCCGACCGCTCGCCTCCGCCCGCGACGACGGCGAATCCCGACAGGTCGCCCGGCGCCAGCTCCGGCTCTCGCTCGAGCCGGCCGTCGCGGAGGGCGTCGCGCGGCGCGCCCGGCGCGGTCGCGACGGTCCGCATGAGGAGCTCGAGCCGGGAGAGCGCGGCCTGGGAAGCGGGGAGTCCCTCCTCCCGCAGGACCTCTGCGCCGGCGAGCCGGAGCGCCCTCGCCCGATCCCGCAGCTCCGACCCGGCGGCGCGCAGCGTCTCCGCGCCGCCGCCCGCGATCGCGCGGCGCTGGCCCGCGCGGACGCGATCGCCGGCGGCGAGGAGCGCGGCGACGTCGTCCGGGCGATCGAGCGCGAGGCGGTTCATCAACCAGGCGAGCCCCGTGGGGCGGCGCAGCTTCCGCACGCCGTCGGCGGACTCCCCCGCGTGCTCGCGCGCCCTCGCCGCGTCGGCACGCGCGGCGGTGAACCGCCGGGGCGGGGTCGCGAGCAGCCGCGCGATCGCATCGGGTGGGCGGCCGGGCACGCCGATCAGCTAACTCGGCGGGCGCGCCGGCGGGCCCGGCCAGAGGGGTCGCGCGCGCCGCCGCGGACGTCGCGCGGTCCCACCCGGAGGCCCGGGTCGCCGCCGGACGGCGGGCTGCCCATGATGTCGCACATGGAGGCAACCATCATCCGGCGCGTGCTCCTCGTCGAGGACGACGCCGGGATGCGGGACGTCATCGGCGCGCTCCTCGAGCGGGCAGGCTTCCGGGTGCTCGCCGCGCCCGACGGCGCCGAGGCCTGGGAGCTGCTCTCGCGCGGCCCGCGCCCCTCCGCGATCCTGGTCGACCTCTACACGCCGCGCATGACGGGGCGCGACCTCGTCGCGCGGATCCGGCGCACGCCGCGGCTCGCGACGGTCCCGATCATCGCGATGAGCGGCGAGCGCGCGGAGCGCGATCGCCCGATGGCCGAGGCGTTCCTCGAGAAGCCGTTCTCGCGCGAGCAGCTCGAGTGGGCGCTCGACCGCGTCGGCGCGTAGCGCCCGGGAGATCACGGCTGCGGCGCGGCGCCCGGCGCGTCGCGCCTGCTCGCCGCGTCCTCGCGCCAGCGCAGCACCGCCGGGAGGGCGACGAGCGCCGCGGCGAGGCAGGCGACCTCTCCGAGGTCGGCGAGCACGCCGAACGAGATGAGCGCGCGGTTCCTCGCGACGAGGAGCGACGAGTACCCGATGATCGTGGTGAGCGAGCAGAGCGCCACCGCGCCTCCGGTCGTCCGCACCACGTCGGCGATCGAGCGCGCCTCGTCCACGCGCCGCCGCTGGAACACGTTCGTCGCGTAGTCGACGCCGATCCCGAACGTGATCGGGAGGGCGATGAACGAGAGCATGTTGAGGCGGAGCCCGAGCGCCCCGGCGAGCCCGCCGAACCAGAGCACGCCGACGGCGAGCGACGCGAGCACCCACCCCGCGTCCGCGGCGAAGCGCACCGAGCGCTTCCCGGCCCCGAACACGACGAGGACGAGGAAGGTGACCCCGGCGAGCGAGAACAGCGTCGCCTTCGGGCCGTCGCTCGCGACGCTGTCGAGCATGTCGCCGAGCAGGAGCAGCATGCTCGCGATGGGCGCCTCGTGCGGCAGCCCGATCGAGCGCAGCTCGCTCGAGAACCGCAGGACGTCGCGGCCGTCCCACACGTCGAGGTCGCCCGCCGGGTAGACCAGCACCGGCGTCCCGATGCGGCCGTCCACGTCGGTGAGGTACCGCCGGATCGTCTCCGGGAGATCGGCGGGGCCGAACGGCCGGAGGTCGGCGGGCGGGATCGCCTTGGCGACCGCGAGCCGGCGGTCGGGCGGCAGGAACGCGAGGTTCTCCGGGGTGGCGAGCGCCGCGATCTCGCGGATGACCGGGAGCTTCTCCTCCTGCCCCTCGGGCACGAACGTCGCGATCGAGAGGACGTGGCCGATCGTGCCGCCGGGGTGCGCCCGCCGGTGCGCCTCGATGCGCCGCGCGATCTCCCGCGCCTCGGGCTCGTCCTGCGCGAGGACGACGGCGGGGGTGAGGTGGTCCCCGTACAGCGCGTCCACCCGCGCGTCCCACGACGCGACGGCGCCGTCGCGCAGCGCGGCCTCGCTGCGGAGCTTGCGGAAGTCGTACTCGAACGGATCCCGCGCGAACCGGAGCACCTGCCACGCCGCGACGGCGGTCAGTCCCGCGGCCACGAGCGCGGTGAGCCGCGGCGCGCGCTCGACCGCGTGCGACACCGCGAGCGTGAAGAGCGGCCGCGCCGGCCGCTGGCCCGCCTTCGGGATGGGCGCGCGCCGCTCCCAGGAGAGGACGAGCGGCGGCGTCATCACGTAGGAGAAGACCCAGGACAGGGCCATCCCGACGCCGCCGATGAGCCCGAACTGGTTGAAGCCGCGGAAGTCGGTGGCGAGGAGCGAGGCGTACGCGACGCCCGCCGCGAGCGCCGCGGTGAGCGTGGCGAGCCAGGTCCCCGCCACCGCGATCTCCATCGCCGGGAGCGGCGCCTTCCCGCGGCGGCGCTCCTCGAGGTAGCGGGCGAACAGGATGAGCCCGACGTTGATGCCGTTCCCGACGACGATCGAGCCGAGGAACGCGGTGTTCGAGTTCAGGTTGCCGATCGCGAGGTCCGCGACGCCGAAGGTCACGAAGGCGCCGGTGAGGAGCGGGATGCCGACCGCGGGGACCGCCTTCCAGGTCCGGTTGTAGACCGCGACCGCGAGGCCCACCGCGAGGATCACGAGCGCCGTCGCCCAGACGAGGTCCTCGGCGAGGGCGTCGTGCTCGACGAGGCTCGAGGTGATCCCGCCGCCGTAGTCGACGCGGAGCGCGGGCGCGTAGCGCCCCGGATCGAGGCGGGCGACGGCCGCGCGGACGAAGCGGTCGAACCGCACCGCGCGATCGTGGTCGTCCGGCGCGCCGGTCATGCGGACGACCATGGGGAGGATGGTGAGCTTCTCGCCCGGCGCGGGACCCGGCACCTCCCCCATGACGTAGCCGCTCGGGAACCGGCCGAGGAGCTGCTTGCGCTCCCCCGCGATCCGGTCGAGGACGGCGCCGACCGCGGGCGCGTCGCCCCGCGCCTTCCCCGCGGCGCGGGCCCGCTCCCAGACGATCCGGTCGCGCAGCACGTCGCGGAGCCGCTCGAGCTCCGGCTTCTCGGGGAAGAGGAGCAGGCGCGGCCGGAAGAAGTCCGCCGCGTCGTCCACGCGGTACTCGACCCACCGGACGAGCTCTTCGGGATCGTTCGCGAGCTCGTCGGCGAGGTCGTCGGCGAAGACCTCCAGCGTGACGGGGTCCGCGCCGTGGAGGACCACGGTGAGGCCCCCGGACCCGCCCACCCGCGACGTGACGGTGCGGAGGTCGCGAGCGCTCCGGGTGGAGGCCGGGAGCAGCTCGGAGACGTCGGTGCGGAGGTCCGAGTAGAGCCGGACGGTCCCGACCGCGCCCGCCACGGCCGCCGCCGTGCAGGCGGCGAGCACCGCCACGCGATGGCGGTCCAGGAACCGGACGGCGGACTCGGCGGCGCTCATCGGGAGGTCCCGTTCTAACCCATCCCCCGCCGGGGAAGTTCCCCGGCGCTCCAGGGGCCGGGCGGGGGGCGGCTCGCCCGCCGCGACGCCCGGCCTACGAGCCCAGGCGGCCCGTGCGGCCCTTGACCTCGCCCTGCTCCGCCACCCGGAGCCGCCGGTGGATCACCACCATGCGCCCGATCGCGGTGGCGGACGCGCCGAGCGCGATCGCCGCGCACGCCGCCTCGACGAGGATCCCGCCGCCGCGGCCGGGCAGGAAGGGGGCGAACAGGAGCGCGAACATGAGGAGCACGACGCGGTGCGGGCGCTCCATGCCGAAGTTCGGGCACTCGACGCCCAGCCCCTCGCCGCGGGCCCGCGCGTAGCTCACCATGAGCGACGCGGCGAGCGCGAAGGTGGCCCAGAACGGGCCCGTGCGGTCGGGGAACGACGCGGCGAGCCCGGAGAAGATCGCGATCTCGGAGAGCCGGTCGAGGTTCGAGTCGAGGAACGCGCCCGCCTTGCCCTGCGTGCTCGTCGCGCGGGCGATCTCGCCGTCGATGAGATCGCACCAGGAGCCGAAGACGAGGAGGAGCCCGGCCCAGCCCCAGCCCACCGACGCGGCGGCCGCGCCCGCGGCGATCGAGAGGGCGGCGCCGACCGCGGTGACCATGTTGGCCGTGAGGCGCAGCGCGGTCGCGGCGCGGAGGAGCGGGCGGGTGACGAAGTAGGCCCAGCGGCCGAGCACGCCGATCGGCCCGCCGTAGGCCTTCATCCGCTCGGGCGCCGTCGGCCGGACGACGGCGTACACGCCCGCGGTCGCCGCCGCGGTGCCGAGGAGGAGGACGATCGCGAGCCGGGAGGAGTCGCCCATCGCTGGCGGGGGATTCTAGCCCACCGCGCTCTGGGACTTCAGCGCCGCGGCGTCGGCCGCGTAGCGACGCAGCTGCGCGTGCAGGTTCGCCTGCTGCTGGAACAGGTCGTGGACGGGCGGCCGCCCGGGGGCGGTCACCGGGCTCTTGAAGAAGAAGGAGAGCCACTCCTGCGGCCCCTTCTCCCCCGCCCGCTGCGCGAGGTCGCCGAGGAGCGCGAGGTCGAGGACGAGCGGCGCCGCGAGGATCGAGTCGCGGCACTGGAAGTTCACCTTGATCTGCATCGGGTAGCCGAGCCAGCCGAAGATGTCGATCGCGTCCCAGCCTTCCTTGTTGTCGCCGCGCGGCGGGTAGTAGTGGATGGTGACCTTGTGCTCGACGTCGCCGTAGAGCTCCGGGTGCTGCCCCGGGGAGAGGATCGACCCGAGCACGCCGAGCTTCGAGACCTCCTTCGTCTTGAAGCTGAGCTCGTCGTCGAGGACCTCGCCGTCGCGGTTGCCGAGGATGTTGGTCGAGAACCAGCCCTCGAGCCCGAGCAGGCGCGCGTGGATCATCGGCGCGATGGTCGTCTTCATCAGCGTCTGGCCGGTCTTGAAGTCCTTGCCGCCGGTCGCGACGCCGTTCCGCTCCGCGAGCTCGCGGAGCGCCGGGATGTCCTGGGACAGGTTCGGCGCGCCGTTCAGGAACGGGATCCCCGTCTTGAGCGCCGCCCAGGCGTACACCATCGAGGGCGCGACGGTGGGATCGCTCCGGTCGAGCGCCGCCTCGAACGACTTCAGCGTCTGGTGCGACGGGCCGATCTCCGCGTACACCTCGGTCGAGCCCGTCCAGACCATGACGCCGCGCGCGCAGCGGTTCCGCTCCATGAACCCGCGGATGTCGGCGGCGAGCGCCTCGGCCTTCTCGCGGAGCGTGCCCTTCTTCACGTTCGGGCCGTCGAGCCGGCGGACCCAGGCGGTGTCGAACACCGCGGGCATCGGCTTGATGGCGAGGAGCTCCTCCCGGAGCGGGTCGAGGTGCTCCCGCCGGAGCACGTTCGCGCGCAGCGCCGCCGCGTAGGCGTCGTCGGGGAACGGATCCCAGCCGCCGAACACGACGTCGTCGAGCGGCGCGAGCGGCACCACGTCCTTCACGCGCGCGCCGTGCGCGGCGCCGTCCATCATGTGCCCGAGCTGCGTCAGGGAGCCGACCGGCGCGGCGAGCCCGCGCCGCACCGAGAGGACGCCGGCGATCGCGGTGGTCGCGACCGCGCCCATGCCGGGCATGAGGATCGCGAGCTTCTCCCCGCGCTTCAGGGGCTGGACGCCGGAACCGAGTCTCATCGATCACCTCTGCGCCGAGGGGACGGTTCGCCTGGTCGCCGCGCTTCCGACCCGCCCCCCGCTCGGCTGGTGCGCGGTTTCTACCTCATGCGGACCGCGCGGGAAAGGGCGGGAATGTGGTGGGACGTCAAAATTCCGGGGCCGGCGGGGGGCCGCGATCGCCTGCTCCCGCCCCTCCGGACGCCGCGTCCGGCGCGGCCGGAACGCGCGGCACGATCCGGACCGCGGGCGCCTTGACCGCGGCGGCGACCCGGCGACCCGGCGCGAGGCCGAGCACGCCGGCGGAGCGGCGCGTGACGAGCGCCACGAGCCGAGCGCCGCCGCAGTCGAGCGCGACGCGCACGAGCGTCCCCTCGTCGGCCACGGCCGCGACCACGCCGGCGACGAGGTTCCTCGCGCTGCTCGGGTGCCCCGGCGCCTCCTCGAGGACGATCTCCTCCGCGCGGACGCAGGCGTAGGCCTCGGCGACGGCTCCGCCCGGGTCCATCCCGGTGAGCCGGAGCCCCGACGCCTCGACCACCGCGAGGCCGGCCTCGCGGGCCACGATGCGGGCCGGCAGCACGTTCTCCGTCCCGACCGTGCGGGCCACGTCGACGTCGGCCGGCGCGCTGAACACCTCGTGGACGGGGCCCGCCTGCCGGATCGTCCCGGCGACGAGGACGAGCATGCGATCGCCGAGCGCGAGCGCCTCGGCGCGATCGTGCGTCACCACGATCGACGGGACCTCCGCGGCCTCGAGGAGCGCGCGCAGCTCCCCGCGGAGCGCGTCGCGCGTCGGCGCGTCGAGCGCCGAGAGCGGCTCGTCGAGGAGCAGGAGGCGCGGGCGGGGCGCGAGCGCGCGCGCGAGGGCCACGCGCTGCCGCTCCCCGCCGGACAGCTCCGAGGGGCGGCGCGCGAGGAGCGGGTCGATCCGCAGCCGCGCCGCGAGCTCCCGGACCCGCGCGGCGCGCCCGCCGCGGGGAGCGCCCGAGAGCCCGTAGCCGACGTTCCCGGCGACGTCGAGGTGCGGGAACAGCGCCGGCTCCTGGGAGAGGAACCCCGCGCGGCGGCGCTGGGGCGAGAGGCACACGCCGCGCGCGACGTCGAGCCACGGCTCGCCCGCGTACGCGATGGTGCCCGCGTCCGGGCGGTCGAGCCCGGCGAGGGCGCGCAGCACGGTCGTCTTCCCCGCCCCGGAGGGCCCGAAGAGCACGGTCACGCGGCCTTCGTCGAGGGGCAACGACGCCCGCGCGCGGACGACGGGGCCGCCCCGGTAGCGGCGCTCGAGGTCGAACGTCAGCGCGCGTTCCATGCGAGGGGCCGGCGCTGGACGGCGTAGACGACGACGAGGACCGCGAAGGAGACCGCGAGGAGGAAGGCCGCCGTGCGGTTCGCCGCGGCGTACTCGAGGGCCTCGACGTGGTCGAAGATCGCGATCGAGAGCGTGCGGGTCTCGCCCGGCACGTTGCCGCCGACCATGAGCACGACGCCGAACTCGCCGAGGGTGTGCGCGAACGCGAGCACCGCGCCGGAGACGATCCCGTGCCACGCGAGCGGGATGCTCACGCGGAAGAAGGTCGCGATCCGGGAGATCCCGAGCGTGTGGGACGCCTCGACGAGGCGCGGGTCCACCGCCGCGAACGCCGCCGCGATCGGCTGGACCGCGAAGGGGAGGCTGTAGAGCACGGACGCGACGAGGAGCCCCTGGAAGGAGAAGGGGAACGGCCGGCCCGCGAGCGCCTCCCAGGCGCGCCCCGCGGGCGTGCGCGGCGCGAGGGCGACGAGCAGGTAGAAGCCGAGCACGGTCGGGGGCAGGACGAGCGGCAGCGCCACGACCGCCTCGACGACGAACCTGAGCCGGAACCGCGAGGTCGCGAGCCAGTGCGCCAACGGCACCCCGAGCAGGACGAGGAGCGCCGTCGTGAGCGTCGCGAGCCAGAGGCTCAGGCGGAGCGCGGCGGGATCCATCAGGGGAGATCGTACCCGTGGCGGGCCACGATCGCGCGCCCGCGCGGGCCGGTGACGAACGAGAGGAACGCCCGGGCGAGGTCGGCGTGGCGCGCGGAGGTGAGGACGACGGCGGACTGCGGGACGGGCGGCGCGATCGCGGCCGCGAGCGGCACGGCGACGCCCGCCCGGGCGAGCTCGGGCGCGCTCGCGAGGGACTGCGGGAGCAGCGCCGCGTCGACCGCCCCGGCGTGCGCGAGCAGCGCCGCCTGCGCGACGCTCTCGCCGAGGACGATCTTCGGCCGCACCGCCGCGAGGACGCCGGCCGCGCGGAGGGCCGCCTCGGCGGCGCGCCCGTACGGTGCGAGCGCGGGGTTCGCGATCGCGATCCGGCGGACCGCCGGGTCGGCGAGCCCCGCGAGGCTCGCGTCGGCGCGCGCCGCCGAGCCGTGCGGGACGTACAGGACGAGGCGCCCGATCGCGTAGACGACCTCCCGCTCCGCGAGGCCCGCCGCGACGGCCTGGCGCGGGTAGTCGCGGTCCGCCGACATGAACAGGGCGTACGGAGCCCCGGCGCGCAATTGCGCGAGGAGGGTCCCCGACGCGCCGTAGGTCGCCACGACGCGCGCGCCCCCGCCCTCCGCCTCGAACGCGCGCCCGAGCTCGTCGAGCACGGGCCGCAGGTTCGCGGCCGCCGCCACCGCGAGGGTCGGCGGCTCCGCCGCGGAGGTCCCGGCGGCGAGCGCGAGGAGCGCGATGCGCGGAAGCCAGCTCACGGGACCACCTTAGCCGAAGCGCCGGCCGGCCGGGTCCGCGCGGGCGGGGGGAACCCGTCCGGCGGCGCGCCTTGCGCGCGTCCGCCGGCCCGACCTACGCTCGCGCGCGTGCTTCGCGCGCTGCTCCCGTTGGTTCTTCTCTCCGCTGCTCCTCTCCCCCTGGCAGCGCCAGGGGGAGAGGCCGGGAGAGGGGCCCGCCCATCAGCTCTTCCCTCCGACCCCCGCTCTCGCGTCGCCGCCGCCCTCCGCACGTCACTCCCGGGCGCTCCCCGCGCGGTCGCGAGCACCCGGCCGCTCCTCGGCGCGCCGTACCTCGCGTCGCCGCTCGGCGAGGGGGCGGGGCCCGATCCGGACCCGCGCTTTCGCCTCGACGCCTTCGACTGCATGACCTTCGTCGAGACCGCCGTCGCGCTCGCGAGCGCGGACACCCTCGCCGAGGCGGCCCGGGCCCTCGACGACGTCCGCTACGCCGGGAAGCCGTCCCTCGCCGGCCGGAACCACGAGGTGCTCTCCCAGTGGATCCCGTCGAACGTCGCGAAGGGCTGGGTCGCCGACGTCGGGGCCCAGGTGGCCGGGGCGCGCGCGCGGCGGGAGACGAAGACGTTCTCGCCCGAGTCCTGGGCGGCCGTCCGCGCCGCGGGGCGCGCGATCCGGGGGCTCCCGCGCGCGCGGCTCCCGATCGGCACGTTCGGGGTCGAGGTCGTCGCCGCGGAGGACGTCGCGGCGGTCGCCAGCCGGGTGCCGGAGGGCGCGATCGCGCTCGTCGTGCGCGTCGACCAGCCGGAGCGCGCGACGCGGATCACGCACGCGGGCCTCGTCGTGCGCGGCCCGCGCGGCGAGGTGCGTCTCCGGCACGCGACCTCGTCGAGGGGGATCGCGCGCGTGATCGAGGAGCCGATCGCCCGCTTCCTGCGGCGCGAGGAGCGCGCGTACCCGCGCTGGCCGGTCTCGGGGCTCGCCTTCCTCGAGATCCGCGCGAACGTGGCGCGGGTGCGCTCGCTCGGCGCGGCGCCGGCCGGTCGCTCGCCCGCCGGCGTGCCCGGCGGGAGCGCCGCAGGCTCGCCTACCCGGCCGCCGCTGTAGGCGGTTGCCCGACGGTGCGCGGGTGGCGATCTTCGTGCGCAGGGCAGGGGGGGAATGGTGAGGGCGGCGGTGCGCCGTCGCGGCTTCGAGCGCGGCCGCCGCCCTCGCCGCTCTGAGCGGGCTCGACGTCGCGTCCCCGAGACGTCGCTGCCGCGGGCGGCCCACCCGGAGGGGTGGGTCGGCGGCCGCGGCGTCGGCGCCCGGGCGGCTCGCCGCTCCGGCGCCCCGTTCATTTGACACCCGGCGGCTCGCGGGCGAAATACGGCAGGCGCCGCTGCGTAGGGCGTGCGCACCGGCTCCATGAGCGCCTCCGAGCTCGCCATCGACGGGAAGGTGATCGCGCGCACCCTGTGGGCGCCCGCCCTCGGGCTCGGCGCGGCCGTCGAGCGGCGGCGCGGGCTCGCCGCGGTCCTGCTCGGCACGTTCGCGGCGCTCGCGTTCGCGGCGGCGGCCGTGCCGCGGGTCGACTACGAGTCCGCGGCCGCCGCGAAGCTCGCGCGCGCGCCCAAGGCCGCCGAGATGACGCCGCACGATCGCGAGGAGGCGCTCGTCACCGCGCGCAAGATCGGCGAGATCGGCGGCTGGGCCGGCGCGATCGCCGGGCCCGCGCTCCAGGCGCTCGGCCTCGCCGCGGCGCTCTTCCTCGCCTTCCGCGTCGCCGGCACGCGGCCCGCGTTCCGCGAGACCTTCGCGGTCGCCGCGCACGGCCTCCTCCCCGTCTGGCTCGCGGGCGTCCTCGCGGTCCCGGCGGCGCTCGCGCGCGCGCCGATCCCGGCGGACCAGGTCGGGAGCCTCCTCCCGTCGAGCCCGGCTTCGCTCCTGCCCCCCGGCGCTCCCCCGGCGCTCGCGGGCGCGCTCGGCGCGCTCGACCTCTTCGCGCTCTGGGCGGTCGCGCTCGTGGCGACGGGCATGGCGCGCGCGAGCGGCGCGTCGCGGCGCCGGGCCGCCGCCGTCACGATCGTCCTGTACCTCGCCTGGGTCGCGCTCGTGCGGATCGCGCTGCCCGCCGCGG
>DASVZX010000094.1:0-3212 GCA_036391435.1 Anaeromyxobacter sp. | reverse complement strand
AGCGGCGGCAGCGCGCCGAAGCAGTCGAGCGGCGCGGGCGGCCGCGGGCGGAACGGGCCGGGCGGGCGGCGCCGGCGGTCCTCGATCCAGACGGCCAGCAGGTCGACGAGCGCGTGGGCGGGCGACGCCATCGCCCCGAGGTTATCAACGGTCCGCCGCCCCGGGGCGGCGGAGGTGGGGCATGTCGCCGTGGAGGCCGAGGAAGGGAAGGGACGTCCGGGAGGCGGAGGCGACCCCCGAGGCGCTCTGGCTCCGCCGCCGCGAGCTCCTCGCGCTCGGCGCCGCGGGGGCGGCGGGGCTCCTCCTGGCGCGGGGCGCGGGCGCGGGCGAGCCCACCGGCGCGACGCTGCCCGTCGCGCGCAGGATCGAGAAGGCGGGCGGCGAGAAGCCGACGCCCTGGGACGCCGTCACCGGCTACGACAACTACTACGAGCTCGGCACGGAGAAGGACGACCCGGCGAAGCACGCCGGGTCGCTCCGCCCGCGGCCGTGGAGCGTCGCGATCGAGGGCGAGGTGAAGCGGCCGCAGACGGTCGCGATCGACGATCTCCTGGGGTGGTTTCCCCTGGAGGAGCGCGTCTACCGCATGCGCTGCGTCGAGGCGTGGTCGATGGTGATCCCGTGGGTGGGGTTCCCGCTCGGCGACCTCGTCCGGCGCGTCGAGCCCACCTCGCGCGCGCGGTACGTGGCGTTCCAGACGCTCATGGACCCGGAGCAGCTCCCCGGCCAGCGGCGCCACGTGCTCGACTGGCCCTACGTCGAGGGGCTCCGGATCGACGAGGCGACGCACCCGCTCGCGCTCCTCGCGGTCGGCGTGTACGGCCGCGTGCTGCCCGGCCAGAACGGCGCGCCGATCCGGCTCGTCGTGCCCTGGAAGTACGGGTTCAAGGGCGCGAAGTCGATCGTGAGGATCCGGTTCCAGGAAGCGCAGCCGAGGACCACCTGGAACCTCTCCGCGCCGAGCGAGTACGGCTTCTACGCGAACGTGAACCCCGACGTCGATCACCCGCGCTGGAGCCAGGCCCGCGAGCGCCGGATCGGCGAGTTCTTCCGGCGGAAGACGCTCCCCTTCAACGGCTACGCGGACGAGGTCGCGGGGCTGTATTCGGGCATGGACCTGAGGGCGAACTTCTGAACGCGCGGGCGCGGAGCCGGATCCTGAAGGCCGCGACGTTCGCGCTCGCCTGCGCGCCGCTCGCGAAGCTCGCCGCGGACGGCGCGCTCGGCCGGCTCGGCGCGAACCCGATCCAGGCGGTCCTCGACCGGCTCGGCTTCTGGACCCTGACGTTCCTCTCGCTGTCGCTCGTCCCCACCCCGGCCCGCGACCTCCTCGGCGTCGCCTGGCCGGTCCGGATCCGGCGGATGCTCGGGCTCTTCGCGTTCTCCTACGCGACGCTCCACCTCGCGTGGTACGTCGGCGTGGACCAGTTCTTCGATCTCCCGGTCCTCGCGGCGGACGTCCTCAAGCGGAGGTTCATGGTCGTCGGGTTCGCGGCGTGGCTCCTGCTCGTGCCCCTCGCGGTGACGTCCACCGACCGCTGGGTTCGCCGGCTCGGGTTCGCGCGCTGGAAGCGGCTCCACCGGCTCGTCTACGCGGCGGCGCTGCTCGGCGTCGTGCACTTCGTCTGGCGCGTGAAGGCCGACCTGCGGCGCCCGGCGTGGTTCGCGGCGGCGGTCGGGCTCCTGCTCGCGGCCCGGCTGGTCCCGTGGATCGCCGCCGGCCGGGCGCGCGCCGCGGCGCGGCCCGGAGACGGCACGGCCTAGCAGAGGCGCTTCAGGGCCTCGATGAGCTTCCCGAGGTCGAAGGGCTTCGGCAGGAACGCGTCCGGCGCGAGCTCGGCGACGTTCCGCGGGTCGCTCCCGTACGCGGCCGAGATCACGACCGTCGGGATCGAGGCGAGGCGCGGGTCGCTCCGCTGCCGCGAGCGGAACGTCCACCCGTCCATCCCGGGCATGGTGAGGTCGAGCAGGATCGCCGCCGGCGCGGCGCGCCCCTCGAGCTGCCGCAGCGCGTCCTGCCCGTCGGTCGCGCAGGAGACCTCGCACCCCTCCTCCTCGAGGACCTCGGCGAGCGAGCTGCGGAGATCGGAGTCGTCCTCGACGACCAGGATGCGAGCGGGGAAGGCCACGGTCACCCGCACCATGAGCACGCCTCCGCTCGGGAGGAACCCCTCCGAGCCTTCCGCGCCCCATCCGGAGGGCGGCCGGCCCGGCGCGCGGCCGGATCGTTGAACCCCCGGGCGAACCGCGTGATAAACGCCGCCATGGCCGACAACGAGGTGGGGTCCTCAGCGGCGGTGTATGGACGCGCGCCGCCCCCGAAGCTCGCCCTGCCGAAGCAGGGCGTGGTCGTGGGGCTCCGGTGGAGCGGCGTCGAGGGCGCGGGGAACCAGATCCTCGCGGCCAAGATCGAGTGCGGGCCCGAGCGCGCGCGGCTCTCGCGCGTCTGGCGGCCGTTCTCGGACGCGCCGGGGCGGCGCGACGTCGCGGCCCGGTTCGCGGCCTGGCTCGCGGAGGAGGCGCGCTGGGCGGAGGGGAAGCTCGTCGTCGGCGTGGACTTCGCGCTCTCGCTCGCGGAGACCCACCTCCGCCAGCTCGGGCTGCTCCGGCAGGCGCTCCGCGGTCCGGCGGTGCTCGGCCGGAACCTCCACGATCGGTTCGTCGGCCAGAGCGGCGACTTCACCGAGGCCGCCGCCCGGTTCCGCGACGAGCTCGGGAAGGACCGGCCGCGCGTGACCGACTGCTACCGGGCCGAGCCGCACACGCCCACGAGCGCCCGCGCGTACCGGCAGACGTTCTTCGGCCTCTGCACCCTCGCGCACGCCCACGCGGCGTTCCCGCCGTGGGACCCGCCGCAGGCCGGGAAGCCGACGGTGGTGGAGGTCCGCCCCGCGCACGTCGCGCGCGCGATGTTCGGGGTCGCCTTCTACCGCGACGACGAGCGCGACGGCGTCGCGCGCTCCTCCGCCCGCGCCCGCATGCTGCGCGCGCTCCGCTCCTCCGCCAAGCTCGAGTTCGAGATGGAGCAGGCCGCGCAGGTCGTCGAGGACGGGCGCGGCGACCACCTCGACGCGGTCCTCGCCGCGACCGGCGCCGCCGCGGCCTGGGCCGAGGGCTTCCAGGGCGTGCCGTGGAACGCGCCGCGGAGCGAGGGGTGGATCCACTCGATCCGCGAGGAGCCGTGGCGCTGAGCGGCGTGCGCCGTCGCTCGT
>DASVZX010000093.1:0-2801 GCA_036391435.1 Anaeromyxobacter sp. | reverse complement strand
GGCGTCCGCGGCGCGCGGCCGCCGGGGCGAGGTGACGCGGCTCGCCGACGCCGTCGCCGCGGCGAGGGCCGCGTCTCCGCCGCTCTCCGCGCAGGATCTCGCGCTCGACGGGCGCGCCGTGATGGCGATCCTCGGCGCCGGCCCGGGACCGCACGTCGGCGAGGCGCTCCGGCACCTGCTCGATCGGGTGCTGCAGGATCCGGCGCTGAACGCGCCGGCCGCGCTCGAGGACGAGCTGCGCGGGTGGTGGCTGGCGCGCGGGCGGCCCTTATGATCCGGGCGGGTCCGCCGCCATGTCGTATCGGGTGCTCTGCATCGAGGGAAACGAGGCCACCCGGGCCCGGGTGAGGACCCTGCTCGAGGCGCTCGGGTTCGCCGTCGACACCTCCCAGACCGGGCTGGAGGGCATCTCCCGGGCGCTCGCGCGGCCGCCGGACCTCGTCATCGCCGACGCGCACCTCCCCGACATCGAGGGGTACGAGCTCGCGGCGCGGCTCAAGCGCGACGGCGTGCTCGCGCGCGTGCCCTTCGTCGCGATCGGGGACTCGCGCGAGGACCACGAGCTCGCGATCGCGGCGGGCGCGGACGGGTTCGTCGATCGCGCGCTCGACGACGCGCGGCTGGGGGACGAGGTGCGCGCGTTCCTCGCCGGGAAGCGGGAGGAGCTGCCGGAGGACGGGGAGCGGGAGCGGCTGCGCGCGGTCTCCGGCTCGCTCGCGGCCCACCTCGAGAGCGCCGTCGCCGCGGAGCGGCGCTCCTCGGCGCGCGTCGCCGAGCTGGACCGGCTGCGCGGCGCGTTCATGGACAACCTCGCCCACGAGCTCTCGACGCCGCTCACGCCGCTCGCCGGCTACGTGAAGCTCCTGCAGGGCGGCCGGCTCGGCGCGCTCGCGCCGCAGCAGCAGCGCGTCCTCGACGCCATGGCGTCCGCGGTAGGCAAGCTCATCCGCGTCGTCGATAACCTCGCGGACTTCGCGAGCCTGCGCGCGGGCGAGGGGGCGATCCTGAAGGGGGCGGTCGACCCCGACCGGCTCGCC
Organism: Anaeromyxobacter sp.; assembly: GCA_036391435.1. Lineage (GTDB taxonomy): Bacteria > Myxococcota > Myxococcia > Myxococcales > Anaeromyxobacteraceae > Anaeromyxobacter. The sequence continues at coordinate 1,764 of DASVZX010000093.1, read as the reverse complement.
GAGGACGTCGTGGCGGAGCTGAAGGACGCGAGCCGCGAGGCGCGCCTCCACGTGGCGGTGCTGCCCGGGGGCGGGGGCCCGGTCGTCGCCGACCCGCGCAAGCTCCGCCAGGCCGTGGCGAACCTGGTCTCGAACGCGGTGAAGTTCTCCCCGCACGGCGGAGAGGTGCTCGTCGAGGTGACGCGCGACGCCGGGCGGCTGCGGTTCACGGTGTACGACCAGGGGCCCGGGATCCGCGCCGGCGAGGCGGAGCTCATCTTCGAGCCGCTCCACCACGCCGCGTCCCAGGGGCGCGAGGACGCGCGGGCGCCGGGGACGGGCCTCGGCCTGCCGGTCGCGCGCGGCATCGCCGAGGCGCACGGCGGGCGGATCTGGGTCGAGAGCCCGCCCCGCACGCAGCCGGCGCGCCTCGCCCGCCAGTACACCGGCGCCAAGTTCGTGCTGGAGATCCCGGCGCGGCCGGCGGACCGCGCCGCCGCGGCCGGCGCCGGGCCGGCGCCCGCCAGCGCCGGTTGATCCCGCCGGAGCGTCCGTGCGATGACGCCGGGCGAACGCATGCGCGTGCTCGTCGCCATGTCCGGAGGGGTGGACTCGTCCGCGGCCGCCGCGCTCCTCGCCGCGGCCGGGCACGAGGTGATCGGCGTCTCGATGCGCGTGTCGGACTTCTCCGACGCGGCGCGCGGCCGCTCCTGCTGCGCCCCGGACGATCTGGACGACGCGCGCGCCGCCGCGCGGCGGCTCGGCATCCCGTTCTTCGTCGCGAACGTGGAGGCGCGCTTCGCCGAGCGCGTCATCGCCCCGTTCGTCGAGGACTACCTGTCCGGGCGGACGCCGAACCCGTGCGTCGCCTGCAACACGGAGGTCAAGTTCGACTGGCTGCTCGCGCGGGCGCGCGCGCTCGGGGCGAAGCTCGCGACCGGCCACTACGCGCGCGTCGAGCGGCGCGGGGAGCGGCTCGCGCTGCTCGCCGCGGCCGACCCGGCGAAGGACCAGAGCTACTTCCTCTACGGGCTCGGGCAGGACGCGCTGCGGGACGTCCTCTTCCCCGTCGGCGGCATGGCGAAGCCCGACGTGCGGGCCGCGGCGGCGCGGGCGGGGCTCGCGAACGCCGGGAAGGCGGAGTCCCAGGAGATCTGCTTCGTGACGCGGGGCGACGCCGCGGAGTACGTGGCGCTGCGCGCCCCCGACCGCCTGCGCCGGGGCGAGGTGGTCTCGACGCGGGGCGAGGTGCTCGGGCGGCACGAGGGGATCCACCGCTTCACGGTCGGGCAGCGGCGGGGCCTCGGCGTCGCCGGGCCCGAGCCGCGGTACGTCGTGCGGATCGAGCCGGAGGCGGGGCGCGTCGTCGTGGGGAGCGCCGCGGAGGCCTCGCGCGACCGGTTCGACGTCATGGCGGCGCGCTGGGTCGCGGGCGCGCCGCCGGAGCGGCCGATCGAGGTGCGGGTCCGGGTGCGCCACCGGCACGGGGGGGAGGACGGGGTCGTGACCGCGCGCGGTCCCCGCGCGGAGGTCCGGCTGGCGAGGCCCGCGCGCGGCGTCGCGCCCGGGCAGGCGGCGGTCTTCTACGCCGGCGACGAGGTGGTGGGCGGTGGCCGGATCGCCTGAGCCGGCCGCGCGCGTGCGGCTCGTCGCCCTCGGGTGCCGCGTGAGCCGGGCCGACTCCGACGCGCTCGCGGCCGGGCTCGCCGCGCCGCTCGCCCTCGCGCGCGACGGCGAGCGCGCGGACCTCGTCGTCGTGAACACCTGCGCGGTGACCGCGGACGC
>DASVZX010000092.1:0-9394 GCA_036391435.1 Anaeromyxobacter sp. | reverse complement strand
GCTCTTGCGCTCGCGCTTCAGCGCGCCGCGGACCGCCGCGCTCCGCTTGCGGGAGGGGGCCCTCGGCTCGCGCTTCCCCTGCCCCACCTCGTAGGCCTGCTCGGCGGAGCGGCGCGTGCGCTCCTTCACCCGGCCCTTCTTCGGCGGCGGCAGGGGAATGCCCGCCCTCCGGGCCTTCGACAGGCCGATGGCGATCGCCTGCCGGGGCGAGCGCGCGCCGTGCTTGCCCTCGCGGACGTGCTCGATCTCCTCCCGCACGAACTCCCCGGCGGCGGTCGAGGGCTGCTTCCCCTCGCGGAGATCCTCCTTCGCTCGCTCGATCGTCCTCTTCTCTGGCATCGCGGCACCTCCCGCGCGCCGGGCTCCACCGGCGCGCACCGACCTCGTGATCGAAGCTAGGCGTCGTGGGCGGGGGGCGTCACTCGCCGACCGCGTCGCGCGCCCAGGGCATGACGGCCAGGCGCTCGTACGGGATCGGATCCCCGGAGCTCTCGCCCACGCCGTACGTGCCGGCCGCGAACTTCCCGAGCGCGTGCTCCACCTCGGCGAGGAGGCCGCGCTCGCGAGCGTCCACGTCGAACGCGCGGCTCCGCTCCGTCTCGCGCTGCGCCGCCTCCTCGGGCTCGCTGTCCTGGTCGGCCCGCGGAGGGTCCGACCCGGGCGCCCCGAGGACCTGGAGGATCCGGGCGCGCTCCCGCTCGAGCTTCTGGCGCAGCTCGTCCAGCTGGACCTTCGTCAGCGTGCTCGCCATGGTCCTCCTCCCGGAGGGTGCGTGCCGTATCCGGCGCGGCTGTTCCTCGCGTACCCGCCGCGCGGGGACCCCGCACGTCACGGCAGGGATCCCCCCCACGAGCGCAGGGCAGCCGCGGCGGACGACTGTTGCTCGGGTGGAACGGAGTTCTCCCTCGCCCGGCATTGTCCCGAGGCGTCCCGGCGCCTAGATCCGGACCATGACGACCGAGCGCAGCGTGAAGGACGTGATCGTGCCGATGGCCACGAGCGACGGTGCCGGGGTTCGCCTGGCCCGCAGCATCGCGACGCCCCGCCTCGACCACCTCGACCCCTTCTTCCTCTTCGACCACTTCGGCTCGGAGAACCCCGACGACTACATCGCCGGGTTCCCGATGCACCCGCACCGCGGGATCGAGACCGTCACCTACGTGCTCGACGGCAGCGTCACCCACCGCGACAGCCTCGGGAACGAGGGGACGATCGGCGCCGGGGACGTGCAGTGGATGACCGCCGGCAGCGGCATCATGCACGAGGAGATGCCGCACGCCGGCCCGCTCCGCCTCGACGGCCTGCAGATCTGGGTGAACCTGCCCCGCAAGCTGAAGATGACCACCCCCCGCTACCAGGACGTCCCGTCGGCGCGCATCCCCGAGGTCGCCGCGCCCGGTGGCGCGCGCGTGCGGGTGATCGCCGGCTCGGTGGACGGCGTCGAGGGCGCGGTCCGCGAGATCTTCGCCGGACCGTCCTACCTCGACGTGGCGCTCCCCGAGGGCGCCACCTTCGAGCAGCCCGTCGCGCGGGGCCACACGGCGCTCGTGTACGTGCTCCGGGGCGCCGTGGACGTGGGCGGCAAGAGCGTCCCCTCGCCTCGCCTCGCGATCCTCGGCGACGGCGACGTCGTCCGGGCGCGCGCGGCCGCGGGCCCCGCCCGCTTCCTGCTGCTCTCGGCGCAGCCGCTCGAGGAGCCCGCGGTCCGCTACGGTCCCTTCGTCATGAACACCCAGGCCGAGATCCGGCAGGCGCTCCGGGATCTCCGGGAGGGGACGTTCGTCAAGACCGCGGCGGAGAGGGCGGCGCTCCGGCACTAGGAGCGCCCCGCGCCGGGGAGCCCGCCCGCGCGACCGCCGCCGCGCGCGGCCGCGGGCGCTGCTCCCTGGGGCGCCGCCGCTTATGATCCGCGCTCATGTCGGACCCGACCCGGCTCGAGTCGCGCGACGCCCCTCCGGCGGATCGCCGGTCGCCCGCCGGCCAGGGCGCGCCCGCGCGCAAGTGGTCGGTCCTCCTCGCCGTCGGGATCGGCACGTTCATGTCGGCGCTCGACGGCAGCATCGTGAACGCCGTGCTGCCGGCGGTGCGCGAGGCGCTCGGGACCACGGTCGCGGGCATCGAGTGGGTGGTGTCGATCTACCTGCTCGTCGTGAGCGGGGTGCTCCTCGGGTTCGGACGGCTCGGCGACCTGCGCGGCCACCGGGGCGTGTACCTCGCCGGCCTCGGCGGGTTCGTCGTCACCTCGGCGCTGTGCGGCCTCGCGCCCTCGGCGCCGTGGCTCGTGGCGGCGCGGGCCCTGCAGGCCCTCGCGGCGGCGATGCTCTTCGCGAACTCCCCGGCGATCCTGACGCTCGCGTTCCCGCCGTCCGAGCGGGGCCGCGCGCTCGGCCTGCAGTCGACGATGACGTACCTGGGCCTGAGCGCGGGACCGCCGCTCGGGGGCCTGCTGGCCGCGCACCTCGGCTGGCGCGCCATCTTCTTCGTCAACGTCCCGATCGGCCTCGTCGGGCTCGCGCTCGGCCGGGCGGTCGTGCCCCACGACGAGCCGCACGGCGACGTGCCGAGGTTCGACCTCCTCGGCGCGGGGGCCTTCTTCGTGGGGCTGTTCGGCCTCCTCCTCGCGCTCGACCAGGGGCACGACTGGGGCTGGCGCTCGCCCGTCACGCTGGGGCTCGCCGGCGCCTCCCTCGCGGTGCTCGCGACCTTCGTGGCCATCGAGCGGCGGCGGCCCCACCCCATGCTCGACCTGTCCCTCTTCCAGGCGCGCGCGTTCACCGGCTCCGCGTTCAGCGCGGTCGCGAGCTACGTCGGGGAGTACGCGGTCCTGTTCCTCGTCCCGTTCTACCTCGTCCAGGCGCGCGGGCTCCCGGTCCAGCACGCCGGCGCGATGCTCTCGGCGCTTCCGCTCATGATGCTCGTCGCCGCGCCCGTGGCGGGAGAGCTCTCCGATCGCCTCGGCCCGAGGCGCTTCACGGTCGCCGGCATGGCCGTGCTGACGGCGGGCCTGCTCCTCCTCTCGCGGAACGGGCCCGGGACGCCCACCTGGCGGATCGCCGGCGCGCTCGCGGTCGCGGGGCTCGGCCTCGGCCTCTTCATCGCCCCGAACAACAGCCGCCTGCTCGGCGCCGCGCCGCCGCACCGCAGGGGCATCGCGTCCGGCGTCCTCGCGGCGGCGCGGAACGTCGGGATGGTGCTCGGGGTCGGGCTGGCGGGCGCGGTCTACACGACGGTCCTCGCGCGCACCGGCCAGCGCGGGGTCGCCGAGGGCGTCTCGGCCGGCCTCGTGGCCGCCGCCGGCGTGACCGCCCTCGCGACGGTCACGTCGTGGCTCGAGGCGGGCTGAGCCGCGGGCCGCGTGATGCTCGGCATCCTCACCGGCAGCGCGTGGGAGGGCCCGCCGCCTCGCCGGGCGCGCGTCGATCGACGCGCCTGGCGGCGCGGCGCGGCGCGCTCTATGGGGTTCTCCGGGCGACGAGACGGAGGGGGACGCCATGCAAGCAGCCATTCCTGCGCAGATGAAGGCAGCCGCGTTCGACCGGTACGGAGGGCCCGACGTCCTCCACGCGGCGACGCTCCCGGTGCCGCGGCCGGGGGCGAAGCAGATCCTCGTGCGGCTCGACTCCGCGGGGATCGGCGTGTGGGACCCGGACGTCCGGTCGGGCGAGTTCGAGATGGGCAAGCGCCGCTTCCCGAAGGTCATCGGCAACGACGGCGCGGGCGAGGTGGTCGCGGCGGGCGACGAGGTCCGGCGCTTCCGCGCCGGCGATCGCGTGTACGCGTACTCCTTCGAGGGCGGGTTCTACGCCGAGTACGTCGCGGTGGACGAGGACGCGGCCGCGCCGATCCCGCAGGGCCTGAGCACGAAGGAGGCCGGCGCGCTCGGCGCGGACGGCGTGACCGCGCTGCGCGGCCTCGAGGACCAGCTCCACCTCGGGGCGGGGCAGACCCTGATGATCTACGGTGCGAGCGGTGGGATCGGGCACCTCGCGGTGCAGCTCGCGAAGCGGATGGGCGCGAAGGTGCTCGCGGTCGCCTCCGGGCCCGACGGCGTCGAGCTCGTCCGCAGGCTCGGCGCGGACGCCGCCGTCGACGGCAAGCGCGACGACGTGGCGCGGGCGGCCCGCGACCTCGCGCCGGACGGCCTCGACGCGGCGCTCGTGCTCGTCCACGGCGAGAGCCTCGAGCCCGCCCTCCGGACGCTCCGCGAGGGCGGCCGCGTCGCGCACCCGAACGGCGTCGAGCCCGCGCCGGAAGGGCCTCCGGGCGTGCAGGTCCTGGCCTACGACGGCGAGCCGGGCCGCGAGGCGCTCGAGCGGCTCAACCGGCTCATCGCCGCCGGACCCTTCCACGTCGAGGTCGGCAAGGCGTGCCGGCTCGAGGACGCGGCGCGGGCCCACCGCGAGATCGGCCGCCACCACCTCGGGAAGCTCGCGCTGCGGATCCACTAGACGGGAACTGCTCGTAGCCGGGGCCCGAACCGAGCGCTAGACTGGCCTCCCGCCAGGGAGGGAACCAGCCATGAAGCGACGGCTCTGGGGCTTGCTGCTCGCGCTGCTGTGCGCCGCGCCGGCCCGGGGGGACGAGCCCGAGCGGATCGGCCGCGTCCGGACCCTGGAGGGCGAGGTCTCGATCCTGCGGAACGGAGCCGGCGTGCCCGCCGCCGTCGGCGCGGACCTCCGCCGGGGGGACGTCGTCCGCACCGGCAAGCCGGGGGCCGTCGGCCTCGTGCTGAACGACGAGACCACCATCTCGCTCGGCCCGGGGAGCGAGCTCGCCCTCGTCGACTTCGCCTTCGCCCCCAGGGAAGGCCGGTTCGCCCTCGTCGTGCGGATGGCCCGGGGCACCTTCGCCTATCTCGCGGGCCTCATCGGCAAGCTCGCCCCGGGGACGGCCCAGCTCCAGCTCCCGGACGCGACGATCGCGATGCGGGGCACGAAGCTGCTCATCCAGGTCGGGGACTAGCCATGCGCCCATCGACCTCGGTTCCGGAGCGCCCGGTGGAGCGGCGACGCGAGGCCCGCCTGCTGGCGGCCTTCCTGGTGGCGCTCGGTCCCGGCGGCTGCGCCGTCCGGCAGACGATCGTCCTCGTCCCCGACCCGGACGGCCGGGTCGGCCAGGCGGAGGTGACCACGCCCGGCGGCAAGCAGGTGCTCTCGAGGGCGAGCGACATGACGCGCGTCGCGGGCGGGACGGCGCCGTCCGCCGTGACCACGGCCGATCCGGGCTTCATCGCGAGGACGTTCGCAGGGACCCTGGCCGTCGAGCCCGCGCCGCCGGAGCGGTTCGTCCTCTACTTCGAGGCGGGCACGACGACCCTCGACGCGAAGTCGCGGTCGGCCATCCCCGGCATCGCGGCGGCCGCCCGGCGCCGGAGCGCCATCTCCGTCGCCATCAGCGGGCACACCGACGCCACCGGCGACGACCGCGTGAACGAGCGGCTCGCCCAGGCTCGCGCGGAGCGGGTCAAGGCGCTGCTGCTCGAGCAGGGCATGGCGCCCGGGCCGATGACCGTGTCCTCCCACGGGAAGGGAAACCCCGCGGTCCCGACCCGGGACGGGGTCGCCGAGCCGCGCAACCGTCGGGTCGAGGTCATCGTCCAGTAGCCGTCGTGCCGAGCCATGCCAGGCGCCGATCGAGAGCTGCGTCGCCCGCGCCGGATCTCCTGGACCGGCAAGGGCGCGCTCGTCGCGGTCGGGCTGGTCCTGACGCTCGGGCTGGCCCTGCTGCTCGTCTTCGAGCCCGCGCCCGTCCGCCTCGCGGAGCTGCGCGTCTACGACGTGATGCTGGGCGCCCGGCGGCCCCCGCCGCCCTCCCCGGCGCTCGTGCTCGTGGGGATCGACGACGAGAGCCTCCGCGCCCGCGGGCAGTGGCCCTGGCCGCGCTACCGGCTCGCCATGCTGCTCGATCGCCTCCGGCGCGCGGGGGCCGAGGTGGTCGCGCTGGACCTCCTCATGCCCGAGCCGGATCGCAGCTCTCCCGAGGTCATCCGGACCGAGCGCGAGCGCGACGCCGTCGACGCGGCCGCCCCGGAGCCGAGCGGCGTCGAGGACGGCAACACCGAGCGGCTCGCGGCGGCCCTGGGGCGGGGCCAGACCGTGCTCGCCTACCAGCTCGTCTTCTCCGGCGGCGGCGCCCCGGCCGCGCCGTCGGTCCCGACCGTCCCCCCGGGCATGATCGTGACCCGCGCGCCGGGGAGCGCCGGGGGCTGGCCCGAGCCGACCGGGGTGATCCGCAGCCTGCCCCGGCTGACGGCGGCGGCGACCGCCGAGGGTTTCGCCAACACCGTCAAGGACGTCGACGGCACGCTCCGGCGCACGCCGCTCATGCTCGCGCTCGAGGGCCGGTCGCTCCCGTCCCTCGCCCTGGCCGCCATCCTCGTCGCGTCGAGGGATCGGAACGTGCGCCTCCTGAAGGAGGGAGGGGAGACCTTCCTCGAGTGGGGCACCCGGCGGATCCCCCTGGATCGAGCGGGGAACGTGCTGCTCGACATCCGCAGCGAGCAGCGCGCGCGCCCCTACCACTCGGCGCGGGCGGTCCTCGACGGCGAGCTGGCGGAGGACGGCCTCCGCGGGAAGATCGTCCTCGTGGGCGGCTGGGCCACCGGCGTGGGGGATCTCCACCTCGTCCCCTCCGGCAGGTGGGCGAGGGGCCTCGAGGTCCACGCGAGCGTCGTCGACGCCATCCTGTCCGGCCGCTTCATCGCGCGGCCGGGCTGGGCCCGGGGCGCGGAGCTCGTCGCGGTCCTGCTCCTCGGGATCGGCTGCACCCTGCTGCTGGGCCGCGCGGGGTTCGGGCTGGCGCTGGCCGCCGTGACCCTCGGCGGCGCCGGCTGCTCGTGGGGAGCGACGCGGCTGCTCGCGACGACGGGCCTCTACCTCTCTCCTCTGATGCCCGTGACGACGCTGGTCGTCATCACCACCGTCCTCAGCTTGCTGAAGTACGGCCTCGAGGCCCGCAAGGTCGAGGAGGGCATCCGGGACCTGCTCCGGGCGCAGGACGAGATCATCGTCAGCATGTCCGTCCTTTCGGAGGCCCGGGACAACGAGACCGGCCGGCACATCCTCCGCACCAAGCGCTACGTGGAGATCCTCGCGCGGCAGCTCGCCACCACGCCCCGGTACCGCGACCTGGACGACTCGACCGTCGAGCTCCTCGTGAAGTCCGCGCCGCTGCACGACATCGGCAAGGTGGGGATCCCGGACGAGATCCTGCGCAAGCCGGGGAAGCTGAGCGACGAGGAGTACGCGATCATGAAGTCGCACACCACGATCGGCGCCGACGCCATCGCGCAGATCGTGGACGCCGCCGGCCACCCGGAGAAGCACGAGTTCCTGACCTACGCGCGGCAGATGACCGTGGCGCACCACGAGCGCTGGGACGGCAGCGGCTACCCCGGCGGCCTTCGAGGCGAGGACATCCCCCTCGCCGGGCGGCTGATGGCCCTCGCGGACGTGTACGACGCGCTCATCAGCCGGCGCGTCTACAAGGCCGCCTTCCCGCACGACGAGGCGCGGGAGTTCATCCGGCAGCGCTCGGGTTCGCAGTTCGACCCCGAGGTCGTGGCGGCGTTCCTGGCCCGGGAGGAGGCGTTCCGGGAGGTGGCGCGCGCGTTCGCCGACGAGGCGGAGCCGGATCCGGCGGAGCAGGCGACCGCGCCCTGACGACGGGCCGCCGGCGAGGCGTCACCCGCCGCGCGACGCCGCGAGGCGGACCGCGGCCTCGACCATGGACCGCGGGGGCACGCCCGCGGCGCCGTACAGCCGTCAACCGAGCCCGACCGAGCGGGGCGGCTCCGGCTCGACGTCGACGCCGTTCACGCGCACGGTCGGCGACCCGGGGAAGCCGAGCCGCTCCGCGTCGTCGAGGCTTGAAACCTCGACGATCTCGAGCGGCGCGCCCGGCGCGATCCGGTCGAGCACGTCCCGGACGAGCGCGACCGTCTTCTCGCCGTGGCCGCAGCCCGGGCTCATCTGGACCTGGACGGTGATGGCCATGACGGACCTCCGGACGGCTTCGCGCGGGGCGGATGCGGGAGCGGGCGGCGCGCGCCCGTTCGTCCCGCGAGCGACGCCGAGATTACACGCCTCTGCCCGGCGGGTGCACGCCGCCACCGCGCCCTCGCGGATCTCCCCGGACCATAGTTCCCACTGTGGAACAGAGAAGTCCAACTGCGCGCATTGCGCTACTGCGGGAACGGCGCCACATTCCCCTCGTCACGAGCCACACGCGCTCGAACCGAAAGGGAACCGAACATGACGAACACCTGGGACATCGACGTCAGCCACTCCGCCATCCACTTCCACGTGCGCCACATGGTCATCTCGAAGGTGCACGGCCGCTTCGCCAGGTGGTCGGGCGCCATCCAGCTCGACCCGCAGGACCTCACCCGCTCCTCGGTCGAGGCGACCATCGACGCCGCCTCCATCGACACGCAGGTGGCCGACCGCGACACGCACCTGCGCTCCGCCGACTTCCTCGACGTCGCGAAGTACCCGCAGCTCACCTTCCGCTCCCGCAAGATCGAGAAGGCCGGCGGCGGCTACCGCGTGACGGGCGACCTCGAGCTCCACGGCGTGAAGCGCGAGGTCGTCCTCGACGCCGAGTTCGCCGGCACGGGCAAGGACCCCTGGGGCAACGAGCGCGCGGGCTTCTCCGCCAAGGCGTCCCTCGACCGCCGCGAGTTCGGCCTCGTCTGGAACGCCGCGCTCGAGGCGGGCGGCGTGCTGGTCGGCGAGAAGGTCGAGATCACGATCGAGCTCGAGGCCGTGAAGAAGGTCGCCGCGACCCCCGTCGCGGCGTAGCCCACGCGCGCGGCCTGGCCGCCCGCCGCTCGAAGCGCGGCGGCGCGGCAGGGCGGGCGCTCCGTCGCGACCGGGCGCGCCCGCCCTCACGCGCTCGGCGCCGTGCCGGCTCTCGTCCTGAGCAGCTCCAGGACGAGCTCGCGGAACGCGGTCACCTTGCCCGGCACGTGCTTCGCGGAGGGCGTGACGACGTACAGGCTCCCCGCCGGCCGCTCGAACCTCGGGACGATCCGGACGAGCGCGCCGGCGATCACGTCCGGCTCCGCCACGAACGTCGGCAGCAGGCCGATCCCGACGCCCGCCCTCACCGCGTCCCGCACGAAGAGGAGGTCGTCGCAGACGATCCGCGGGGCGCGCTCCGCCGCCCGCACCGGGGCCACCCGCAGCTGCTGGGGGCCGCCGCGGAACACGACCCAGTCGTGCCCGTCCAGCTCGTCCGCGCTCCGCGGCGTCCCGCGCCGCGCCAGGTAGACCGGCGAGGCGAACAGCTGGAACAGCACCGGGGCGGCGCGCCGGACGACGAGCGACGAGTCCTCGAGCTTCGACGCGACGCGCAGCGCGACGTCGAACCCCTCGCCGACGAGGTCCACCAC
>DASVZX010000091.1:0-9091 GCA_036391435.1 Anaeromyxobacter sp. | reverse complement strand
CGCGCCGCGACCGTCGAGTCCGAGAATCGCGGGCCGTACCGCGCGGTCTCCGGCGCCCCCGCCGCGCTCCAGAGCGCGAGCGACGACGATCCCGGCGAGCTCTCGCCCGAGCCGCCCCCGCCGCCTCCGCCGCCGAAGGCGGTCGCGAAGGCCCCCGCCAAGAAGGCCTCCGCCCAGGCGGCGGCGAAGGCCGGCGCCCGCAGGTCCGCCGCGGCGAGGAAGTCGACCGCCGCCGGCAAGTCCACGGCCGCCGCGAAGAAGAAGGCCGCCAAGAAGACGGCGACGAGGCGTACGCGGCGGTAGCGGTGGTTCGGCTGCGCGCCCGGCGGGCAGGCGACCCGCGCCGGGGCCGATGCTGCCCGATCGATCGGCACGCGGTGCTTCCGCCGCGAGCAGCGCGCCCCGCGCGGACGGCGAACCGCGCGGAAATCGCGCCCGGAGCGCGGGCACGCCTGCTGCAACATCGCGCGGCGCCCCCCGCGAACCCCGAACCCCGGAGGAACCGTGAAGATCCCGATCGCCGCCCTCGCCCTCGCACTCCCGGCGCTCGCCGCCGCCGACACGGGGGTGAACACGGGCGACACCGCGCTCGTGCTCGTGAGCGCGGGCCTCGTCATGCTCATGACCCCCGGCCTCGCGTTCTTCTACGGCGGGCTCGTCCGCGCGAAGAACGTCGTCCAGACGATGAACCTCTCGATCGTGTGCATGGGCCTCGTCGGCGTCCTCTGGGCGCTCGCCGGCTACTCGATCGCGTTCTCGCCGGGCGGCGCGCTCGACCGCGTCGTCGGCGGCCTCGGCTGGATCGGCCTCTCCGGCGTCGGCGACGCGCCCGAGCCGTCGCTCGCCGCGACGATCCCCCACTCGTCGTTCATGCTGTTCCAGGCGATGTTCGCGGTCATCACCCCGGCGCTCATCTCCGGCGCGATCGTCGAGCGCGTGCGGATGAAGGCCTACCTCCTGTTCGTGACGCTCTGGAGCCTCGTCGTGTACGCGCCGGTCGCGCACTGGGTCTGGGCCCCGGGCGGATGGCTCCGGACCCTCGGCGTGCTCGACTTCGCCGGCGGGACGGTCGTCCACGTCAACGCCGCCTCCGCGGCGCTCGTCGCCGCCATCCTGCTCGGCAAGCGCCGCGGGCTGCGCACGCCGAGCGTCCTCCCGCACAACGTGCCGTTCGCGATCCTCGGCGCGGGGCTGCTCTGGTTCGGGTGGCTCGGCTTCAACGGCGGCTCGGCCCTCGCCGCGAGCGGCCTCGCCTCGACCGCCTTCCTCAACACCTTCTTCGCGCCCGCGGCGGCGGCGCTCGTCTGGGGCCTCGCCGAGCTCTTCCTGTACGGGAAGATGTCGGGCGTCGGCCTCGCCTCCGGCGCGGTCGCGGGCATGGTCGCCATCACGCCCGCCGCGGGCTTCGTCCGGCCGGTGCCCGCCCTCCTCCTCGGCGCGCTCGCCGCGACGGCCTCGTTCGCGGCGGTCCGCCTCCGCCCGCGGCTCGGCCTCGACGACTCCCTCGACGTGTTCGCCGTGCACGGGGTCGCCGCGACGCTCGGCGCGATCCTCACCGGCGCGCTCGCCTCCACCGCCGTGAACGCCGCCGGGGCCGACGCGAGCGTCCTGCAGGTCGCGAAGCAGGCGCTCGGCGTCGCCGTCACGATGGCCTTCTCGGGCGGCGTCTCCTTCGCGCTCCTGAAGCTCGTCGCGCTCGTCACGCCGCTCCGCGCGGACGAGCAGGACGAGTGGAACGGCATGGACGCCTCCGACGCGGGCGAGCGCGGCTACATCATGTCCGACGAGTCGGCGTTCGGGCCCTCCGCCTCCGCGGCCCCCGCGCCCCCGCTCGCGCACCCGCAGCCCGGCACGACGCCCGCCTGACCGCGGGCGCCGCGTCCGGCTCGAGGGGCCCGGTCCCGCACGAGGGGCCGGGCCTCTCTTCGCCGCGCGCCGGGCGGAAGGCCACCCCCGCCCGCCTGCCCCGGCGGCGCGCAGCGGATGCCCGCCCCCGGCGCACCGCGCGGCGGCCTCCGCGCGAAACGCCCGTCGTTCGCGGCGATCCGCACCGGCACGCACGGTGCAATCGGTCCCGGCGGCCGCACCCACTGACCCGCTCATCCGGGAGGAGACACGCGAATGACGAAGTCCCTGAAGGCCCTCGCCGCCGCCGCCGCGCTCACCGCCGCCGGCGCCGCGTCCGCGACCCCGTCCACGACGGTCTGGACGCCGGCGACGACCTACACGCAGCCCTACCTCGTGCCGCACCTCACGTACGACACCTACGTCGCCGAGAAGGGGATGCTGCAGAACACGTACGGCCTCACCGTGGGCGTCATCCCGGGCGACAAGGTCCAGGGCGAGGTCGGGTTCGACGTGTTCTACCCCGGCTTCACGGGCGACTACCTCCAGCTGAACGGCAAGGTGACCGTCGCGGAGAACCTGGTCGGCGCGTGGTCGCCGGCGCTCTCCGTCGGCATCGCGAACGCCGGGTTCGAGAAGGACGTCTCGGACTACGACCTCCTCCACGCGACGCTCGGCAAGACCCTCCCCGTCGGGACGCTCGGGATCGGCGGGTACTACGGCGCCGGCAGCGCGCTCCTGTGGACGGGCTCCGGCGGCGCGGTGAGCCGCGGGGGCTTCATGGCGAGCTACGTGAGCCCGGACATCAAGGTCGCGCTCCCGGGCCTCGAGAAGGTCGTCCTCTCCGCGGACTACGCGTCGGGGAAGAACTGGTTCGGCGCGGTCGCCGCCGCCGCGAGCTTCTACTTCACCTCGAACGTGTCGCTCCTCACCGGGCCGGTCTTCTTCCTCGACACCGACCTCTACAAGCGCGCCTACGGGTCGGACTTCATGTGGACGGCCCAGCTCGACGTGGACATCCCCTTCAAGAAGTAGCCTCGCGGGGGAAGACCGGGGCGCCCGGGGCCCGGCGGCCTCGCGGCGCCTCTTCCTTGCGCGGTCAGCTCGCCAGCTGCGCGAGCACCGTGTCGAACACGAAGAGCTCGATGCGCTCCCGGTCCGCGTCCGTCTGGCCCACGAACTGGAACGCCACGCGGACGTTGCCGGGGAGCGCCTTCGCGTCGGTGACGCGCGCGCGGCCGGCGAGCGGGTCCGACGCCGGCATCCGCAGCGAGAACCCGACCTCGTCCCCGACCGGCGCCGCCCGGGCCAGGAGGCAGGAGAAGCCGCCGGTCGAGAGGTCGATCGTGACGGCGCGCTCGCGCGAGGTCGCGAGGTCGAGGTCCACCTGCAGCGCCCGGGCGACCCGCAGGGCGCGCCGCGGCGTCTCGCCGGGCCGGAGCGTCAGCCGCTGCGCGGCGAGGAGCGCGCGCGCGAGCTCGTCGCGGCCGTGCCGGTAGAGCTGGAGCTCGCGCGCGGAGAGCTCGCCGCGCCGGGCCTTCTCGTGGAGCTGGCGGAACTCGAGGAGCCACTGCGCGAGATCGCTCATCCGCGCTCCCGCGTGCCGCGGCCTACAGCGCCTTCTTCAGCTCGGGGGCCGGCTTGAACCCCACCGTCTTCGTCGGCGCGATCTTGATCTCGGCGCCCGTCTGCGGGTTGCGGCCCACCCGGCCGGCGCGCTTCTTCACGACGAAGGTCCCGAAGCCCGGCATCGAGAAGCGCTTGTCCTTGCGGATCCCGCGGGCGAGGTGGTCGAACACCGCGTCGACGACGAGCGCGACCTGCCGCTTCGACATGTCCCCGCGGGCCGCCTGCACCTTCTCGATGAGATCCGCCTTCGTCATGGCCCGGGTCCCTCACCCACGAGAAAACACGCGCGACCCTAGCGCCCCGTCCGCGGGGCGTCAAGCCGTCGAAAGCCCTGGGGCGAGCGGTTTTCGCTTGCGCCCGCCCTCAGGAGATCCCGAGGATCCGGCGCGCCTGCGCCGGCGTCGCCGGCGGCCGGCCCGCGCGGCGCGCGAGCTCGACCGCGAGGGCGACGAGCTCGTCGGAGCCCTTCGCGAGCACGCCCTTCGCCGCGAAGAGGTTGTCCTCGAGCCCGACGCGGACGTGTCCGCCCATCCGCAGCGCGAGCTCGGCCATCGGCAGCTCGAACCGCCCGATGCCCGCGACGGACCAGTGCGCCGGCTCGGGGAGCCCCTCGACGAGGAAGCGGAGGTTCCGCTCCGAGCCGGTCATGCCGCCCGGCACGCCGAGGACGAACTGCACGTGGTAGGGCGCGGCGAGGTGGCCCTTGTCGAGGAGCCACCGGAGCGTGTCGAGCATGCCCGCGTCGTAGACCTCGCACTCCGGGACGAGCCGGCGGGCCCTCAGCCGCCCGGCGATCTTCACGATGTCCGGCCGCGCGTTCACGAAGACGGCGTCCCCGAAGTTCATGGTCCCGAGGTTCAGGGTCGCCATCTCCGCGCCGTCGACGAGCGAACCGAGCCGCTCGTCCACCGACATCCCGACGGCGCCGCCCGTCGAGCACTGGACGACGACGTCGCTCCCCGCCGCGCGGATCCGGTCGACGATCTCGCGGAAGTGGGCGGCCTCCTGCGACGGCCGCCCGTCGGGCCAGCGCGCGTGGAGGTGCACGACCGCGGCGCCCGCCCGGCCGGCGTCCACCGCCGCCCGGGCGATCTCGGCCGGCGTGTACGGGACGTGGGGGCTCTGCTCCCGCGTGACCTCCGCGCCGACGACGGCCGCGGCGATGATGACCTCGTTCGCCATCGCGTGCTCCTCTCCGCGCCGCGCGGCCGCCCGGCTCAGCGGGCGAGGCGCTGCCTGTCCTTCGGGACGACGCAGGTGCCGACCGCCCGGCAGACGACGACCGGCTCCGCGAGCGCCTCCGCGGCGCTGTCGGACAGGTCCGGGCGCGGGCGGATGATCTTGCGCGCCTCGAACCGCATCTTCCGCGAGGTGTTCCCGACCTGGACGATCTCCGCCTCGACCTCGAGGTAGTCGCCGGCGTGGGTCGGGGCGAGCACGTCGACCGACTCGTACGCGCGCAGGAGCCCCTCGTCGCCGTCGTGGCGGATGCAGAGCTCGGTCGCCGCGTCGCCGAACAGCGCGAGGATCCGCGCGCCGTCCACGAGGTTCCCGCCGTAGTGCGCGTCGAGCTGGGACAGCCGGAGCCGGATCGTGGCCTTCACGTGTCGCCTCCTCGCCCGCGCCGCGCCGCCGTCCCGGGACGGGCGGAGGCGGCGGGCTCAGGACTCCTTGCCCATCCTGCGGAGCACCTCGCCGACGACGTAGTTCGCGACGTCGGAGGGCTTGGTGCCGGCGCCGAACCCGGCGTCGTACCCGAGGTCCCGCGCGAGCCGGTGGTCGATGCGCGGACCGCCGAGGATCGCGACGACGTGCCCGCGCAGGCCGAGCCGCTCGAGCTCGTCCACGAGCTGGCGCGCGTTCTCCTTGTGGACGTCGCGCTGGGTCACGACCTGCGACACGAGCACCGCGTCCGCGTGCCGCTCCTGGCAGAGCCGCGCGAGCTGCGCGTTCTCGACCTGCGCGCCGAGGTTCGTCGCGTCGAAGCAGGGGTAGCGCTCGAGGCCGTAGTCCCCGGCGTACCCCTTCATGTTCATGATCGCGTCGATGCCGACGGCGTGCGCGTCCGAGCCCGTGCACGCGCCCAGCACCACGATCCGCCGCCCCACCTCGTGCAGGGCCCAGGCGTTGAGCTCGTCGAAGCCCCGCTTCCTCGCGACGACCTCGGGGACCTCGATGCTCGAGAAGTCCACCGCCACGGCGGTCCGGCCGTAGACGACGAAGAAGGTGTACCGCTCCGCCGCGGCCTCCATGTGGGCGACGTGGACCTGCTCCATCCCCATGCGGCGCGCGAGCTGGGCGGCCGCCTCGCGGGCCCGGTCGCCCGCCGGCACCGGCAGCACGAAGGAGAGCTGGACGATGCCGTCGTCGCGCCGATCGCCGTACGGGCGGACGACCTGTCCCGGGGTCCAGTCGCGGGGAGGAGGGCTCACGACTCGCCTCCGATCCGGGCGGTCGCCACGAGCGTCCGCTGCGCCTCGAGGGGGTCCGCCGCAGCCGGCGTCGCGGCGGTGAAGAAGACCCGGTACTGCACGCCGCCGTCGCAGGCGGCGTAGGCCCAGACGTGCCAGCCGCGCTCGTCGGCCTCGAGCGTCTGCGCCGCCACCCCGCCGAAGCGCGTCGCGTGGCGCCGGGCGCGCTCGAGCTGCGCCGCCTGCTCCCGGAGCTTCTCGTCGGCCGCCGCGAGGCAGGTCCGCTCGTCGGGGAACGGCGTCTCCGGGTAGGAGACCTCGAGGCGCGCCCGCCCGTCCGGCGACTCGAGCGCGATCCGCCGCTCGCCGCCCGAGGCGTGCCACGTCGCGGGCGCCTCGAACCGGAGGGACGCGACCTGGTACACGAGCCAGCCGTCGCGCCCGGACGGCTTGCCGACCGGCGCCGGCGCGAGGACGTCCCTCACGGTCGCGCAGCCGGCGAGCACGAGCAGCGCGGCGGCGAGGTGCGGCGCGCGGAAGGTCATCGCGCCTCCCCCTCGAGGATCTCGAGGAACGGGTTGAAGTATCCCGGCGCGCGCTCGACGACGCCCGCGAGCCCCTTGCCGCCGTCCTCCGCGCGCGCGATGTCCCCGAAGCGCGCCTTGCCGATCGCCTTCATGAGCCCGTCGCGCGCGACCTCCTCGAGGAGCGCGAGGGCCCGCCCGAGGGTCTCGGCGGCGCGCCGCTCGACCACGCCGCCCGGCGCGAGCCGGATCTCCCCGCCCATCGACTGCCACGCGCGGTACACGTACTCCGCGTTCTTCAGGGCGACGTAGCGGTCCATGAGGAAGGGGTTGTGCATCGCCTCGGTCATCATGCCGAGGAGCTGGATCTCCTGGCCGGTGAGCCAGGAGACCACGTCGGCCATCACGTCGTACGCGTGGCTGAAGAAGATGTCGCCCTGCTTGTGCTTCGTGGGCGGCATGTACTTGATCGGCGAGTCGGGGAAGAGCGTCCGGACGAGGAGCGCCTGCGCGAGCTCGCGCGCGACGGTGTCCTCGCGGGCGGGATCGATCTCGAAGCTGTGCCCGAGGCCGATGAGCCGGTCGGGCAGCCCGGCGCGGTGGGCGAAGCTCTGGTTCACGAACTGCGAGGCGATGACGGTGTGCGCCGCCTCGTCGGCGTCGGCGGTGGTGATGTAGTTGTCCTCGCCGGTGTTGATGACGATCCCCGCGAGGGCGCAGATCCGGCGCGAGAAGTGCTGATCGCAGAGGGTCCGCTTCATGTTGATGTCGCGGAACAGGATCCCGTACATGGCGTCGTTGAGGAGCATGTCGAGCCGCTCCCACGCCGCGGTGAACGCGATCTCCGGCATGCAGAGCCCGGACGAGTAGTTGGTCAGGTGGAGGTACCGCCCGAGCCGCCGCGACTCCTCGTCGAGCGCGCCGCGCATGATCCGGAAGTTCTCCTGCGTGGCGTACGTGCCGCCGTACCCCTCGGTGGTCGCGCCGTGCGGGACGTAGTCGAGGAGCGACTGCGCGGTCGACCGGATCACGGCGATGATGTCGGCGCCCGCCTGCGCCGCGGCGCGGGCCTGCTCGACGTCGTCGTGGATGTTGCCGGTCGCGACGATGAGGTACTTGTGCGGGCGCGGCCCCACGCCGAGCTCGGCCTTGAGCGCGTCCCGCGCCCGGACCCGCCGGAGGAGCTCGTCGGTCGCCGACCGCGCGTCGCGCCGCACCTCCTCCATCATCGCCCGCTCCTCGGCGGGCGGGAGCGGCTCGGGGTGCGCCGGGAGCGCCTGGAGCTTCTGGACGACGCCCACCGGATCGGTCGCCCCGTGGCGCAGCGCCCACCCGAGCCAGTAGCTCGCGCCGCGCGACAGGAGCTTCTTCTCGTGCAGGGCGTCGACGGCGAGGTTCGCGAGCGGGATGCCCCGCGGACCCGCGTCGTGGAACCCGTGGAGCCGGAGGGCGGTGCGCTCGATGGAGACCGTCGTGTGGCGGCGGACGAACTCGAGGACCTTCGCCGTCGTCTCGTCGGCGAGCGCGCGGCAGCGCTCCGCCTTCGACCGGTCGATGACGAGGTCGGGGACCGTGCGTCCGTCCGAGAGCTTCATGCGGAATGGGTATTCCGGCCGGGGCGCGAGGGCAAGGTTCCGGCCGGGCCGCAGGCCCCCACCCCGTGCACGTGAACGAGCGCGGGCCCGAGCCCGGGAAGAGCCGGGCCCGGGCTCGGGCGGGCGCGTTCACGGGATCCGCTCGGCGCGAGAGCCGACGCACTCCGTCCCGTCGTTGCCCTCGACCCGGACCCGGACGAGGCCGCCGCGCGCCTCCCCCGCCGCACCCCCGGCGAAAGCGCCGGGGGCACGAGCCCGCCAGCGGACCGTCGCGTACGCCCGGGCCGTCCCCCGCGCCCAGCCTCCCGCGATCCGCTCCACGACGACCTCGAGCGTGCGCCCCGCCTGCGCGTCGAGGAACCGGCGCCAGAGCGCGTCGGAGACGGCGCGCAGCTCCGCGACGCGCTCCGCGACCACGCTCCGCGGCACCCCCCCGTCCAGCGCGGCCGCCGCCGTCCCGGGGCGCGCGGAGAACGGGAACGGGTGCAGGTACGCGAGCGGCAGCGAGCGGACGAGCGCCAGCGTCGCGGCGTGGTCGCGATCGGTCTCTCCCGGGAAGCCGGCGATGAGGTCCGTGCCGAGGCAGGCGCCGGGCCACGCCCGCTCCGCCGCCGCGACGGCGCGGCGGAGGGCGTCGGCGCCGCCGGGGCGTCCCATGGCGCGGAGCAGCCGCTCCGAGCCGCTCTGGACCGGGAGGTGGAGGTGATCGCAGAGGACCGAGGCGACGGCGGGATCACGCAGGGCGTCCGCCGGGAGCTCGTCCGGCTCGACGGACGAGAGCCGCACGCGGTGGACGGTCCGGGCGCGCGCGACGGCCCGCAGCAGATCCGCGAGGGCCAGCGGCGGGGAGAGATCGCGCCCCCACGCGCCGAGGTGCACGCCCGTCAGGACGACCTCGGGGTGCCGGGCGCCGAGGGCGGCGATCCGCCGGAGGGCCTCGCCGGGCGGGAGCGAGCGGGACGGGCCGCGCGCGAGCGGGACGACGCAGTACGCGCAGCGCCGATCGCAGCCGTCCTGCACCTTGAGGAAGGGGCGCGTGTGGCGGGCGGGCCGGGCGCCGGCCGGCGGCCACGCCGGGGCGTCCCAT
>DASVZX010000090.1:0-11759 GCA_036391435.1 Anaeromyxobacter sp. | reverse complement strand
GCCGGCGCACGGGCCGGCCCCCGGGGCCGCGCCCGCGGGAAAGCCAGGGCCCGCCCGCGCCGTCGTCCGCTTCGAGCGCAAGGGCCGCGGCGGCAAGGCGGTGACCGTCGTCGAGAAGCTCGGGCTCGGGCCGCGGGAGATGGAGGCGTGGCTGTCCGACCTGAAGCGCGCGCTCGGCTGCGGCGGCCAGATCGAGGAGGACGCGCTCGTCCTCCAGGGAGATCTCCGCGAGCGCGTCCGGACGCTGCTCGAGGCGCGCGGCGTCCGGCGAGTGACGGTCTCCTGACGCGGCGCGCCGGCCCCGCGGGCGATCAGCGCAGGATCAGATCGGTGGACGCGATGTTGTACCCGAGGAGCGTCGCGCGGTCCTTCCTCACCACGAACGTGAACGTCTCCACGGCCTTCGCCGTGGTCTCGGCACGTTCGGTCGCGTAGCGCGAGTCCTGCACGAGCGTGACGTAGGTCGTCAGGTTCCGGCTGTTCACGTTCCAGCTGCGGGTCGTCGAGCCGGTGAGGTCGCCCAGCTTCCGGCGCACGGCGGCGAGGAGGGCCGAGAAGTCCTGCCGGGAGCCCGCGGCCTTGAACTCTTCGGCGGACGCGTCCCAGATCGCGTCGTAGCTCCCGGCATTGAACTGGGCGTGGAACTCGGCGACCGCGCGGTCCGCGTCCTCCCTGCCCTTCGCGAAGTTGCCGCAGCCAGCCGCCGCGAGCGCGGCGGCGAGCACGAGCGCGGCGCGCGCGAAGGACCGTCGGGTTCGCATCCGCGAATCAGAGCACGACCTCGACTGCGAGTCACGCGTCGCGCGACGCGGCCGGTGGCGGCTACCCGCAGAACCGCTCGATGGCGCGCGCGAGGATCGCCGCCGCGCGCTCGAGCTCGGCGACCTCGACGTGCTCCCCGGTGCGGTGCGCGACGCGGATGTCGCCGGGCCCGAACACGCAGGCCTCCGCGCCCATCCCGATCACCTCGGGGAGCTCCGTGCCGAACGGCACGGTCGTCGCGCGGTTCCCGCTCTCCGCCTCGAGGAAGCGGACCACCTCGGCCTCCGCCGGTGTCACCGCGGCGGCGTCGGTGCGGAGCGGCGCGATGTGGATCGAGAGCTTGCCGCCGTACCCGGCCGCGAGCCGGACGCAGGCGTCCTCGAGGAGCCGCAGCGCGCGGCGCGGGTCCTGCCCGGGCAGCGGCCGCCACTCGTAGGTGAAGCGGCACTCGCCGGCGATGATGTTCCGCGCCTTGCCGCCCTTCACGACCCCGACGTTCCAGGTCGCGTGCGGCGGGGAGAAGGCGGCGTCGGCCTGGCGCCGCATCTCCTCGCCGATGGCCTCGATCTCCGGCCAGAGCCGGCCCATCGCGTGGATCGCGGAGGCGCCGACCTCGGGGTAGGCGCTGTGCCCCTCGGCGCCCTGGAGCAGGACCTCGACGGCGCAGTAGCCCTTGTGCGCGCGCACCGGCGTGAGGCTCGTCGGCTCGCCGACGATGGCGTGGCGCGGGTGGACGCGCCCCTCCGCGAGGAGCCGCTTCGCGCCCAGGCAGCCGATCTCCTCGTCGGCGGTGAAGAGGAGCGCGAGCGGCTCCCGGGCCGGCCGCGCGCGCCCGGCGGCGAGGAGCGCGCAGGCGAGGAAGCCCTTCGTGTCGGCGGCGCCCCGGCCGTACACGCGGCCGCCGCGCTCGGCCCCGGCGAGCGCCTCGCTCCACTCCGGGTCGAACGGCACGCAGTCGGTGTGGCCGACGAGGGCGAGCCCGCCGGGTCCGTCCGGCCCGCGGCGGCAGACGAGGTTCCCCTTGTCCACCCCGGCCTCGTCCACCCAGGTCGCGCGCCGCGTCTCGAAGCCGACGGCCCGCGCCTCCGCCTCGAGGCGATCGAGGATCGGCAGGTTCGACCGCGACGAGGTCGAGTCGATCGCGACGAGCGAGCGGAGGAACGGGACGAGCTCCATCTCCCGGAGCGTAGACGAGCGCGGCCGGAGACGCCGCTTTTCCGGCGCGGGCCCCGCCCGGGATGGCCCTGGGCTACGCCGCGCCCCACAGCCGCCGCAGCACCGCCCGGAAGCCGGCGCGGGCGCGCGCGTCCGGGACCCGGCCCGGCGCGGCGGCGCCGTCGGCGACGACCGGCTCGCCGGCGACCCAGGTGTCGCGGACCGCCCGGGGCGACGCCGCGAAGACGATGGCGGCGGGGAGCGCCTCCGGCGCGACGCCGGCGATGGAGGGATCGTCGAGGTCGAGGGCGACGAAGTCCGCGGGCTCGCCGGGCGCGAGCCGACCGCCGGCCAGTCCGAGCGACGCCATCCCCCCCGCCGTCGCCGCCTCGAGGAGCCGCGCCGCGAGCGCGCCGGGCGGGTCGTCGAGGACGCTCCGCTCCTCGCGCACGAGCCGGAGGTGGAGCTCGAGCTCGCGCGCCTCCTCGAGGAGGTCCGCCTGGACGTGCGCGTCGGCGCCGAGCGCGAGCCGCGCGCCGGCGTGCAGGAGCCGGTCCGCCGGGACGACGCCGTCGCCGAGGTTCCGCTCCGTCGTCGGGCAGGCGCAGACCGTGGCGCCCGCCGCGCCGATGGCGCGGACGTCGCGATCGTCGACGTGGATCGCGTGGACGAGCGTGGTGGATCCGGAGAGCGCGCCCTCGCGCTCGAGGAGCAGCACGGGCGAGACGCCGTGCTCGAGCCGGCAGGCGTCCACCTCGGCGGGCTGCTCCGCCGCGTGGACGTGGAGCGGCAGGCCACGGCGGCGCGCCTCGGCGGCGAGGAGCCGGATCCACCCGGCGGGGCAGGCGCGCACGCTGTGGGGCGCGAGGCCCACCCCGGCGAGCGGGTCGCCGCGCACCGCGGCGGCGAGCGCGTCGAGGGCGGAGAGGTACGCGTCGGGCGAGGGCTCGACGAAGCGGCGCTGGGCCGGCTCCGGCGGGACGCCGTGCCCGGCGCGGGCGTAGGCGGCGCGGAGGAGGACGATCCGCAGCCCGACCTCGCGCGCCGCGCGGACGACGCGGAGCGCGAGCTCGGAGGGGTCCGCGTAGGGACGACCCTCCGGATCGCGGTGGAGGTAGTGGAACTCGCCGACGCAGGTGACCCCCGCGCGCGCGAGCTCGTGGAAGGCGAACCGGGCGACCGCCTCGAGGTCGTCGGGCCCGAGCCGGTTCGCGGCGGCGTACATGACGTCGCGCCAGCTCCAGAAGCTCCGGGACGCCGCGTGCTCGGCGCGGCCGCGGAGGGCTCGCTGGAACGCGTGCCCGTGGGCGGAGACGAGCCCCGGCATCACGATCCGGCCGGGGAGCGGCACGATCTCGGCGCCGGGCGGCGGCTCGCCGATCGCGGCGACCGCCCCGTCCGCCACGGTGAGCGCGGCGCCCTCCGCGATCGTCCCTCCGGAGAGGAGCAGGTCGGGCAGGAAGGCGCGCGGCGGGGCCACGCGCGAGCATTAGCCCAGCCGCGGCGGGCGCGCCAGGCCGGCCCGTCTCAGCCGGCGCGTGGCGCGGGGGCCGCCTCGGCCTCGGCCTTCTTCCAGAAGTGCCGGGGCACGTAGGCGAGGCCGACGAGCGCGAGCTGCGACGCGTCGAACGCGGCGAGCGCCCAGAAGGCCTTGTCCATGAAGCCGTAGGAGTGGAGCCCGACGCCGAGCATGTTCACGCCGAACCAGGAGAGCGACGTGATGACGTTCCCGAAGATCGCCATCGCCATGATCCCGCGGGTCCGCGCGTAGCCGCCCCAGCGCGCGTGGAGGATGATCGCGTTCCACAGCACGATGAGGAGCGCGCCGTTCTCCTTCGGGTCCCAGCCCCAGAACCGGCCCCACGACTGGTCCGCCCAGATGCCGCCGAGGACCGTGCCGAGGAAGCTGAAGAAGAGCGCGAACGACACGACGCCGTACACCATCGACGACAGGACGCGCGAGGTCTCCGGGTCGAGGGTCTTCGCGAGGTGCTCGCGGACCACCCAGCCGATCGCGATCGCGCCGGCGAGGAACGTGCCGCTGTAGCCGATGGTGATGGTGACGACGTGCGTGCCGAGCCAGAAGTTCGAGTCGAGCACCGCGCGCATCATCTCCATCGTGTCGCCGTCGCCGGCGAGGTGGTGGGCCACGATGAGCGTCGCGAACCCCAGCGCGGCGGCGACCGCCGTGCCGAAGCCCTTGCGGTACATCCGCTCGACGACGAGCCCGACGATGACCGCGCCCCACCCGACGAACACGGCCGACGAGTAGAGGTTCGTGACGGGCGGCCGGCCCTGCAGGATGACCCGCGACACGAGGCCGAGCGTGTGGACGATCGCGCCCGCGCCGAGGAGGCCGTACGCCGCCGGGCGGAGCACGTCGGGCCACTTGAGCCAGGAGACGAACACGGCGAGGAGGGCGAGGACGTAGATGACGATGCCCGTGTAGAAGGGCTGCGCGCGGTTGAAGATCACCTCGTGCGCGACCTTGCGCACCTCCGGGAGGCGCGTCGAGGCGGCCGCCGCGGTCCCGCGGAGCTCGGCCACCGTGCGGTTGAAGGACGCCGCGTCCTGGTCGTGCCAGGCCATGCCGAGCCTGCCCCACGCGGCGAGCGAGGGGTCGAGCTCGCCGGTCGCGGCGGCGCGGAGCGCCTGCCCCGTCGTGCGCCACGCGTCGGGGGTCGCGCCTTCCGGCGGGAGGATGGGGCGGAAGTCGGCGAGCTGCGCGAGCGCCTCCTGGCGCTCGGCCGCGCCGGGCGACGTCGCGGACGCGATCTCGATGAGGAGGCCGGGGCTGCCGGCGATCTGGATGCTGTTCTCGAGCCGGTAGTAGAGGTAGATGCGCTCGTACAGGTTCAGCACCGCCGCCTGGAAGCGGGTCCGGGCCTGCGCGTCGATCGGCTGGGCGAGCTGCGCCTGCCGCTCGATCTCCTGCAGGTACGGCTGCAGGGTCGTGAACGGGAAGCGGCGCTGCGAGGTCTGGTGCAGCCCCAGGAGCCCGAGCACCTCGGGGTCGTCGATCTGGAAGACCGGCTCGGTGTCGGCGCGGTCCGGCCGGAACATCACGTCGAGGAGCCACTCGTCGGCCTGCACGGTGCGGTCCTCGAACCGGAACTCCTGCGCCCCGCGGATGACGAGGAGCGAGTTGCGCGCGAGCGAGTCGATCGGCTTCACCCGGCCGCCCTCGAGCACCGGCAGCCGCCCGAACCGGTCGAGGTCGAACCCGCGCACGGCGGAGGCGGGGACGAGCATCGTGGCCGCGCCCGCGAGGGCGAGCCCGCAGGCGACCCAGGGGACGAGCTTCTTCCAGTTCGCGATCATGCCGAGGCCTCCTGAGCGCGCTGCTCCGGCTTCTCCTGCGCGGCGCCCGCGCGGCGCACGCCGCGGCGGAGCGAGATGGCGAAGTGCACGAGCAGCCCGAGGGTGACGAGCACGCACGAGATGTACGGGATGAGCCAGCCGGGGTTCGCGACCACCTGGAGGATCGAGAGGGTGTCGCCCTTCCCGAAGCTCGCCTGGTAGAACGCCTTGCCGTCGTAGCGGAGCGGCTGGTTCATGTAGATGAGGACGTCGCGGTCCTCGCCCGTCGTCGGGTTCACGAGCCGCACGAGGCTCGAGAAGTTCTTCGGGATGTCGGTCCCCGGGTAGACGTCGTGGCTGAACTTCTTCAGCGTGAGCGTGTACGGCAGGTACACGCGGCGCGGGCGGAGCGCGAGCGTCCAGCTCCGGCCGGCGGCCTGGAACGGCTGCGGCTGCTGGAGCCCGTTCGTGGCGAGCCAGGTCCCGAGGCTCGCGCCGCCCGCCATGACGTCGACGACCGCGGCGGAGAGGTCCTGCTGCTCGTCGCTCGTGACGGGCGGGAGCGGCTGGACGACGAGGCCCGCGCCGGCGCCCTGCGTGACGGGGGAGGCGCCCGTCATCCCGCGGAGGATCTGCGCGTTGCGGTGGTACTCCCTCACGCGGACGGAGAGGGGCGTGCCCGGGATCGGGATCGTCCCCCCGCGCGCGAGCGCGCGCTCCGGGACCCCGTAGACGTCGTCCACCGCGGGGTCGCTCGCGTCCACGATCGCGAGCTCCATCTCGCGCGGCACCTCGATCGAGTTCGCGGTCTGGCCCTGCTCGATCGCGAGCTGCGCGTCGGTCTGGTAGCCCGCCGTCACGAACTCGCCCGCGAAGAGGAGGATGAGCCCGGCGTGCACGATCCAGATGCCGGCCTTGCTCCAGGTGAGCTTGAGCCGCCGCACCTGGGCCGCGACGAGGTTCACGACGAGGACGAGCCCGACCGTGGCGCCCGCCGGGAAGATCGGGATCCGGAAGGACCCGAGGTCCATCCAGTAGAACCACGAGCGCATGTAGAGGGCGACCGCCCCGACCGTGCCGAGGCGCACCTGCGCGAGCGTGCAGGCGACGACGAGCACCATCAGCGCCGCGAGGCAGACGATGGTGAGCGAGAGGGAGGTGAGGGTGTCCCAGATCTTCCGGCTAGCGCGATTCATCGACGCGGAGGCTCCCGAGCAGCTTCATGAAGTCGCCCCGGGCGGCGCCGACCGCGCCGGCGTCGCCCGTGAGCTTGACGAACCAGGTGTTGCCCTCGATCTCGGTGAGGCCCGCGACGAGCCGCTTCCCGGACGCGCCGCCGCTCGCGAAGTCGTAGACCTTGAGCGGCCCCGCCTTCGTCGCGACCGTCTTCCGCGCCGCCGCGAGGGCCGCCTCGTCGAGCGGCTCGAGCCCGATCTGCCCGCGCCAGCGGTTCACGTTCGCGAGCTCGCCGCCCGCCGGGCCGGGGAGCACCACGACCGACGCGTCCACCGTCCCCTCCACGGGGATCTTGAAGCTCGCGTACCGCATCGAGCCGCCCTGCGTCTCGGACCAGCCCTTCGGCAGCGTCCACCGGAGCCCGCCTCCCGGCGGCCTCCCGGGCGGCGCGACGTCGGCCGCCGCGTCCATGCCGGCGGGCATCGCCGGCGTCGCGGCGGGCGCCTTGGCCACCCGGAAGTGCGTGACCTCGTCGCGGTCGCAGGCGGAGATCCCCGCGAGCGCGCAGGTGAGCGCGAGCGCTCTCATGGTCATCCGATGCCGCACGCTCCCTCCTCGTTGCACCGACCAGGCCCGTCGAGGGGCCGAACACTACCCCCACGCATGATGGGGATCAAACGGCAAACGCCTGGAATCTATTCAGCCGTCCCGCCGTCCGCTCGCGAACATGGCGGAATCCTTCGCGGCTGGGGGCGAACCGGCGCCTCGGCCCGACGGGGGAGGGCCTACGCGAGGGGCGCCCGTTCCGGCGGGGCCGCCGCCCTCCGCCTCGAAGAAGGCGGGAGGTCCTCCGCCGCCTTCGGCCCCTCGTCGAGCGGGAAGCGCGGCGCACGATCTCGACGACGCGGTCGTGCCGGGCGAACGTGTCGAGCGGGACGATGCGGAACCCGGCCCCGACCGCCTTTCATCACCACGTGGCGCGGGGTCCGGTCCGTGGACGAGCCAGGCGTGGCTCACCCTCGAGCGCGCGAGCCGGCGGACGAGGCGCGAGAGGAGGCGTCGCTCGTCGAGAAGCCGATGCGGACGGGCTCGATCACGACGGCTCCGGGCTCCGGGCGCCGGCGCCGACCGTACCGAACGTGAATGGGCCGGGCAAACGCTCGTCCGGCTGTGTCGTCCCGGCCGGGCGCGTTATGATGCCCTGCCTTGACGCTCCGGTTCTCCAAGTGGCACGGCCTCGGCAACGACTTCGTCCTCGTCGAGGGGCCGCCGGTCGGGCCCGAGCGCGCGCGCCGGATCTGCGACCGCCGCCGCGGGATCGGCGCGGACGGCGTGGTCGCCGTCCTGCCGCCGCGCACGCCCGGCGCCGCGGCCGCGATGCACATCACGAACTCGGACGGCTCGGTCGCCGAGATGTGCGGCAACGCCGTCCGCTGCCTCGCGAAGCACCTCGCCGAGACGCGCGGCCTCGACGGCGCGATCCGGATCGACACGGACGCGGGGACGAAGACCTGCACGCTCCACCGCGCCGCGTCCGGCGAGGTGGCGTTCGTGTCGGTGGACATGGGGCCGGCGCGGCTCGAGGGCGAGCAGGAC
Source organism: Anaeromyxobacter sp. (assembly GCA_036391435.1). GTDB lineage: Bacteria > Myxococcota > Myxococcia > Myxococcales > Anaeromyxobacteraceae > Anaeromyxobacter. The sequence continues at coordinate 3,770 of DASVZX010000090.1, read as the reverse complement.
TTCCGGGTCGGCGGCGAGACGCTGCACGCGACGCGCGTCTCGATGGGCAACCCGCACGCGGTCCTCTTCGACGAGCCGACGCGCGAGCGCGCCGGGGCGGTGGGGCCGGCGGTGGAGCGGGCGGTCGCCGGCGGCGTGAACGTCGGCTTCGTCCGCCCGGCGGCCGGCGGGCTCGACCTCGTCGTGTGGGAGCGCGGGGCGGGGCTCACCGACGCGTGCGGCACCGGCGCGTGCGCCGCGGCGGTCGCCGCCGTCCGCCGGGGCGACGTGAGGCCGGGCGCGCCCGTGGCGGTGCGCCTCCCCGGCGGCGCCCTCGAGATCACCGTCTCGCCCGACCTCTCGCGCGTCGTGATGCGCGGCCCGGCCGAGCGCGTCTTCCAGGGCGAGGCGGATCTCTGACATGGCCGCCGGGCGGATCCTCGTCGTCGACGACGAGAAGTTCTTCCAGGAGCTGTTCCGCGAGGTGCTCGCCGGGGCGGGTCACCACCCGCGGACCGCGGGCTCCGGCGAGGAGGCGCTCCAGCTCCTCGCCGACGACCACTTCGACCTCCTCCTCACCGACGTGGTGATGCCCGGCATCGACGGGATCGCGCTCGTCAAGGAGGCGAAGCGGCGCGACCCCGACGTCGAGGCGGTCGCCGTCACCGGGCACGACGACGTCCGGCTCGCGGTCCAGGCGATGAAGGCGGGCTGCGCCGACTTCCTCACCAAGCCCGTCGATCGCGAGGAGCTCGTCGCGGTCGCCGACCGCGCCCTCGGCCGCGTGAAGCTCCGGCGCGAGCACTCGCAGCTCGTCACCGAGAACCTCGACCTCGCCCGCTCGCAGGCGCTCTACCGGCAGGGGCTGCAGATCCTCGCGACGCTCGACGGCGAGCGGCTGCAGGACCTCGCGCTCTCCGTGCTCGCGCGCGTCACCGACGCGCAGGGCGCGGCGCTCTGGCTCGCCGACGAGAAGGGCCAGCTCGTGCTGCGCGGCTACCGCGGGGTCGTGGACCGCGCGGGCCTCGCGCCCCGCATCGACCCGAAGGACCCCGCGTGGCAGGGGCAGCTCCAGGGCGGCGCGCCGTTCCAGTCGCCGGGGGCGCCCCCCGGTGAGGCGTTCCTCGTGCCGCTCGTCGTCGACGACGAGCCGGTCGGCCTCGCCCTCCTCGCCGACCGGGCGAGCGGCCAGTTCGGGCCCGAGCAGCACGCCGCGGCGCTCACGATCGCCGACTCCGCCGCGATCGCCGTGAAGAACGCCCGCCGCTTCCAGCAGCTCGAGCGGATCGGCCTGCGGGATCGCGACACCGGCGCGTACAACCTCGCCTACTTCGTCGACTACGCCGGCAAGGAGTTCTACAAGGCGCGCCGCTACGCCCGCGCGTTCTCCCTCGTCGTCGTCTCGATCGACAACGTCGAGCAGATGCGCAAGGCGGGCGGCCGCGACCTCTACCGCCGGGCCACGCGCGACCTCGTCGCCGCGATCTCCCGGGTCGCGCGCGACGCCGACATCCTCGCGAAGGTCTCGGACGGCGAGTACTACCTGCTCCTCCCCGAGACCGACTACTTCGGCGCGCTCGTCTTCCTGCGCCGCGCCGCCGAGGAGGTGCGCAGGGAGGCGTCGATCGCCGAGCTCGAGCGGACCTGCCCGGTGCTCCTCTCCATGGGCGCGTCCACCTTCCCGAAGGACGGGGAGGACTTCGACGAGCTGCTCCACTGGGCGCGCGAGCGCGTGCAGGAGCAGCGCGGGTCGCTCCTGCGCCGCCTCCACCTCGCCGACGTCGATCCCGCCGCCTTCTGGGAGCTCGCGGACCTGCTCCTCTCCGACTCGGCGAGGATCCCGGAGAGCTCGCCCTCGGCGCGCCTCGACGCCGACGCCGACTTCTTCGCGGCGGTCCAGCGCGAGGCCGCCCGCGAGATCGCCCGCGACCCGCGCGCGCGCGGCGTGCTCTACGCCGGCGTCGCCGGGGGGCTCGCGGGCGCGCCGCTCGTCGCCGAGCTCCCGCCCGGCGATCCGGCGGCGCGCGCGGGCGACTCGACGGTGCACGTCTACCTGCTCGGCCCGCGCGGGCAGGCGGCCGCGCAGCCGCACCCGCTCGTCACCGAGGTCTACCTCGACGGCGACCAGCGCTTCGCCGGGCACGAGTTCCTGCTCTTCGTCTCCGAGCACTCCGCCTACGGGCTGCTCACCGGCCCCGGCGGCCGGATGTTCCACACCTCGGACGTGCCGCTCGTCGACGCCCTCGTGTCGAAGCTGCAGACGCTCTACGACCTCCAGCCGCTCTGATCGGCCCCGCGCGCATGCCCCCCGTCCGGAAGATCCTGATCGCCGACCCCGACCCGGGCACCGTCCGCGCGCTCGCGCCGGCGCTCCGGCAGCGCGGCTACCAGGTCCACGCGGCGCGCGACGGCGCGCGGGCGCTCCAGGTCGCGATCCTCCGCTTCCCGGACCTCGTCCTGTTCGACGAGCGCTGCCCGCTCCTCGACGCGCGCACGTTCGCCCGGATCATCCGCACGAACCCGCGCACCGAGCGGATCCCGGTCGTGGTCTGCGGCGACTCCGTCGACGCGGACCGGGCGCGGCTCGGCACGTACCTGCGCAAGCCCTTCAACCAGGACGAGGTGCTCGCCCGGATCGAGCAGATCTTCCGGCGCGTCGAGGCCGCCAAGGCCGTCTCCGGCGAGAGCCGCGAGATCGAGGGCAACCTCGCGCAGATCCCGCTCGTCGACCTCCTGCAGATCCTCGCCGTGAACCGGAAGACCGGCCGGCTCGCGATCGAGCGCGAGGGCGAGCACGCCGAGGTCGTGCTCGACGAGGGGCGCGTCGTCGACGCGCGGATGGGCGCGGCCGCCGGCGAGAAGGCGCTCTACCGCGTCCTCACCCGGCGCGAGGGGCAGTTCGCGTTCGTGCCCGGCGTGGCGGTCGGCGAGCCCCGCATCGAGCGCAAGGTCGAGGAGCTCGTGCTCGAGGGGCTCCGCCAGGCCGACGAGGTCGCGCGGCTCCTGCCGGCGCTCCCGCAGCCCGGCGACCTCCTCGAGCTGGCGGTCCACCCGAGCGAGATCCCGGCGGGCCTCCACCCGGTCACCGAGGAGGTCGTGGCGCTCCTCGACCGGGCGCGGCGGTTCGACGACGTGGTGGACGCGTGCCACGCCTCGGATCTCGAGGCCATGCGCGCGGTGCTCGCGCTCCTCGAGCGCGGCTACGCGCGCCGGAGCGGCCGCGCGCCGGCGCCCACCGAGACGGCCCCCCTGCTCGCGCCCCACGAGCTGCACGCGCTCCGCGCGCGGATCGCGCGCGGGCGCTCCTCCGGGGGCCGGACCGTCGGCAAGGTCGTCCTCGCGGGCGGCGGGCCGCTCGTGCGCAGGGCGGCGCTCGACCGGTTCCAGGCGGTCCCCGGCTGGCGCGCGGTGCCGGGTGCGGGCGGCTTCGGCACGGTCGGGCGGCTCACGCTCGGCGACGGCGTGCGCGTGGACGTGGCGGAGGTCCCGGGCGATCGCGCGCAGCGGCCGCTGTGGCGCCCGTTCGCGTCCGGCGCGGTCGGCGCGCTCGTCCTCCTCCCCGCCGACGGCGTCGAGCCGCTCCTCCACGAGCTCGCGCGCACGCTCAAGCTGCCGATCGTCGTCTGCGGTCCGTCGGGTTCGCCCGTGCCGTCCGTGCTGCGCGACCTGCCGGGCGTCGCGCTCGAGGGCTCCGACGCGGCGGAGGGGCTGCGCGCGCTGCTCGCGGGGGCGGGCGCGCGCGGCGTCGCGTGAGCCGGGGCGCGGGCCGCGCCTCAGCGCCCCTCGGCGGC
>DASVZX010000089.1:0-1792 GCA_036391435.1 Anaeromyxobacter sp. | reverse complement strand
CCGGCCGCGGCGACCGCGGCCTCGTGCGCGGCGAGCTCCGCGCGGCGCAGCTCGACCGCGTCCAGGGCGCGCGCGAGCTCGGCGGACGCGACGTCGACCTCGCGCGCCCGCAGCGCGAGCACGGCGTGCAGCGGGTAGCGCGACGCCCCGCTCACGCGACCGCCTCCGCGAGGCGCGCCACGGTCGCCTCGAACGGCTCGGCGCGGTCGGGCGGCTGCGCGAGGAACGCCTCGATCGCCGGCAGCCGGTCGAGCGCGGCGTCCGTCTCGGGATCGGAGCCGCGCCGGTAGGCTCCGACCGCCACGAGGTCGCGGTGGCGCTCGTGCGCGGCGAGGAGCGCCCGGAGCCGGGCCGCGTCGGCGCGGTGGGCCGGCGAGGCCAGGGCGGGCATGAGGCGCGAGAGGCTCGCGAGGGGGTCGACCGCCGGAAAGCGGCCGCGCTCCGCGACGCGCCGATCGAGGACCACGTGGCCGTCCAGGATGCCGCGGACCTCGTCGGCGATGGGCTCCTCGAGGTCGCCGCCGGCGACGAGCACCGTGTAGAGCCCGGTGATCCCGCCCCGCGCGCGGTTCCCGGCGCGCTCGAGGAGCCGGGGGAGCGCCGCGAAGACGCTCGCCGGATACCCGTGGCGCGCGGGCGGCTCGCCCGCGGCGAGCGCGACCTCGCGGTGCGCGCGGGCGTAGCGCGTGATCGAGTCGAGCATGAGGACGACGCGCCCGCCCCGCTCGGCGAACCACTCGGCGATCGCGGTCGCCACGTGGGCGGAGCGCGCGCGCACGAGCGCGGGGGCGTCGCTGGTCGCCGCGACCACGACGCTCCGCGCGAGCCCCTCGGGCCCGAGCGCGTCCTCGACGAACTCGCGCACCTCGCGCCCGCGCTCGCCCACGAGCGCGACGACGGAGAGGTCCGCCCGGACGTGGCGCGCGATCTGGCCGAGGAGCGTGGACTTTCCGACGCCGGATCCGGCGAAGATCCCGAGCCGCTGGCCCTCGCCCACCGTCGCCAGCGCGTCGATCGCGCGGACGCCGAGCGGCAGCGGCCGCTCGATCCGGCGCCGCGACAGCGGCGGCGGCGCGGCGCGGTCCACCGGCCACTCCTCGAGCCCGGGCGGCAGGGGGCGCCCGTCGATGGGCGCGCCGAGCCCGTCGAGGATCCGGCCCACGAGCGGCGCGCCCACATGCACCGCGAGCGGTCGGCCGGTGCCGATCACCTCGCTGTCGAGCCCGACGCCGGTGGCCTCCCCGAGGGGCATGAGGACCGCCCGGTCCTCGCGGAGCCCGAGGACCTCGGCCGGGATGGGGGCGAGCCCGGCCGCGCGGATCTCGACCGCCTCGCCCTGGCGGAGGCCCGCGGCGGTCGCCTCGACGACGGCGCCGGAGAGCCGCGTGATGCGCCCGCGGACCCGGAGGCACGCCGTCCGCCCGAGCGCGGCGCGCACGCCGGAGAGCCCGTCGAGCGTCACGGCAGCTCCTCCTCGAGCGCGCGCTCGAGCTCCGCCAGCTGCGCCTCGATCCGCCCGTCGATCCGGCCGGCCTCCGTCTCGACCACGACGCCGCCGCGGCCGACGGCGGGATCGTCGCGGATCGCGAGCGGGGCACGCTCGAGGATCGCCCGGAGGCGGCCCTCCCCGCTCCGGACGGCGAGGGCGTCGTCCGGGTGGACGCGCAGGGTGACCTGCCGGCGCGCCCGGGCCTCGCCGAGCGCCCGCGCGGCGAGATCGACGACCGCGTCCTCCCGGGCGGCGAGCTCCGCCCCGAGCAGCGCCCGCGCGACCTCGAGGGCGGTCGCCGCG
>DASVZX010000088.1:0-11546 GCA_036391435.1 Anaeromyxobacter sp. | reverse complement strand
CGCGGCGACCGCCTCCGCCTCGGCGGCCGCGAGCGCCGCCGACGTCCCGTCCCCGGGCTCCGCCTTCGCCTTCGCCGGCCGCACGCTCCTCGTGCTCGCCGGCGCGTTCGTGCTGCGCGCGCTCACCGACTCGGGCACGCTCGCGGCGCCCCTCGGCGTCGGCCTCGGGCTCGTCTACGCCGGAACCTGGATCGCGCTCGCCGACCGGGCCGGCAAGGCCGGCGCGAGCTGGAGCGCCGGGTTCCACGGCGCGACGGCGGCGATGATCGGGTTCCCGCTGCTGTTCGAGGCGACCTTCCGGTTCAAGCTCCTCTCGCCCGCCACCGCCTCCGGCCTCCTCGCCGCGCTCACCGCCGTCGCGCTCGCGGTGGCCGCCCGCCGCAGGCTGGAGGGGCTCGCCTGGCTCGTGTCGCTCGCGGGCGCCGCGACGGCGGCCGCGGTGGCGCTCGCGCCGCTCACCGGGCGCGCGACGTTCCCGGCGCTCTACGTCACCGCGCTCGGGGTCGCGACGCTGTGGCTCGGGTACGTCCTCGACTGGCACGGCCCGCGCTGGCCCATCGCGATCGTCGCCGACGTGCTCGTGGGCGTCGTCGCCCTGCGCGCCCGGGCGGCGGGCGGCGGGGAGGACGTCGCGGCCGCCTACGCGGTGCAGGCGGTGCTCCTGGTGGCGTACCTCGGGAGCATCGCGGCGAGGACGCTCCTCCTCGGGCGGCGGGTCGTGCCGTTCGAGATGTTCCAGGCGGCGGCCGCGCTCGCGGTGGGGCTCGGCGGCGCGGCCACGATCGCCTCGCGCGGGGGCGGCGCGGTCGAGGTCGGCTTCGGGCTCGTCGCCGTTGCGTGCGGGCTCGCCGCGTACGGCGTCGCCTTCCGCTTCGTCGAGCGGCGCCAGAAGGGCTCCGCGAACTTCTGGTTCTACTCGTCGGCCGCGATCGTGCTCGTGCTCGCGGGCACGGCGCTCGTCCTCTCCGGCCCGGCGCTCCCGCTCGCGTGGGCGGCGTCCGGGGCCGTCGCGGCGGCGCTCGGCCGGCGCAGCGGGCGGATCACCCTCGCGACGCACGGCGCCGCGTACGGCGTGGCGGCGACGCTCGCGGCGGGGCTCCTCTCGCACGCGGCGGAGACGTCCTTCACCTCCCCGGACCAGGCCTGGGACGCGCCCGGCCTCGCCGGCGTCGCCGTCCTGGCGATCGCGATCGCCACGGTCTGGTTCGCCGCCGCGCCGCCGCGCGTCCGCGTCGTCGATCGGCTCCCGCAGGCGATCCTGGTCGGGATCGTGGCGTGCGCGGCCGCCGGGGTCGCCATCGGCTGGCTCGTCCCGCTCGTGGCCGGCGTCCCCGGCGCGGGCGCCGCGCCGGGCGCGGTCGCGACGGTCCGCACCGCGGTCTGGGTCGCCGGCGCGCTCGCGCTCACCTGCCTCGGCCGGTGCACCGCGTTCAAGGAGGCGGGGTGGCTCGTCTACCCCGCGCTCGGGGCGATCGGCCTCAAGATCCTGCTCGAGGACCTGCAGCGGAGCCGCCCGGCGACCCTCTTCCTCGCGTTCGCGCTCTACGGCGGGGCGCTCATCGTCGTCTCGCGCGTCCGCCACCGGCCGCGCGAGGCGCACGGCGCGGGGACGTGACGAACCGTCGCAGGGGGCGGCGCGCCGCGGCCGCGCGTTGACGGAATGTCATCGCGCGCGCGGCGCGCTTGCCAATTTGTCTTCCGCCCCGCGCCGCGCGCCGGGCGATCCCGCGCATCCCCGCGACGCCCCTGGCCTTGACGCTCCGTCACGGGCTGGCGTCCCCGTTGCAGGGCCGCACCGGCAGGAGGGGAACCCCATGCGCCCCGTCGTGCTCGCCGCCCTGCTGCCGCTCGCCGCCTTCGCCCAGACGTCCACCCCCGAGCCCGCCGCCTCGCCCGCGGCTCCCGTCGCCTCGGCGGCCGCCGAGCCCGCGGGTCCTGCCGGGTGGTCGCTCGGCGCGGGCGTGGGCTTCCAGATGTTCGGGTCGCCGGGCTACCTGTCCACCACGCTCGGCGGCCTTCTTCTCCCGCCCCCCGAGGCCCCCACGGCGGTCGCCTCGCTCGAGCGCAGGCTCTCCGGCCGGAGCTGGCTCGTCGTCGGCGTGGACGGCTCCTACGCCCACGACCGGCAGGATCTCCCGCCGCAGAGCACCGGGGTGACGAAGAGCGACCGCTGGTCGCTCGCCGTCTCGGCCGGCGTCCGGCACGCCCTGACGTCCGCGGGCGCGCCGGTGGACGTCTCGATCGACGTGCTCGCGAGCGCGGGCGCCACGCGCTGGAAGGGAGACGCCGACTATCTCGCCTTCGGCGGCACGGGGTACACCGTCGCCTCCGGCAGCTTCGACCAGTCCGCCTGGCGCGCCGGCGCCTCGTTCGGCGTGGCCGTCGACCGCGAGCTCACGGGGGCGCTCTCGCTGCGCGTCGCCACGCCCGTCGCGAGCGTCCGGTACACGAGGACGAAGACGAAGGTTTCGGGGCAGCCGACGCAGGACGGCGAAGATGTCGGGGTCGGGCTCGCCCTCGCGCCGAGGCTCGAGCTGCGCCTCGCGTTCTAGGCTCCTGCGGATCCCTCCGACCCGGTCGTCGATCCACGCCGCCGGAGGGCGTTCGGATCCTGCGGATCCTTTCGCCCCGGCCGTCCATCCACGCCGCCGGCGCCCGGCCCCACCGCTGCGCGGCCTGGCGTGCTCGGCGCAGCGTGCGATCGGAGGCGCGCGCGCGGCCCGGGCGATCCGATCGACGCGCCGCCGCGAACCCGTGGGGGTCGCTCGGGCTTCGCTCGACCCGTGGTTCAGGCGGCGTCGCGACCTCGCGCGAAGCCGGGTCGCGCGCGCGACGATCGCGGTCATGGCGCGCCTGCGCCGAAGGCCGCTCCGCGGCGGGGCCGGTCGCTTTCGGCGGCTTTGGATCACGGAGGGCGAGCCCGTTCGTCGTCCGCGCACCGACCTCGGGCCCGCGGAGCAGCCCGCGCACCGACCTCGGGCCCGCAGCGCAGCCGGCGCACCGACCTCGGGCCGGCAGCGCAGCCCGCGTCCCGACCTCGACGCGTCGCACGCAGATGAAGCGCCAGGCCCGGGGGGCGCCCGGAGGCGCGTTCGCGAGGCGCGCCGCCCGAGGCGAGGTGTTCGCGCGCGTGGCCCGTCCACCCCGAGTCGCGCCGCCGCCTGAACCGTGCGGCGACCTCGTCCCGCCCCGTCGACCGGGTTTGCGGCGGCGCGACGAGGTGGATCACCGGATCCGCGCGCGCGCCCCGGCCCCCGTGCCGCGCCGAGTACGCGCCGAAGGGCGCTCCTCGGGCCCAGCGTGAACCGGCGGCCTGACTCGCCACCTTGCAGCGAGGGTGCCCGAGCAACGAACGGACGGGCCAAGCGTCGAGGATTGGAGAAGGTTTGACAGGTGTTCAGCCGGACGCGACCTGGACTAAGATGCGGCCCCCCATGACCCACCGGTTCATCGCCGCGTGCCGCAGGCAGCCCGTCGACCGCCTCCCCGTCTGGATGATGCGCCAGGCCGGGCGCTACCAGCCGTCGTACCGCGCCGTCCGCGAGAAGGTCTCGTTCCTCGAGCTGTGCCGCTCGCCGGAGCTCATCGCGAAGGTCACGATCGCCCCCATCGACGAGTTCGGCTTCGACGCCGCCATCCTCTTCTCCGACATCCTCGTGCACCTCCCGGCGATGGGGCTCGACCTCTCCTTCGAGAAGGGGGAGAAGGGGAAGGGCGACGGCGGACCGCGGATCGCGAACCCCGTCCGCACCCGCGCCGACGTGGACGCGCTGAAGATTCCGGTCCCGAAGAAGGACCTCCCGTACGTGCTCGAAGGGGTGCGGGCCATCCAGGCCGGCCTCCGGGGCCGGGTCCCGCTCATCGGCTTCGTCGGCGGGCCGTTCACGGTCGCGAGCTACGTGGTCGAGGGCGGGAGCCAGGGCTTCTCGCGGCTCAAGACGATGCTCTACGCCGAGCCGGGGACCGCCCACGCGCTCTTCGACAAGCTCACCCGCGCCGCCATCGTCCAGATCGAGGAGCAGATCGCCGCCGGCGCCGAGGCCGCGCAGATCTTCGAGAGCTGGCTGGGGGAGCTCGACCGCTTCGACCTCGAGGAGTTCAGCTTCCCGTACCTCGCGCGGATCGCCGAGGCGGTCCGGAAGGCGGGCGTGCCCTCCATCTTCTTCGGCACCGGCATGGGCGGCCACCTCGAGCGGATCGCCGCGCTCGGCTTCGACGTCGTCTCGATCGACTGGCGCATGCCGATCGAGGACGCGCGGGCGCGCCTGCCGGACGTGGCGGTGCAGGGGAACCTCGACTCGAGCGTGCTCCTCGGACCGAAGGAGGTCGCGGTCGAGCGCGCCCGCCGGATCATGAAGGCGGCGGGTCCGAAGCCCGGTTACATCTTCAACCTCGGCCACGGCCTCCAGCCGCCGACGCCGGTCGAGAACGTGAAGGCGGTCGTGGACGCGGTGCACGCGTTCACCTGGAAGTGAGGAGCGCGGTGTCGATCCAGATCCCCTCCTGGGAGCTCATCAAGAAGTACGACCGGCCCGGGCCCCGCTACACGAGCTACCCGACCGCGGTCGAGTTCAAGGAGACGTTCGGGCCGACGGCGTACGAGGCGCACCTCGCGCGCGCCGATCGCGACCCGGCTCCGCTCTCCATCTACGTTCACCTCCCGTTCTGCCGGGAGATGTGCCGCTTCTGCGGCTGCAACGTCGTGGCGACGCACGACCGCAGCCGCGCCGACGCCTACCTCGACCAGCTCGAGAAGGAGGTCGCGCTCGTCTCCGCGCGGCTCCCGCACCGGCGCCAGGCCTCGCAGCTCCACTGGGGCGGCGGGACGCCGACCTTCCTCGACGAGAAGCAGCTCACGCGCTGTCACGAGATCCTCGCGCGCCACTTCACCTTCACGAAGGACGTGGAGAAGGCCGTCGAGATCGACCCCGCCATCACCACGCGGTCGCAGATCGAGACGCTCGCGAAGCTCGGCTTCAACCGGATCTCGATGGGCGTGCAGGACTTCGACGCGAAGGTGCAGGAGGTCGTCGGGCGGATCCAGGGCGAGAAGGAGACCGCCGACCTCGTGAAGGCCGCCCGGGACTTCGGCTTCCACGGCGTGAACCTCGACCTCATCTACGGCCTGCCCTACCAGACGCCGGACACCTGGAAGACGACGCTCGAGCGGATCGTCGCGATGCGCCCGGACCGCATGGCGGTGTTCGGGTTCGCCTACGTCCCCTGGGCGAAGCCGCACCAGCGGCTCCTCCCGCAGGAGGCCCTCCCCAAGACCGAGCAGCGGGTCGAGCTGTTCCTCGCCGCCGTCGAGGCGTTCACGCGGAGCGGCTACCGCCTCATCGGCCTCGACCACTTCGCGCTCCAGTCGGACGAGCTCGCGAAGGCGCAGGACGGCGGGTACCTGTACCGGAACTTCCAGGGCTACACGATCCGCCCGGCGCCGGACACGATCGCGTTCGGGGTGAGCTCCATCTCGGACATCGGCGGCGCCTACGTCCAGAACTTCCACAAGCTGAAGGAGTGGGGCGACAAGGTGGACGCGGGGATCATCCCGGTGGAGCGCGGCGCGGCGATGTCCGACGACGACGTCATGCGCCGGTTCGTCATCAACCGCGTGATGTGCCTGCTCCGGCTCGACCTCTCGGAGGTCGAGGAGAGGTTCGGGAAGGCCGCGCGCGCCGCGATCGAGGCGGACCTGAAGGCGGGCGTGAAGGAGCTCGAGGACGACGGGCTCGTCGTGTTCGACGGCACGCTGCTGCGCGTGACGCCGCTCGGCCAGCTCCTCGTCCGCAACGTCGCGATGCTCTTCGACGCGTACCTCAAGAAGGGCGCGACGCGGGCGCAGTTCTCGCGCACGGTCTGACCGGTTCTTCGCGGTCCTCCCCCGCGCCTGCGGGGGAGAGGGCCGCGGTGAGGGGTACCGAATGGCGCATCGTGCCGTCTTCCTCATGAACCTCGGCGGGCCGCGCTCGCTCGACGAGGTCGAGCCGTACCTGTACGAGCTCTTCTCGGATCCGCTCGTCGTCACCGCGCCGTTCGGCCCCCTCCGGCCCCTCTTCGCGAAGCTCGTCTCGAAGACGCGCGCGCCGTCCTCGGCCGAGAAGTACGCGCTCATCGGCGGCAAGTCGCCCATCGTCGAGGGGACGCAGGCCCAGGCCCGGGCGCTCGAGCAGGCCCTCGGCCCCGGGTACCGCTGCCACCTCGCCATGCGCTGCGGGCACCCCAACACCGAGGAGGGCGTCCGCGAGGCGCTCGCCGCCGGCGCCGATCGCGCCGTCGCCCTCCCGCTCTACCCGCAGTACGCGAAGGCCACCACCTGGTCCTCGCTCCTCGAGCTGCGGCGGCGGTGGCCGAAGGACCGGCCGCTCGTGGAGATCTGCACCTGGCACGACAACGACGCGTACCTCGACGCCTCGGCCGCGGCGCTCCGCGAGACGCTCGCCCAGGTCCCGGCGGAGCTGCGCGAGAAGGTCCTCGTGGTGTTCAGCGCGCACGGGCTCCCGATGAGCCAGGTGCGGAAGGGCGATCCCTACCCGGGCTACATCGAGCACTCCGCGCGCGAGACCGCCCGCCGCGCGGGCGGACCGGCGTTCCAGGTCACCTACCAGAGCCGCGTCGGGCCGACGAAGTGGCTCGGCCCGGACACCGTCGCGTTCCTCGAGGCGAACGCGCGCGGCCGCGCGATCGTGGCGGTCCCGATCGCGTTCGTCTCCGAGCACCTCGAGACGCTCTACGACCTCGACCACCTCGCGAAGGACGCGGCGGCGAAGGGCGGGGCGGCGGCCTTCCTGCGCGTCCCGGCGCTCGGGACCCGGCCGGACTTCGTCGCGGCGCTCGCCGACGTCGTGCGTCGCGGGATCGCGGCGCAGCCCGCCGCGGCCTGATCGCGCCCCCGGGCTACCGCGCGCCGGTGCAGGTGCAGGTGCCGCGGCTCGCGCCGGGCTCGATGGTGCACGCCCAGTCCTTCGCCGTGCCGCCGAGCACGGACGTGCAGTCGCTCACGGTGGCGCAGCCGCCCGCGGGGAGCAGGCCGAGGTACTCGGCCGAGTAGGTCTCGCCGGGGTTGGCCTGGCAGCTCCCGCTCGTGTGGTCGATGCCGATGCACTGGGAGGTGCCGCCGGCGAGGCACGTGAACGTGGTGCTCTTCTGCTGGCACGTCGCGTCGGACACGAAGCACCAGTCGGTCCCCTGCGTGCACGTGCGGCGCGTGATCCCGCTCGAGTCCGCGATCGTGAGCGAGGTGAGCGCGGCCGACGCCGGCTGGCTCGGGAGCGCCAGCGTCGAGGGCGGCGGCAGGATGTCCGCGATCTGCTGGAGCACCGGGCCGAAGGTGGCCGGCGGGTACGCGTCGCAGACGGAGCCCTCGACGACCTCGACCCCGCGCGCCTTGAGCTGGTCCGCGAGCGCGAGGAACCGCTCGCCGCCCGCGTACGCGCCCGCGCAGGCGCCGGTGTACGGCGACACGATGAAGCCCGCGGCGAACGAGGACGGGCCGCCCGGGTGCGCGAGGCTCGTGAAGAAGTCGGCGTACGCGGACAGGGGGATCTCGCGCTGGTCGGCCGCGGGGCGGTGCTTGTCCCAGACGCAGCTGTCCGCGCCCGGCGTGTGGGTGGCCATCACGAGCGGCGCGCTGCCGGGGCTCGAGCAGTCGTCCTCGTCGCCCACCCACACGACCACGAGCTTCGCGCCGGCGTGGGGCCACCCGAGCTTCGCCGCGGCCGCCTTCTCGATCGCCATCCGCGCGGCCTCGAGGTGCTGCTCCTCGCCCGAGCCGCAGCTCCCGACCATGATGTTCTGCTGGAACTGCTGGACGAGCGCGGTGAGCCTCGGGTCGGGCGCCGCGGTCTTCCAGGACGCCCAGTCGAGGTCCTTCCAGAAGTCGAGCACCTTCGGGTTCGATCCCGCCGCCATGAGCGCGCCCGCCGGGTACGGCGCGCCCGCGGTGCCGAGCCCCGGCGTGCAGAACGACGACGAGGGCCACGGGTTCGGGTAGGTCGTCTGGATCGCCGGGCACTGGTCCCCCGCCGCGCAGCCGGCGAACGGCGTGCAGGACGAGACGGCGCAGCACTGCGGCTGCTCGCCGACCACGTCCAGGCCGGTCGAGTCGAGGAGGGGCTCGATGACGCAGGTCTGCCCGGCGCCGCAGCCGCCGCCCGTGCCGCGCGTGCACGACGTCACGTTCGTGCAGGCCGACGCCTGGCAGCAGGAGTTCCCGCCCACGCACCACCCGGGCGCCGGGGTCGTGTCGAAGATGGAGGAGGTCGTCACCGCGATGTGGAAGTCGATGGGGAGGAGGCCCCGGGCGGCCCGGTCCACGTTCGTCTGCACCATCCGCGAGATGAAGTCGGCGAAGCTGTTCGCGAGCCCCACCTGCTTCTCGTTCGTCGACGGGGAGTCGTCGACCACGAAGAGGATGTCGGCGCTCGAGGTCGGGTCGAGGTGGACCTGCACCGATCCGGGCTGGATGAGGCAGCGCCCCGCCGGGGCGAACTGGTAGCCGTTGTTGCACGCGAGCGCGGCGGACGCGGCTGCGGCGAGGACGAGCGAGGCACGGGCCATGGAGGGTGATACGGCCCGGCGCGCCGGGCGGCAATCACCGCCCGGGAAACGGACCGCCTCCGCCCCGAACGCGACATCCGTTCCGGGGGGTGCGATGAGGCTGCACCCCGGCGCTCGCCCTCAGCGGGCCCGGTTCAGGCGGTGGAGGACCGCCTTCAGGACCTCGTTCTCGGGGTGCGTCCTCAGCCCCGCCACGACCACCTTGCGCCCCTCCGCGGGGTCGCCGGCGGCCTCCTCGGCGAGCGCGAGGACCGCGATCGCGCGGGCGTGGTCCGGATCGAGCTGGAGCGCCTTGCGCGCGCAGCGCCGCGCCTCGGCGGCGCGCTGCGAGCGCGGGAGCACCGGGTCGTGGAGCTCGGCGAAGCCGAGGATCGCGTGGTACTCGGGCTCCTTCGGGTTCCGCTCCACCGCGGCGGCGAGCGCGCTGACCGCCTCGGCGTTCCGGTGCAGCAGGAGCGCGCGCTCGCCCCGCTTCAGCGCGATCTCCGCGTCCACGTCGATGCCGGCCTTCCGCGCGCCGGTGAGCTCGAGCTTGAGCACGAGGAAGGAGAGGTACGCGCGCCGCTTCTCGTCGTTCGAGAGCACGCGGTACGCCGCGGTCACCTTGTCCTGCACGGCCGCGAGCAGGTCGCCGAGGTCGCCCACGTCGTACTCCGCGAAGCCGTCGGGGTGGAAGCGGCTCGCCACCTCCTGGTACGCGCGCTCCGCCTCCGCGGCGTCCGCCGCGATGTCGAGCCCGAGCGCGTGGAAGTAGGTGCCGGGCAGGATCTGGAGCGCCGCCTGCCGCAGCGCCTCGGCCCGGTCGGGCGGCAGCGGCTTCCTGCGCCGCGCCGGCGCCCTTCCGTAGGCGTCGTCCCCCTCCGCCGGCTCGTCGTGGAACGCCACCGCCCCGATGAGCGAGAGGAACCACGTGAGCGAGAGCGCCTCCTTCAGGTCCTTCTGCCGCGCGTCGAGGAACGCGCGCGTCGTGGACCGCCCCTCGAGCGCGAGCGCGAGGCGCAGGTCCGCCGAGGAGAGCGCGGCGGCCGGGAGGAGCTGCTGGAACTCGGCGGTGCGGACGGGGTAGGCGTCCATGACGGCCTTGAGCGCCGCCGCGAAGTGCCGGGCCGGGATGCCGGCGCGCGCGCCCTCCAGCACGGCCTGGAGCGGCAGCACCTCGACCGGGTGCACCTCCGGCGCGAACTCCGCGCCGGAGTGGAACCGCCAGCTCCCCTTCGTCGCGGCGACGACGCGGACCACCATCGCCTTGAGGTGCGCGCGCAGCGCGGCCTGCAGCGGCTCGCCGGGCTCGAGCACGCCGGCGGCGATGAGCGCCGCGCCTGCGGAGAGCCCGCTCGCCATCGACTCGAGCGCCGTCGCGCGCGCGGCCGCGTCGACCCGGCCGCTCGACGCGAGGGAGCCGAGGAGCGACTCGGCGGGATCCGGCGAGCGGAAGGCGACCGGGACGCCGCGGAGGAAGAAGAGGCGCCGCTCCTTCCCGCCCTCGTCCACGACGAGGATCCCCTCGGAGAACGCGCGCCAGATCTGGTGGAGGAGGCGCGCGATGACCCCGGGCTTCACCTGGCCGCGCGCCGACGGCGCGCGCGAGAGGACGAGCTGCGACCCCCGCAGCGCCGCGGCCGCGGGGGGGCCGCGCTGCGCGACGAGGTGCTGCAGCTTCTCGACGAGCTCCCTCTTCGTCGGGTCCGCCACGTAGGCGTTCGCCTTCATGGGCAGGACGGCCGGGAGGCCGCGCGCCTTCCCGAGGTGCTCCTTGTCGGCGAGCACGAGCAGCACGCGCGGGTCCACGTCGCGGAGGCGCTGCGCGAGGGCCGCGCCGCCCGGGTAGGCGAAGTCCGCGCCGAGGACGACGGCGGCGGGCCGCTGGGACGCGTAGAGCTCGAACGCCTGCTGCGGATCCTCCGCGAGGAGGACGTCGAATCCGGCCGCGGCGAGGCTCTGGCTCACGAACTCGCGCGTGGGGCCGTGACCCTCGGCGAGCAGGATGCGGCGCACGGCGCGCATTCTACGTCGAACCCCCGGGAAGACGACACGGGGCGTCCGGGCGAGGTGCTACACTTCACGCGTCGAGCCTGCAGGTCAGGATCAGGCCGCGACGAGCGGGTCCGCACGTTTCGCTTCGCGAAGGGGCCTGGGCCCGGGGATCGAGGCGGGCCGGCCCGGAGATCGGAAGCGGCCTGGACCCGGAGATGGAGCATGAAGGACGTCCTGCACCGCCGACACCGCGCCGCGCTCGCCCGCTTCCTCGGGGACGCGCGCGAGCCCGCGAAGGTGCTCCTCGCCTTCGACTACGACGGTGTCCTGGCGCCGCTCGTGAAGGAGCCGTCCGGCGCGCGCATGCGTCCCCGCACGCGCGCGCTGCTCGCGCGGCTCGTCGGGCTCTACCCGGTCGCGGTGATCTCGGGGCGCGCCTGGCGGGACGTCGCGGCGTTCCTGGACGGCGTCTCGCCGACCATCGTCGGCAACCACGGGTTCGAGCTCGGCCGCCCCGCCGCGGTGCCGCGCGGGATCGTGCGGCAGGTGCGCGGCTGGCGGCGCCGGCTCGATCGCTCGCTCGCCGGGGTCGAGGGGATCCACTTCGAGGACAAGCGCTCCACCCTGGCCGTCCACTATGGACTGTCGCCCAGGTGGAGGCGCGCGGAGCGGCTCGTGTACGAGGCGGCGAACCAGCTCGAGGGGACGAGGCTCATCCCCGGCAAGAAGGTCCTGAACGTGCTGCCGCACGACTTCCCGTCGAAGGGCGACGCGGTGCGCGCGCTGGTGGCGCGCCTCGGCTGCGAGGGGGCGCTGTACGTCGGGGACGACGTCACCGACGAGGACGCCTTCGCCGTCGGCGCGCCGCTCGTCTTCGGGATCCACGTGGGCCGGGGGCCGTCGCTCGCGCCGTGGACCCTGCGCGGTCAGCCGGAGATCGACGCCCTCCTCCGGCGGCTCCTCGCCGCCCGCGAGCGCGGGCCGGGCCCCGCGGCCCCGGGCGGGCGGACGCC
>DASVZX010000087.1:0-3267 GCA_036391435.1 Anaeromyxobacter sp. | reverse complement strand
GCGGAGGTCGCGCGCGTGAGGGTCCCGGTCCTCGCCGCCGCCGCGGCGCTCCTGTGCGGCGCGGGCGCGGCGCGCGCGCAGCCCTACGATCCGGCGTTCCGCTGGCGCACGATCGAGACGCCGCACTTCCGGCTCCACTTCCACCAGGGCGAGGACGCGCTCGCCCAGGTGGTCGCGCGCGAGGCGGAGCGGGCCCACGACCTCCTCGTGCCGCGGCTCGGGTTCGATCCGCCCGGCGGCACGGAGGTCGTGCTCTCCGACGACACGGACGACGCGAACGGCTCGGCGTCGCCGCTCCCCTACGACACGATCCGGCTCTACGCCGTCCCGCCGTCCTCCGGGTCGGTGCTCGAGGACTACCGCGACTGGGTCCGGCAGCTCGTCCAGCACGAGTACACGCACATCCTCCACCTCGACGACGTCGGGGGGATCCCGAAGGGCTTCAACGCCATCTTCGGGAAGATCTGGGTCCCGAACGGCCTGCTGCCCTCCTTCTTCATCGAGGGGCTCGCGGTCCTGAACGAGTCGGAGGGCGACCCGCGCAGCGGCCGGAACGGCAGCGCGCTGTTCGACATGTACGCGCGGACGCTCGCGCTCGACGGGCCGTTCCCGCGCCTCGACCAGGCGGCGAACCCGTACCGCGAGTGGCCCGTCGGCAACGTGCCGTACCTGCTCGGCGGCCGCTTCATGGGGTTCCTCCAGGCGCGCTACGGCCCGCAGGCGGTCGCGGGCTGGCTCGCCGCGCAGGGGCGCTACGTCTGGCCGTACGCGCCCTCGTGGGCCGGGGCGCGGTTCTTCGGCGGCCTCGACTTCCCGGAGCTCTGGTCGCAGTACGAGGCGGCGGAGCGCGCGTACGCCGAGGGGCTCCGGAGGTGGATCCGCCTGCGCCCGGTGACGCGGCCGACGCCGCTCACCCGCCGCGGCGGCACGGTCGAGAACCCGCGCTTCTCGCCCGACGGCCGGTTCCTCCTGTACTACGGGCGGAGCCTCGACGACGCGCCCGGCGTGTTCCGCGTCGCGCCGGACGGGAAGGATCTCGGACGCGTCGCGGTGGTGGACGCGAACGGCACGCTCGCGCTCCGCTCGCCGCGCGAGGCGCTCGTCGCGATCTCCGAGGTCTGGCACGAGTACCGCGTCTACGACGACCTGTACCTCGTGAACCTCGAGACCGGGCACCGCCGCCGCCTCACCCGGGGCGAGCGCGCGACGGATCCCGACGTCGCCGCCGACGGCCGCACCGCGGTCTACGTGCGCCGCACCGGCGCCGGCGAGATGGCGCTCGTCCGGCGCGACCTCGACGGCGGCGCGCCCGAGGTGCTGTTCTCGCGCCCCGGCGCGCAGGTCTTCCTGCCCCGCATCTCCCCCGACGGCAAGGTCGCCTTCGAGCTCCACGACGGCGGCCACCGCGACGTCGCCGTCTGGAGCGGCGGCACGGTCGCGAGGATCACCGACGACGACGCGCTCGACACCGCGCCGACCTGGACGCCCGACGGCCGCTTCGTCGTCTTCGCCTCGGATCGCGGCGGGATCTTCAACCTGTACGCCTGGGAGGCCGCCACCGGCCGCGTCCGCCAGGTGACGAACGTCGAGACCGGCGCCCTCCAGCCCGCGGTCGCGCCGGACGGGAAGACGATCGCGTTCGTGACGTACGGCCGCGCCGGCTACGACCTCGCGACCATCCCGTTCGACGAGGCGAGCTGGCTCGATCCGATCGCGGCGGCGCCTCCGCCCCCGCCGGCGCCCGCCGCGGCGGCGGAGCCGCAGCTCCCGTCCCGCCCCTACAGCCCCTGGCCGACGGTGAAGCCCACGCTCTGGCTGCCCGTCGTCGGCCAGGACGGCGCGGGGACCACCTTCGGCGCGTTCACCGGCGGCGCCGACGTCCTCCTGCAGCACGTCTGGGCGCTCCAGGCCTGGTGGAGCGGCCGGGAGCGGGAGCCCGGCTACGCGCTGTTCTACCAGGGCGGCTGGTCGTGGCCGCGGCTCGACCTCTCCTCCTCGGTCGCCCTCGTGGACTCGCCCGGCCCGCCCGACCGCCTGCAGCGCGCGTGGACCTACGCGAACACCGGCCTCACCTTCACCTGGACGCGGCTCGCCCGCGCGGCCGCGCTCCGCCTCGGGTGGAGCGGCACGCGCTACGACACGGTCGGGCCGATCCCGCCCCAGCCGCCGTTCCCCGAGGCGCTCCGCTTCCGGGACGGCTTCCTCTCGTCGGCGTCGCTCGCGGCGGCGTACTCCGACGCGCGCCGGTTCGTCCACTCGATCTCGGCCGAGGAGGGGCGGCTCCTCACGCTCCGGGTCGGGGTCTCCGAGCCGGAGCTCGGCAGCGACTTTCGCCTCCTCCGCGGGCGCGCCTCGATCGCGCAGTACCTCCGGATCCCGTTCACGCGGCACGACGTCCTCGCCCTGCGCGTCGCGGGCGGCCTCGCCCAGGGGAGCGTCGGCGGGAACGCGCCGTTCGAGCTCGGCGGCGTGAACCAGCTCGACCTCTCCGGCCTCCTGCCGGGGTCGTTTCCCGCCTCGCCCGACCAGCTCCGGGGCTACGCGCCCGGCGCGTTCGGCGGGACCGGGTACGTCCTCGGGAACGTCGAGCTTCGGTTCCCGATCGCGGAGCCCCTGCGCGGCCACTCCACCTGGCCGCTGTTCCTGTCCCGGCTGCACGGCGCCGCGTTCCTCGACGCGGGCGAGACGTTCGATCGTCCGGGCGAGCTGCCGTTCGCGGGGCATCCGCTCGACGTCGACCAGCTCCGCTTCACCGTCGGCGCGGAGCTCCGCGCGGAGGTGGCGCTCGCGTACTACTTCGAGACCGACCTCCGGATCGGCGTCGCCCGGCCGTTCGGGGCGCTCCGGGGCGGACGCGCCGCCGACGCCGCCGTGGGCGTGGACACGCCCGACGTCGTCTTCTTCGTCACCGCCGGGTCGTCGTTCTAGAGGCTCGCGACCGCGCGGAGCGCGAGCCGCGGGAGCGCGAGCGCGATCCGGAGCGGCACTCCGACGAGGGTGCGCGCGAGGCCGAGGGCGCTCCGCGCGAGGTCGGCGAGGGCCCAGCCGAGCGCGGGCTCGTCTTCCTCTTCGCCGACGACGCCGGCGGACGCCCCCGAGACGTCGATCGACGGCGCGTGCGTCGGCTCGGGGGCGGCCCCCTCGGCCGCGCCGGCCGCACCCGTGAGGAGGTGCAGCGCCGGCGGCTCGCGGGTCTCCGCGGCCGGGTCGTCGGCGCCGGGCCCCGCCCACCTCGCGACCGGCTCGACCTCCGCCCCGCGCAGGGCA
>DASVZX010000086.1:0-12008 GCA_036391435.1 Anaeromyxobacter sp. | reverse complement strand
GGCCGCGGCCTCCGCGCCGGCCTCCCCTTCGGCGGCGAGGCGGCGTCCGACCGCGTCGAGGGCGAGCTTCGCCGCGGCCTGCTCCGCGTCCTTCTTCGACCGTCCGGAGCCGCGCCCGACCACCTCGCCCCGGAGGTCCGTCTCGACCTCGAAGATCTTCGAGTGATCCGGGCCGTGCTCGGCGACGACCCGGTAGCGGGGCGTCGAGCGCATGCGGCTCTGCGCGAGCTCCTGCAGCTGCGTCTTGTAGTCCCGGTCGAGCGTCCCGGCCGCGGCGCGGGCGAACGCCTCGCCGAGGAAGCGATCGGCGATCGCGAGGACGGCCTCGAGGCCCGACGCGAGGTAGATGGCCGCGATGACGGCCTCCATGGCGTCGGCGAGGAGCGAAGACTTCTGGCGGCCCCCCGTCAGCTCCTCGCCGCGCCCGAGCCGGAGCAGCGCGCCGAGGTCGAGCGCGCGGGCCATCTCCGAGAGCCCCTGCTCGTCCACGACCGCCGCGCGCATCTTCGAGAGGTCGCCCTCGCGCGCGCCCGGGAACCGCTCCATGAGCCGGTGCGACACGGCGAGGTCGATGACGGCGTCGCCGAGGAACTCGAGCCGCTCGTTGTCCGCCAGCCCCTGCTCGTCGCGGTGCTCGTTCACGTAGGACTTGTGGGTGAGCGCGGCGAGCGAGGTCCGGCGGTCGGGGAGGACGATCCCGAGCCGCTCCTCGAGGGCGGAGACGGGGTCGTCGACCGGCGGCCGCGGAGCGGGAGGGGGGAGGTCCGGCGCGGGGTGCGAGGGTTCTGGCATGGGGTCGATTCAGGCGCGGAGCCGCGCCGCGAGGTCGTCCGCGAGCGCGTACGGATCCGCCTCGCGCGCGGCGATCCGCGCCGCGACGGCGTCGAGGCGTCCCATCTCGGCCTCGAGCCGGTCGAGCGCGCCCGCGAGGAGCCGGTCCCGGAGGACGGCGACGAACGCGGCGCGCGCGCGCGCCACCTCGCGCGCGCGCCGCTCGCCGGTCGACTCGAGCCGCGCCCGGTGGGCCTCGATCGCCCGGAGGAGGTCCTCGACCCCCTCGTCCTTCACGGCGACGGTCCGGACGATGGGCGGCTCCCAGTCGGCGCCGTCCGGGGCGGCGGGGGCGCCGCCGCCGGAGAAGCGGTGGGCGGCGTCGTGCTCGAGCGGGCGGCCGAGCACGGCGCGCCGCATCTCCAGCATCATCTGCAGGTCGCGCACGGTGCGGTCCGCGCCCTCCCGGTCGGCCTTGTTCACGGCGAACACGTCGGCGATCTCGAGCACGCCCGCCTTGATCGCCTGCACGTCGTCGCCCATCCCGGGGACGGTCACCACGACCACCGTGTGCGCGAGCGAGGCGATCTCGATCTCGTCCTGGCCGACGCCGACGGTCTCGACGAGGATGACGTCCTTGCCCATCGCGTCCATCACCTGGACGAGGTCGGCGGTGGAGCGCGACAGGCCGCCGAGGTGGCCGCGGGTCCCGAGCGAACGGATGAAGACGCCGGGGTCGAGGGCGTGGTCCTGCATGCGGATCCGGTCGCCGAGGATCGCCCCGCCCGAGAACGGGCTCGTGGGATCGACGGCGATGACCCCCACCGTCTTCCCGGCCCGGCGCAGGTGGCCGATGAGGCGGTCGGTGAGCGACGACTTGCCGGCGCCGGGCGAGCCGGTGAGGCCGACGACGTAGGCGCGGCCCGTCCTCGGGAAGAGCGCTCGCAGGCTCGCCTCCGCGGGGGGGAGGCGATCGTCGAGATCGCGCATCAGGCGCGCCGCCGCCCTGACGTCGCCCGAGAGCACGCGATCTGCGAGGGTCGTCATCCGCGCGGAGCCTACCTCAGAACCGACCGGAGATGACGATGCGCATGGCTCACTCGCCGGTGAACACCGGCGGCCGCTTCTCGGCGAACGCCCGCAGCGCCTCGACGCGGTCCTTCGTGCCGAGGCAGTCCTGGTAGAGGCGGTTCTCGAGGTCGAGCGCCTCCTCGAGCGGCAGGTGGAACCCGCCGTCGATGGCGCGCTTCGCCTGGCGGAGCGACACGGGGGCGTTCCGCGCGATCTCCCCGGCGAGCGCGATCGCCTCGTCGAGGAGGCGCGCGGCGGGCGCGACGCGGGACACGATCCCCATCGCGAGCGCCTCGGCCGCGCCGACCCGGCGCGCGGTGAGCACGAGGTCCTTCGCCCGCGCGACGCCGACGAGCCGGGCGAGCCGCTGCGTGCCGCCGGCGCCCGGGATGATGCCGAGCGACACCTCCGGCAGCCCCACCACCGCGTGGTCCGCCGCGACGCGCAGGTCGCAGGCGAGCGCGACCTCGAGGCCCCCGCCGAGCGCGGCGCCGTTCAGGGCCGCGATCACGGGCTGGGGCGCCGCCTCGACTGCCCGGAGCGCGCCCCGCAGGCCGGCGTGGAACGCGTGGACCTCCCCGGCCGACATGCGGGCCCGCTCCTTCAGGTCCGCCCCCGCGCAGAACGCCTTGTCGCCCGCGCCGGTGACGACGACGCAGCGGAGCGCGCGATCGCCCGCGGCGCGGGCGAGCTGCGCGTCGAGCGCGGAGAGGAGCGCCGTCGTGATCGAGTTCCGGCGCGCCTCGCCCTCGATGGTCCAGACCTCGACCGGCCCGCGCCGGTCGACCCGGATCTCCCGTCCCGTCATCGTCCGTCCTCCGGAGCGGCGGCGAGGGCGGGCGCCGCGCGCGCGAGCTCGGCGCGCAGCGTCTTGCCCGGCAGCCGCCGGCCGACGAGCCGCTCCGCGAGCGCCCCCGCTTCGATGAGCCTCGCGAAGTCGATCCCGGTCTCGCAGCCCATGCCCTGGAGCATGTAGACGAGGTCCTCGGTGGCGAGGTTGCCGGACGCGCCGGGGGCGTAGGGGCACCCGCCGAGCCCGCCGATCGCCGCGTCGAAGGTGGTGATCCCGAGGTCGAGCCCGGCGAGCACGTTCGCGAGCGCCGTCCCCCGCGTGTCGTGCATGTGCAGCGCGAGCCGGTCGGAAGGGACCTCCCGGAGCAGGAGCTCCAGGATCCGCCGGGTCTGTCCGGGCGTCCCGACGCCGATCGTGTCCCCGAGCGACACCTGATCGCAGCCGAGCGCGACGAGCCGCGAGACGACCGCGGCCGCGCGCGCGGGCTCGATCCGGCCCTCGTACGGGCAGCCCCACACCGTCGAGACGTACCCCCGCACCCGCAGCCCGGCGGCGTGGGCCGCCGGCACGAGCGCCTCGAGCTCCCGCAGGCTCTCGTCGACGGTCTTGTTCACGTTCTTGCGGTTGTGGGTCTCGGAGGCGGACATGAAGACCGCCGCCTCGACGGGGGCGCCGCCCGCCCCGGGGCGGTGGAGCGCCTCGCGGAGCCGGTCGAGCCCCTTCGCGTTCGGCACGAGCACGACGTAGGAGACCCCGGGCAGCGCGGGGAGCCCCGCCGTGACGTCCGCCGCGTCGGCGAGCTGGGGGATCCAGCGCGGCGACACGAAGCTCGTCGCCTCGATGCGCCGGAGGCCGGCCGCCGCGAGCGCGCGGATCAGGGCGAGCTTGTCGCCCGTGGGGACCGTCACCGCCTCGTTCTGGAGGCCGTCGCGCGGCCCGACCTCGTAGACCGTGACCCTGGACGCCACGCGAACATCCTAATCCGTGCGCGGCGCCGGGACCGGCAGATTCGGCGGCCGCGCGAGGCCGGGCGGGGATCCGCCCGCGCTCAGGGGCGAAGCTGGGTGGCGCCGGGCGAGGTGGCCGGGCCCGCGGCGTCGGCCCGGGGGGGCTCCCCGGCGGCGCCGGAGAGCCGGCCGGAGATCCGCATCGCGCAGAACTTCGGGCCGCACATCGAGCAGTACTCCGCGGACTTCGACTCCTCCTGCGGCAGGGTCTCGTCGTGCTTCGCCCGCGCCGTGTCGGGGTCGAGCGACAGCTCGAACTGGCGCTTCCAGTCGAACGCGTACCGCGCCCGCGCCATCTCGTCGTCGCGCTGGCGCGCCCCCGGGCGGTGCCGGGCCACGTCCGCGGCGTGGGCGGCGATCTTGTACGCGACGATCCCCTCGCGGACGTCGTCCGCGTCGGGGAGCCCGAGGTGCTCGGCGGGGGTGACGTAGCAGAGCATCGCCGCCCCGTGCTGCGCCGCGACCGCGGCGCCGATCGCGCTCGTGATGTGGTCGTAGCCGGGCGCGATGTCGGTCACGACGGGGCCGAGCACGTAGAACGGCGCCTCGTCGCAGAGCTCGCGCTCCTTCGCCATGTTCATCGGGATCTGGTCGAGCGGGACGTGGCCCGGGCCCTCGACCATGACCTGCACCCCGCGCTCCCGCGCGCGCCGCGTCAGCTCGCCGAGCACGCGCAGCTCGCCGAACTGCGCGTCGTCGGACGCGTCGGCGAGGCAGCCGGGGCGCAGCCCGTCGCCGAGCGAGAAGGTGACGTCGTACCGAGCGAAGATGTCGCAGATCGCGTCGAAGTGCGTGTAGAGCGGGTTCTCCGCCTCGTTCGCGACCATCCACTGCGCGAGGAGCGCGCCGCCGCGGGAGACGATGCCGGTGACGCGCGCGCAGGCGAGCGGCACGAGCTCGCGCAGGAGCCCGGCGTGGATCGTCATGTAGTCCACGCCCTGGGCCGCCTGCGCCTCGATGACCTCGAGGATCATCGCGGGGGTGAGGTCCGCGACGTCGTCGACGCGCGCCAGGCACTCGTAGATCGGGACCGTCCCCACGGGGAGCGGGCTGTGCCGGATGATGGCCTCGCGGATCTGCGGGATGTCCCCTCCGGTCGAGAGGTCCATCACCGTGTCCGCCCCGAGCTTCAGGCACACGGCGAGCTTCGCGAGCTCCCCGGACGCGTCGGAGGTGACCGCGCTGTTCCCGATGTTCGCGTTGATCTTGCACGTCGCGGCGACGCCGATGCCGACGGGCTCGAGCTCGGGGTGGGCGACGTTCGCGGGGATGACGAGCCGGCCGCGGGCGACCTCGTCGCGGACGAGCTCGGGCGCGAGCCGCTCGCGCGACGCGACGAACGCCATCTCCTCGGTGACGATCCCGCGGCGCGCGAGGCGCAGCTGGGTGACGTCGGGCTGCCCCCGGCGCTTCGCGATCCACTCGGCTCGCATTCTCGGACCTTCCTCCTGGGCGACGGCCGTTCGGGAGGCGGAAGCTAAGCCTCCGCCCCGGGCGTGTCAAACGGCCGCAGGGACACGAACCGCCGGAAGTCGCTCAGCGCAGCGCCCGGAAGGCGCTCCGCCCGGCGTAGCGGCCGGCCTTGCCGAGCTCCTCCTCGATCCGGAGGAGCTGGTTGTACTTCGCGATCCGATCGGTGCGGGAGGCGGAGCCGGTCTTGATCTGCCCGCAGTCGCAGGCGACGGAGAGGTCGGCGATGGTCGTGTCCTCGGTCTCTCCGGACCGGTGGCTCATCACGCTCGTGTAGCCCGCCCGGTTCGCCATCCGGACCGCCTCGAGCGTCTCCGTGAGCGAGCCGATCTGGTTCACCTTCACGAGGATCGAGTTCGTGACGCCCTCCTGGATGCCGCGCGCGAGGCGCGTCACGTTGGTCACGAACAGGTCGTCGCCGACGAGCTGGATCTTCCCGCCGAGCCTCTCCGTGAGGAGCTTCCAGGTCGCCCAGTCGTCCTCGTCGCAGCCGTCCTCGATGGAGACGATGGGGTACTTCGCGACGAGCGACGCGTAGTAGTCGACGAGCCCCTTGCCGTCGAAGGACTTCCCCTCCCCCTCGAGCGTGTACTTCCCGCTCTTCCTGTCGAAGAACTCGCTCGCGGCGCAGTCGAGCGCGAGCGCCACCTGCTCCCCGGGCTTCAGCCCGGCCGCCTCGATCGCCTTCAGGATGAGCGCGAGGGCCTCCTCGTTCGAGCCGAGGCTGGGGGCGTAGCCGCCCTCGTCGCCGACGCCCGTCGCGGCGCCCTTGTCCTTCAGCACCTTCTTGAGCGCATGGAAGACCTCCGCGCCGTAGCGGAGCCCCTCGGCGAACGTCGGCGCGCCGAGCGGCACGACCATGAACTCCTGGATGTCGACGTTCGAGTCGGCGTGCGCCCCGCCGTTCAGGATGTTCATGAGCGGGACGGGGAGCGTGCGCGCGCCGACGCCGCCGACGTACCGGTAGAGCGGCAGCCCGTGCGCGAGCGCGGCCGCCTTCGCGGCGGCGAGCGAGACGCCGAGGATGGCGTTCGCGCCGAGCTTCGCCTTGGTGGGGGTCCCGTCGAGCTCGATCATCCGGGCGTCGAGCGCGGCCTGGTCCGAGGCGTCCATCCCGACGACGGCCGGGCCGATGACGTCGACGACGTTCGCGACCGCCTTCCGGACGCCCTTGCCGAGGTAGCGCTTCTTGTCCCCGTCGCGCAGCTCGAGCGCCTCGTGCTCGCCCGTCGAGGCGCCGGAGGGCACGGCCGCCCGGCCGACGTCGCCGGTGCCGATCGCCACCTCGACCTCGACCGTCGGATTCCCGCGCGAGTCGAGGATCTCGCGGGCGGTCACGTTGATGATCTCGTTCATGGCGTCCTCCGGGGTCCGCGAATGTGCCCGGGCGCCCCCGGCCCCGTCAATCGCTTTCGGCTGCAACGGTCGCCTCGCCCGCGCGGGCCGCGGCGGTCACGAGCGGGCGAGTGCGCGCTCGGCCGCGCGCGCGAGGGGCGGAACGGGAACGGAGGTCGCGGAGGCCAGGACCGGATCGCGCGGCTGAACCCCGCACGAAAGAAAAGAGCGCCGGATCCACCCGGATCCGCGCTCGGGCGAGGCGTTCGCACCTGGCGAGCGCCGCACCTAGCTCGAGTAGTCGATGATGACGACGCCCCGGTCCCCGTGGTCGTCCTCTTCTCGGTCGGGCGGCCGGCCGGGCGGGGGCGGGGCGGGCAGCGGCAGCTCGACGACGGGGCGGTCGTCGTGGCGCTCGCGGTCGCGGCGCTTGATCTCCTCGATGACGTAGGCGTCCAGCATCAGGGTCTCCTGCGTCGCCATCGTCCTTCGGATCGTGCAAGCCGCGTACCCCGCGGTCCCGTTTCCTCCATCGACGCTCCGGTCTCCTCTATCTAGGAAGCCCGGGGCCTTTGCGCCGTTTCACCTCGCCCCATGAGGGCACATTTTCTACGTAGCACCCGCTGCTCGGAAGGGTCAAGGCGCGGGGCGCCGGCCGCTCCGTGGGCGAGCGCCCACACGCGGCGCCGTGCCGTGCGCGCCCACGCGTCTCCGGTCCGCCACGGCCTCGCCGCGCGCGTGCGCCCTCCCTCGGGCGGGGCGGGCGACGGCGCGGCGTCCTACCTGCGGCTCCCGTGCTCTGCCCGGGTCTTGAAGGCCTCGAGCGTCCTGGGGAGCTGGATCCGGGTGAGCTCGTCGGTCACGCGGTCGATGATCGCCTGCGGGACGAGCGGCGGGCGCGAGATCTGGATCTCGACCGTGTAGACGGCCTGCGTGCGGCCGTCCTGCGCGGACAGCTCCCACGAGCCGTTCGAGACCTTCATCATGTCGCCGGACACGAGCGACCACGCGACGTGCGTCGGCCGGCGCTCCTCCATGCGGAGCACGTACGTGATGCGCTTCACGCCGACGTCGAGCCGGTACTCGACGTCCTTCTGCGGCGCGTCCTTCAGGATCCGGCAGCCCTGGATCCCCGGGACGAACTCCGGGTAGCGCTCGTAGTCGACGATGAGGTCGTAGAACCGCTCGAGGGGCGTGTTCACCACGACCTGCTTCGTGACCTTCGCCATCGCTCCTCCCGCGGGCGGCCCGCCCCCAAGGTAACCCGCCCTCGCGGCGGGCGCAGGCGCTACCCGTAGTTCGGGTTCCGGGTGAAGTGGTGCACCGTCTCGATGTAGCGGATCGTCCCGGAGCCCGAGCGCATCACGACGGAGTGGCTGCGCGCCCCGTCGCCGGTGAAGCGGACCCCCTTCAGGAAGTCGCCGTTCGTGACGCCGGTGGCCGCGAACATCACGCTCCCCCCCGCCAGCTCCTCGGCCGTCAGGACCCGGTCGAGGTCCGCGACGCCCATGGCGCGCGCGCGCTCCCGCTCGCCGTCGTTGCGGAAGCGGAGCCGCCCCTGCATGTCGCCGCCCACGCAGCGGATCGCGGCGGCGCCGATGACGCCCTCCGGCGCGCCGCCGACGCCCATGAGGACGTCGACGCCCGTGTCCGGGAAGCAGGTGTTGAGCGCGCCCGCGACGTCGCCGTCGGGGATGAGCTTGATCCGCGCGCCCGCGGCGCGCACCTCGCGGACGAGCGCCTCGTGCCGGGGCCGCTCCAGGATCACGACCGTCAGGTCCTCGACGTACTTCCCGAGCGCGTCGGCGATCGACCGGAGGTTGTCGGTGGGCGAGCGCCGCAGGTCGATCGCGCCGCGCGCGGCCGGCCCGACCGCGATCTTCTCCATGTACGTGTCCGGCGCGCGCAGGAGCTTCCCCTTCTCGCCCATCGCGATGACCGCGAGCGCGTTCGGCGCGCCGGTCGCGCAGAGGTTCGTCCCCTCGAGCGGATCGACCGCGATCTCGACCTCGAGGTCGCCGTCCTCCCAGCGACCGACCCGCTCGCCGATGTAGAGCATCGGCGCCTCGTCGCGCTCGCCCTCGCCGATCACGACCTCGCCGCGGACGGCGAGGTCCTGGAAGGCGCGGCGCATCGCCTCGACCGCGGCCTGGTCGGCGCCGTCGTGGTCGCCCCGTCCCATGAGGCGCGCGGACGCGAGGGCGGCGGCCTCGGTGACGCGAACCGCTTCGAGCGCGAGGTTCCGGTCCATGGATCTCCTCCTCGGGAGGCTAGCTCCCCTCCGGCGCCCCGAGCCGCTGGAGCAGCTCGGCGGGCATCCGCTGCACCCGGCCGTCGAGGTCCACGCACGCGTGGATGGTGTGGCCGGTGGCGAGCAGCTCCGCGCCGCGCAGGATCCGGTAGGCGAACCGGGCGGAGGCGCGCCGGACGTCCGCCAGCGCGGTCTCGACGGCGACGAGGTCGTCGTACCGCGCCGGCGAGCGGTACGCGACGTGCGCCTCCGTCACCGGCAGCATCAGGCGGAACCGCGCCTCGACCTCGCGGTAGGTGAGGCCGCGCGCCCGGATGAACTCGTTCCGGCCCGCCTCGAACCACCGCAGGTAGTTTGCGTAGTACGCGACGCCCATCTGATCGGTGTCGCCGTAGATGACGCGGAGCTCGGTCGTCACCATGGCGCGGGCCCTACGCGCTCTCGATCCGGACGAGGCGCGTCGCGGCGACCGTCGCGGGCGACAGGTCGATCTCGGCGATCGCGGCGCGGAGGTCCGCCTCGCGCGCCCGGTGCGTCAGGATGACGAGGGGGACCGGCTTGCCCTCGTCGCTCTGCTCGCGCTGCTGCACGGCGGCGATCGAGATGCGCCACTTCGCGAGCCGCGAGGCGATGCCCGCGAGCACGCCGGGCTCGTCCTTGACCGAGAAGCGCAGGTAGTAGGCGCAGCGCACGTCGCCGTGGGAGCGCAGCGCGACGCGCGGCGTCGCGGGCGGCAGCGGCACGCGCCCGGGGCTCCCGGCGAGGATGTTCCGGGTGAGGTCGATGATGTCGGAGACCACCGCGCTGCCGGTCGGCATCGCGCCGGCGCCCTGCCCGTAGAGGAGCGACGGGCCGAGCGCCTCGGACTCGATGAGCACCGCGTTCATGGCGCCGCGGACCCCGGCGAGGAGCGAGCCCGCGGGGAGGAACGCGGGGTGGACGCGCACCTCCAGCTCGTCGGGGCCGTCCCCGCCGGCGGGGATCCGCCGCGCGATGGCGAGGAGCTTGAGCGCGTAGCCGAACTCCTTGCCCCACCGGAAGTCCTCCGGCGACAGCTCCATGATCCCCTCGGTCAGCACGTCGGCCGGCGAGAGCCGCGCGCCGAACGCGAGCTGCGCGAGGACGCAGAGCTTCTGCGCCGCGTCGCCCCCCGACACGTCGAGGGTCGGGTCCGCCTCCGCGTAGCCGAGCCGCTGCGCCTCCGCGAGCGCGGTCGCGAGCGCCGAGCCCTGCTCCGCCATCGCCGTGAGGATGAAGTTCGTCGTCCCGTTCACGATCCCGTGCAGCGCCGTGATCCGGTCGGACGCGAGCGCCTCGCGGAGCGTGCGGATCACCGGCACGCCGCCGCAGACCGCGCCCTCGTAGTAGACGTCCACGCCCTTCTCGCGGGCGAGCCGGAAGACCTCCTCGCCGCGCGCGGCGAGGAGCGCCTTGTTCGCCGTGACGACGTGCTTGCCGCGCTCGAGGGCGGCCTTCACGAGCGCGAACGCCTGGTCCACGCCGCCGATGAGCTCGACGACGACCGCGATCGCCGGGTCGTCCACGAGGTCCTCGAGCCGCGTGGTCACGAGGCTCCGCTCCACGCCGACCGGGCGGTCCTTCTCGGGGTCGCGGACGGCGACGCGGCGGACGACGATCCGGGCGCCGAGCCGCGCCTCGATGACGGCCGCGTGCCCGCGCAGGATCGAGAGGACGCCGCCGCCGACCGTGCCGAACCCGGCGATGCCGATCGCGACCTCGCGCATCGGTCAGCGCCTCCCGACGCGGTACCGCTCGAGGAGGAAGCGGGCCTGCGGCAGCACCTTCCCGCCCAGCACGGCGGCGGTCTCGATCCGGACGAGCCCCACGCCGGGCGCGAAGGTGAGCTCGTTCACGAGCTCGTTCGTGGGCGACGCGCGGTTCCGGGCGCGGACCCGGACGCAGCCGTCGAACGTCCCCGCCGGGGTCGCGACCTTCTCGCCCACCGCCACGATCTCGTACCGCTCCGTGGAGCTGACCGAGACGACGGAGGACCAGGACTTCCCCGCCGCCAGCGGCGCGCAGAGGAGCCGCCGGTCGCGGTCGTGCAGGCAGTCCGCGTCGGCGCGGAGCTCGGCCCCGGCGCTGTCGCGCCAGTAGCCGTCCTTCGTGCGCTCGAGGATCCGGACGGTGCGGCTCGTGCCCTGGCGGTCGGCGGGGAGCGCCGGCGAGGCGTCGCGGTAGACCCACTCGTTCCCGACGGCGAGCGGGTAGTAGTCGGCCGGCGCCTGCGGGGGCGCGGGCGGCGCGAGGGGGGCGCGCGCGCAGGCGGAGGCGATCGCGGCGAGCGGCAGGAGCGTCCGGAGTCTCATGATCCGCGCATCTTAGCGGAAATCGGCCGGGCGGGACCGGCGCTCACTTGCGCGCCGCGACGGAGCCCTTCCGATCCGCGGCGCGGCGCTCGAGGTCCGCGAGCGCCTCCCGGGCCGCCGTCCGGACGCGCGGATCCGGGTGGCCCGCCTCGAGCGTCAGGAGGTATCCCTCCGCCTCGGCGCCGCCGATGTCGCCGATGATCCGCGCGACGCGGGCGGTGAGCGCGGGATCGCCGGAGCGGGAGAGCTCGATGAGCGGCGGGACCGCGCGCTCGTCGCCGATCTGCGCGAGCGCGCCGATGGCGCGGTGGACGACGCGCCGGTCCTCGTCCTTGAGCCGCTCGAGGAGCGCGGGCACGGCGGCGGGGCTCCTGCGGTCCGCGAGCACGCGCACCGCGTGGTCGCGGACCCGGGCGTCCTCGGAGGAGAGGTCCGCGATGAGCGCGGCGACCGTCTTCCCGTCCTCCGAGAAGGAGAGCGCGAGCCCCTCCGCCGCCTGGCGCGCGGCCCGCTGGATCGCGGTGCGCCATGCCTGCCGCAGGTCTCCGGACACGGCCACGGCGGAGCTGCCGGTCTCGCGGACGGCCCCCTCCCCTCCCGCCTCCGCAGGGGAGAGCGCGAGCTCGACGGCGGCCTCGACGCGCGGCGACGCGCCGAGGCTCTCCGGCGGGACGAAGCGCACGCTCGTCACGGAGATCTCGGCCCGATGCGGGCGCTTTCCCTCCCCGGCGCGGAAGCCCGCGCCGGCGAGCCCCTGCCGCCCCGCCGTCTCCAGCGTGGCGTCGTCCACGCCCGCCTCGTGGAGCGCGTCGCCGAACGCGGTGCCCGTCACACGGACCGACACCACGTGCACCGATCCGGGCCCGCCGCGCGAGCAGGCCGCGGCGAGCAGCACCGCCGTGGCGGCGAGGACCCGCACGGCCCCCGAGTAGCAGGAGTGTCCCCTGCTCCGCAACGGGTGCACCCTAGGAACCGCCCTC
>DASVZX010000085.1:0-3371 GCA_036391435.1 Anaeromyxobacter sp. | reverse complement strand
CTCGCCGCCACCCTCCCCGGCGCGAGCCAGGTCGGCGCGCTCCCCGCGATCGCGTCCGGGGCCGCCGGGATCGGCTGGGCCGTGGCGCGCCGGCGGCACGACGTCGGGCCCGCCGTCGCCGCGCTCGTCCCCGCGCTCGTCTCGGGCGCCGTCGTCTTCCCGCTCGCGTACCTCCTCCCTCACCTGCTCGGCGTGGCCTCCGCCGCCGGCACCGCGGCGCTCGTCTCGCTCGCGGTGGTCCCGCTCGCGCCTCTCGCGGCCGGTGGCCCGGGCCGGGCGCGCTTCGTCCCCGCCGCCGCGCTCGCCGCCGCCGGCGTCGCGCTCGTCGCCGTCCAGGCCGTGCTCCCGCACGCGACGCCCGACGCCCCCGAGCGCGTGACGATCGCGTTCCACGAGGAGGCCGGCCAGGCGCGCTGGCTCGTCGAGACCGAGACGGGGCGGCTCCCGCCGTCCCTGCGCGCGGCCGCGCCGTTCTCGGCGGAGCCCACGCGCCCGTTCGAGTGGTCGCCGAACCGGCCGGCCTTCGTCGCCCCCGCCGTTCCGCGCGGGCTCGCCGCGCCGCGGCTCGAGGTGCTCGACGTCGCCCGCGAGGGCGGCCTCCGCCGCATCCGCGCCCGCCTGTCGTCCCCCCGCGGCGCGCCGCGCGCGTACCTCGTCTTTCCGCCGGCCGCCGACCTCGCCTCGTTCGCGATGGAGGGCGTCGCCGTCCCCGCGCCCGCGCCCAAGGTGACCCGCTGGTGGGGCGGCCACCGCGTGCACGCGTGCGCCGGGCTCCCGCCCGGGGGCGTGGAGATCGAGGTGGCGCTCCGCGGGGACGCGAGGGTGTCCGTGCTCGTCGTGGACGAGTCGCCGGGCCTCCCGCCCCCGGACGGCGAGCGGCTCCGCGCCGCCCGCCCGCCGACCGCGGCGCCCTCGCAGCAGGGGGACTCGACCTACGCGACGGCGAGGGTCCGCCTGTAGCGCCGCCGGCTCTACCCGCCCGCCGCGGCGCCCATTCCCCAGGCCGCGAGCGCCTCCCGGAGCCGCGCGTACCCCTCGACGTCCCTCGGCACGAGCAGCGCCGCGCCGCCCCGGGCCCGCACCACGATCCCGTCCGCGCGCTCCCCGATCTTCTCGACGTCGGCCCGCGCGATCCGGAGCGGGGCGAACCCGGCCACCTGGCGCGCGATCGCGTCCTCGTCGAGCGCGATCTCGAACGATCCGAAGCGCGCGTGGAGGCGGCGCATCCGGCGCCGGAGCGAGACGGCCGCGAGGGCGAGCAGGAGCGAGAGGGCGAACGCGAGCGTGCCCCAGCCGGCGCCCTTCGGCCGCAGCGCCGCCGACCAGATCGCGGCGACGATCGCCGCGGTCGCGACGAGCGTCGCCGAGAAGCGGCGCCGCGTGCGCGCGGCGGCGGCGCGGAGGACGTCCTCGCGAAACCGGAAGCGCTCGGTGGGCATGGCCTTTGCGATGCTACGGAACCGGGGCGATCGGCGCAAACGCGGGGGGCGGCGCGCGCCGTCGCGCCACGCTCGCCTCGGCCTGTCGCAGCTCCTCTCGATGCGCCCGTTCCCGGGCGTGAAGCGCGCCCGGGGCGCTCAGGGCGAGAGCTTGCCCGCGCCGACCGACATGCAGACGGAGCGGCCGAGGGCGGGGGCGAGCAGGCAGTACCCGGCGCCGCCCGTGCTCGTCGTGCAGTTCGTCCCGTTCTCGGCGGGATGGTTCACGCACCCGGCCGCGGGATCGCACGCGGGCGCGTTGCACGCGTCGGCGCCCGGGCAGACGAGGCCGGCGCCCGCCAGGCAATCGCCCTCGCCGTCGCACGCGTCTCCCGTCGTGCAGGGATTGCCGTCGTCGCAGCTCGCGGCCGGCGGCTTCGCGGTCGGGATGCACGCCCCGGTCGCCGGATCGCACGCGACGGAGGCCTGGCACTGCGTCGGCGCGCCGCAGACCACGTCCTTGCAGAGTTCCGGCGGGCCGGCCTGGATCCGGAACTTGATGGGGACGCTCCGGCTGCCGGTCAGCCCGAAGACCTCGTTCGAGGCGAGGAGGCGCAGCTCCCTGCCGTTCCCCGCCGTCTGCGCGTCCGCGAACCCGAGGATCTTCCCGTCGAGCAGCACGCGGATCCGGTACGTCGTGCCGGGGACGGGCGCGTCGCGCCCGGTGGACCAGAGCGCCATGTCGTGCGAGCCCGACTTCCGGATCGCGTCGCCCTCGAACCGGGCGAGCACCGTCGCGCTCGCGTCGAGCGCGACGATCTCGACGACGGGGGAGAGCCCCGCGTCGTTCGGCGTGCTCGACGCCGGCTCCGGCGCGACGGGCGGGAGGAAGTAGAAGCCGGGAGCGCCGTCGGAGCGGGCGTCGGAGAGCACCGCGTAGCGCCGCGTCGCCGTCGAGCGGTCCGCGCCGCAGGCCGCGAGCACGGCGACGGCGAGAGCGACGGTCACTCGTGACGTGTAGGTCGTCATGGTCTCCCCCTCCCCAACGGGGCACACGACCGCACGCTAGATCACCTGCCAGGGGGACGCCGACCCCCCATCCGGGGATAGGAGCCCGCCCGGGATGCTCTGGCGGTGCGAAACCTCGCGAGGGCGCCGGACGGGCCGTCCGGGGTTAGAAATGGGCAGAGGTCTCCATGCGTCACCCCCTCCCTGCGGTCCTGCTCCTCGTCGGCGCCGCGTGCGCGCTCCCGCCCCTCCGGCCCGCCGACCCGTCGCAGGCCGTGGCGAACGAGAGGTCCGCGGGCACCGCGTTCGCCGACGGGATCCGGATCGTGGTCCGGCCCGGCGCGTGGCGGGACGCCGAGGACCTCGAGCAGACCCTCACGCCGATCGAGGTCGCGATCCACAACGGCAGCGCGCGCGGGGTGCAGGTGCGCCCGGCGAGCTTCTCGCTGCTCGTGCCGGGCGGCTTCCGCTACGAGGCGCTCTCGACCGACGAGGTCCGCCGCGTGCTCGGACCGATGCGCGCCGGAATGTACGGAGGGTACACGCTCGTGCCCTGGGGGCCGCCGCTCTACCCGTGGGGCGGCCCGTACGGCGGGTGGTGGGGCTGGGGCGGCTTCGGGCCGGGGCCGTGGTGGGGGCCCTACGTCGCCTACGGCGGCCCGCCGCGCGTCCCGAGCCACGCGTTCACGCGTGGCACGCTCGAGCCGGGCGGCGACGCGTCGATCCTGCTGCTCTTCCCGGTGCCCGCCGACGACCTCGACGCGCTCGAGCTCGACGCGAGGCTGTCCGACACGTCCGGCCAGCGGCTCCCGGAGCTGCGCGTGCCGTTCGTGCGCGAGGGGCGGCGCGCGCAGGCGATGCGGCTGCCGCCGGCGGCGACCGGGGCGCCGGCGCCCGGTCAGCCCGGCGGCGCCGAGGCGCCCCCCGGCGCGTGGCAGACCGTCC